>JASHQT010000112.1 GCA_030039005.1 Bryobacteraceae bacterium
CCGCCCGAGTGTCCACCCCCGCCCCCGCCAAAGCCGCGCGACGATTTTGGCGCCGAGAAGTGAGACGAGGAGGAGTGGGACGAAAAGTGTTCGCTCGAACCTCGCGGCTCAGAGGAGCGGAAGGAACGCGCAGTCTGTTCGGAGCCTCCGCGCGCGGCTTGCCTGCTGTAATCTTGAGCGCCGGAATTGCGGAATGAATTTTCGCGCGCGTATCCGCCAGAGCGATAAGCGGAGCGGTAGCCGCTGGAGCCGTTATAGCTGGAGCCTTGCGATTCTCGCGCGGTGAGGCCGCGATATGCTTCTGCTTGCCGGTTCGCGTTGGCGAACCCCGATCCATAATTGCCAGCGCGGCCGGATTCGAAGGAGCGGCCGCCGTAGCTATTGCGATAATTCCCCGCGAAGCCGCTTCGTCCACCAAAACCCTCGCGGGCGCCAAACGCACCGCCGAATCGGGCGGCGACGGTGCGATTGGGGTACGGCACGCCCAGCCGGTGCGCCGGATCGTGCGCCCATGCCACGTGCGCGGCGTAACCGCGTCCGGCGAAATACCCAGGACCGCCGAAGCCGTGAAATCCAAAATGGCCGAAGAAAAGCGAATTCAGGAAGAGGCCGTGGGTCAGCCAGCTTAGCCCCCAACCCCAGCCTCCGAATGCGAGGAATCCTGAAAAGAAGGCGCCGAGAAATGCACCGATTCCATAGTAGATGCCGTAGCCGACCGGCGGGTAAGCGAGCACCGGATAAGCGCCATACACGGGCGGTCCCCACACGTACGCGGGATTGTAGACGGGCGCGTAGACCATTTGCGGATCGGCGGGCTGGATTTCAATCGCGCTCTGGCCGTTCTGCTGATCCATCACAACGCGCTGCTGCGGTGTGTCGGTGAGCCGTCCATTCGCGCGGGCTTCGGCGCGGAGCTGCTGAATCGCGTCCATGACGTCGGCCTGCTGGGCGAGGAAGGCGTTGCCGAGCGCGGTGGTCCATTGAATGTCACTCGTCAGCCGGCTGAGCACGTCCGGAAACGCGACCAGCGCCTGCACGCTCGGGTCCCAGTTCTGCTGCTTGGCGGCGTCGACCAGCGCGGGGCCGCGTAACCCGGGATTGGCCTGCATCCATTGTTCGGCCTGGACCAGCTCCAGCGGATACGTGCTGGCGGCCAAAACTTCGCTCAACAGCAAATCGGGATAGAGGGCGATGGGCGCAACCAGGTTACTGAGGTCCTGTGGCGCGAGGCGCGGGGCCTCGGGCTGCTGTTGCGGCGGTTGCGTTGGATAGGGATAAGAAGGCGGCTGCGCTTGATAAGGATAAGACGACGCAGGCGCCTGGTATGGGTATGAAGAAGACGGAGCCGCCGGATAAGAGGGTTGCGCCGGGTACTGAGGGGCAGGCGGGTAATTCGGGTATTGCGCCCAGGCGGGAGCGCTTGCGGTCGCGGATATGATCGCGATGAAGAGAACGGGGCGGTTCAGCATGGGCGCTCCAGTCGTTCCCCTGGACGCACGCGACCGGCGATCGGTGTCGGGGCAGCGGATTAATTTCCGGTAAGGCATTGCGCGGGCGTTGGCCGTATCTGGTGTAGACTCACGGAAACATGTCCAGCGATCCATTTTCGGTGGATTCAGCAGAGAAAAGCTCTGCAAGAAAAAGATGGCTATTGGCGCTGGCGAACATCACCCTTGTCCTATTGCTCTTTGGGGTCTACACTCAGCCAGGAATTACCGCTCTTGACGTCGTCCTGGTGGGCGCAGTATCGGCCGTCCTAGTGAACGGCGCAGCGTGGTTCGGATTTAGGCAAGCGAAGATGCGATCGAAGAAGGGGAGCGCACGGTTGTGCCTCCTGATCGGCGGTCTTAGCTCATGCGCGGGAATCATCGAGTTTTTCCTACATGATTCGGCCAGCGCGACCCAGTTCCTTTCGGGCGGCCTGATTCTGATCGCCTTCGGGGCGTTACTTCTGAGGAAGAAGCCGGGAGACGAGCACCTCCCAGGCTGAGGCGGTACGCAACGGTTACAACGGCAGCATGTCGAGCGCGGCCTGCAGCTCGCTGCGGGTATGGCCGTCGCCGGTGCGGCGCGTGACCTCGATGCCTTTTTCGTAGAAATCACGCGCTTCTTCGATCTCGCCGAGTTTCTCCAGCGCTTGCCCGCCGTGAAAATATGCGGCCGCGTAATCGGGATTGTGCGCCAGGAGCGAGCGGAACTCGGCCACCGCGCCAACCAGTTCGCCGCTCTTCACCAGCTCCATCGCCAGGCCATAGCGCGCGAAAGCGTTGGCGGGGTCCTGCGCGAGCATCTGCTTGAGAACTTCCGTTCGATCGGGCATACCTACGTGCTACTATACCGGGCGATGGCGTGCCCGTACTTTTACCCCGTGGCGCGATTCGAATCCAGCCCGTGGAGTGTGCCGCCGCGGATGCCGCTGGGCGACGCGTTCGCGGGCGAATGCCGCGCGCCGGGAAGCGGGAACCAACAGCCGGAAGAAGCGCGCATGCGCGAAGTGTGCAACCTCGGCTACGGCCGCGAGGTCTGCGAGCAGTTCCCGCGGGATTCGGCCGCGAACGACGCCATTCGGTTTCACGTTGCCCAGGATGATGGCGCGTTGATCCAGATCCAATACGTGTTCGAGCGAGACTGCTGGCCCGCGAGGCACGGTACAGCAGAGTGCACAACGTCACTCGGCATTTCACCGGCGATGGCCGACCCAATTCTTCGCCGCCAGGCTGAGGTTTTCCTGGAAAGCTACATCCGGAGACGGGACGCCGCATGAGTCCGGAACTGGACGGACGTTTCGTGCGCGAGTCCGTTTCCGAGTATTCCGAATTCGCGCTGCCCACCGACGCCAACACGTTCGGCAATCTTCTGGGCGGCAAAGTGATGCACCTGGTGGATCTGGCCGGTGCGCTCGCGGCCGTCCGTCACGCGCGCTGCCCCGTGGTGACGGCGTCGGTGGATCAGATGACGTTTCTGCATCCGGTCCACATCGGCCAGTTGATCATTCTGCGGTCCAGCGTCAATCGCGTGTTTCGAACTTCGATGGAAGTGGGAGTGCGCGTGGAAGTGGAAAATCTGGTCACCGGCGCGCGGAAGCACACCTCATCCGCGTATCTGACGTTCGTCGCGGTGGATCCTCAGGGCAAGCGCGCTCCTGTTCCGCCCGTCATTCCCGAGACCGACGATGAGAAGCGCCGCTTTCAAGAAGCGGAAGCCCGGCGCACGCGGCGGCTGGGGATGCGCGACAAAGCCCTGCGGAAGATCGAGTAATGCAGCGCGCGAGCGGCGGGCCTATTCGCTGCCGGCCTTGTACATGTACTTGATGTTGGGTTTGAAGATCAGCAGGTTGGGGTGCCCGTCGCGATTCACTTTCAGGCAGGTCTTGTCGTACCACTCAATCACGCCCTCCAGGGTTTCGCCATCTTTCATCACGAAAACCATGGGCGTCTTGGCCTGCATCTGTTTCATGTAGTAAAAATTCTCGGCGTTGGTTTGATCCGGCGGGGCGGCTTTTTTCTGGTGATTGTTGGGACGGCGGTTCATGTGGTCTTTCACTTCGTTTAAAGACGGACGAATTAACTTACGGTTCCCAGACTCCACGGCACGCTCCACGATTCGAGTTGATCCATTCAGGCCCGAAACGCGCGGAGAGCCGGCCGGGGCCATGCGGAGGATTATTAGAAGCTCAACTAAAATTATTGAACCACACTGCCAGGGTCTCCGCAAGGAACAGGCACATAACAGTGCAGACGCTCGCGCGCGCGGATGGTTACAGGGCTAATTACCTGGACTCGGTCACCAGCGCGTCCGGGGCGGTGCGCATCCGGATGCCGCGCCGGCTGGTCCCGCGTTTCTACTGCTCGCGCAGCGTGACGGCCGGATCCGCTTGCAGCGCCCGCCGCGCAGGCAGCCAAGCCGCCGCCAGAGCGGCCAGCAGCATTGCGCACGCCGTGGCAGCCAGGGTGAAAGGATCGAATGAGCGCACCTGGAATAACTGGCTTTGGATGAATCGCCCGAGTAGAATCGCAGCGCCGATTCCCAACGCTACTCCGATCCCCGCCAGGCGCAGCCCTTGACCGACCACGAGTCCGAGCACCGCATTGCTCTCAGCGCCCAGGGCGATGCGGATGCCGATTTCGCGTGTGCGCTCGATGACGGCGTAGGTAAGAACTCCGTAAAGGCCGAGCGCAGCCAGCAGCAGGGCCGCGGCCGCGAAGAAGCTCAGAATGCGGAGCGCGAAGCGCCTGGGAGCGAGCGAATCCGCGAGAAGACTCTCCATCGGCTTCACGTCGTAGATCGCAAGATCCGGATCCGCGGCATGGACCGCCGTACGGATGACGGCCACGGCAGCCGGCAAGTTGCCCGGCGTCTTCACCAAAATGATTCCCATCGGCATCGGACGCTGGAACAGGCTGACGTAATAGATCCCGCGGCCGGGCTCTCCAGCCAGATTCGAGTGCATCACGTGATTGACGATTCCGATGATGGTATACCATCCCTCGCCCGACAGCGGTTGCATGCGTTTGCCGAGCGGATCTTGGTTGGGCCAGTACTGGCGAGCCAGCGTCTCATCGATGACTGTCACCGGCTGGGCGCCCGCGCGATCGAGATCGGTGAAGAGGCGGCCCCGCTGCAAATGAATGCCGAGCGTGGCGAAGTAGCCCGGGCTTACCCATCCCCGATCACCCTGCGGCATCGGTTCGCCGGCCGGGAGAGTGCGTCCTTCGATACGGAACGCCGCGCCCTCCATCTCGTTGTCGAACGGGATGGGTCTTGCGATCGACGCCGCGCTGACGCCGGGCACAGCGCGCAGATTCTCCAGTACGCTGCGAGTGAATATGTCCTGTCTCGTGGGAATTGTGGAGGGGGGCAACGTGTAAGCAGCCGTCACGACGCCGCGCGGGTCAAAGCCGGGGTTAACGGTTTCGAGTCTCGCGAAGCTTCGCAGAAGTAAGCCCGCCGCCATCAGCAGTACCATTGCCAGTGCTGCTTCCGCGATTACCAGTGAATACTGCAGGTGCTGACGAGAGCTTGAGAATCCGCGGCCCTTGCCGCGCAGGGCTCGATCCGGGTCGACACGCGAGCTTTGCCAAGCGGGGGCGAACCCGAAAAACAGGCCCGCCGCCAGAGTGGTAAAGGTGGCGAACATGAGCACGAACCCATCCAATCGAGAGTCAAGCCCGGCCCCTGCGGTTTGAGGCGCCAGGTTGAGCAGCAGCTTAATGCTGAGTCGCGCTAAAAGCACTCCCGCGGCGCCGCCCGCCAGAGCCAGCAGCAGGCTTTCCGCAAGAACTTGGCGCAGCAGGCGGACGCGTCCGGCGCCGAGCGCGGCCCGCACGGCCAATTCGTGCACGCGGGTCGATGTCCGGGCCAGCGTCAGGCCGGCGATGTTCGCGCACGCAATCAAGAGCACAAGGCCTACGGCTCCCAGAAGGATCAGCATCGGCGTTTTGCTCGTTCCTGCGTTCGAATCGGCGAAAGGCGAGGCACGCATGCTCCATCCCCAGTTCTTCACCAGCGTGCGGAGATAGGCCGGCGCCGCCGCGGCGACGCGCGTGGAGTCCCACTGGAGCCACGCGGCGGCCTCAGCGAATGAAACCGTGGGTTGCATCCGAGCGATCACAGACATACTGCCGTTAAACCAGTTCGGATACGCAAAGGCGGCCGGCGGTAGGGCCAACGGTATCCAGAGATCCGAGGCGCGGGGTTCGCGGAAGTCGCGGCCCACGACACCGATGATCTGATAAAGCTGCTGATTGAGTTCCATGCTTCGCCCGACGACACCCGGATCGCCGGCGAATAGCCGCAGCCAAGCGTTGTACGCCAGCACGACCACGCGGTGCGCGCCGGGTTTGTCTTCCCCGGCGGAAAAAACGCGCCCCAACACGGGCCGCGCCCCAAACACGTCGAACCACTCGGCTGACACGGACGCTCCCTGCAAACGTAACGGCGCGGTTCCGTCCGCATAGTTAAAGCTGGCGGGGCGCGCGGCGGCGGCATACTGGAAGATTTTCTGGTTCGCGAGCGCATCGGCCAGGGCGGGCGGCGAGGCGAGTTCAAAGTCCAGGTTCAGCTTGTCGTATTTCGAGCGCAGGACGACAATGCGCCGCGGTTCGGAAATGCCCGGCGGGTGCAAAAGAAGTTGATTCACCAGGCTGAATACGGCTGTGTTGCCGCCGATACCAAGCGCCATGATCGCAACAGCTAGCGTGGTGAAGCCGGGACTGCGCCGGAGATTCCGCGCGGCGTAACGGAGATCATGCAGGAGTTGATCGACATAATTCACGCGGCGCATATCGCGGCATTGCTCCTTCCGCTGCTCCATGCCGTCCATGGCGCGCAGGGCCGCGGAGCGAGCCTCATCGGGCGAGAGACCCCGCGCCATTTCCATCTCGATTCGACTTTCGAGATGAAACTGGAACTCCTCTTCGAGCTCGCGCTCGACCAGGTCGCGATGGAACAGGGTTCGCAGCCGGAGCATGGTTTTTCGCAGCCAACGCCAGTCCGTCATGGCTCACACTTCGTTCAGACGCACGACCTGGGAAATCGCACCGGCGAGCCGTTCCCAATTGGCGGCCTCGCGCTCCAGCGCACGCCGTCCCGGCCGTGTGAGCGAATAGAACTTGGCGCGGCGCCCGTTTTCGGTAACCTTCCATTCGGCCTTGATCCAGCCTTCTTGCTCCAGCTTGTGGAGCGCGGGATATAACGAGCCATCGCTGACCTGCAGGACATCGCCTGAGACCTGTTTCAGCCTTTGGCTGATCGCCCAGGCGTGCAGCGGTTCCAAAGCGACGATTTTCAGAAGCAGGAGATCCAGTGTGCCCTGGACCAGATCGGCGGGTTTACTCATCGTGTCGTTTTCCTGCTTCTCTCGGTTATCGAGGATAGCGTATCATAAGTACCCTCGGTAAGCAAGGGGAGGGCGGTGTAGAAGGGTCGTGCGGCCGGGTCAACCCGCCAAGGCGCGCAATTCGACCACCAGCGCGTCCAGCGCGATGCTCTTCTGGATGTTGCGCCGCACCAGTTCGGAAAGCTCGTCGGCGCGCTTGACCGCCGCGCGAATCCAGCGGAAGGAGACGCGTCCAGCCAGCGCCTCCAGCTCACGCCGGATATCGGCGTTGCGAATTTCGCCCACGCCTTGGGAGAGCAGAAGGAGGTCCTCGATCAGTACGTACAGGATGTTCAGGAGCGCATCCAGCTTCTCGGTTTTGCGCGGCGCCATGGCTTCGGCGTGCTTGGCCCATTCGGCGAAGGGGGCGCGTCCGGCCGCCACTTCGAGAAGTTTGACCATCGCGGCGCGGCGCTCGTCGTAGACGTCGAGATCCATGGAGACCGCCAGGCCGGGACTTCCCGCCGCCAGCGCGATCCGCCTCTCGGCATCGGAGAGACCGCGCGCGGCGACGAACGCGCGCATTTCGGCGTTGGTGAGCGGCGCGAGATGAAACGACACCGCGCGCGAGCGGATGGTCGGTAGCAGGTCGTAAGGATTTTCCGCAGCCAGCACTAGGATTAGATGCTCCGGCGGCTCTTCCAGAATCTTCAGCAGCGAGTTCTCGGCCTGTTCGTTAGCGCGGTCGATACGATCGATCAGGAACACGCGGCGCGTTCCGTTGAGGGGCTTGAATTGCGCGCGCTCCTTCAGCATGCGCATCTGCTCGATGGTGATTTGGCGCAGCGGGCCGTCGGGCGGGAAGGTGAGGAAATCGGGATGCGTGGCGAACAGCAGCGGATCGTCATTGCGCTTATCGGCCGGCCACTTCTCGCGCTCGGCGATCGCTTCGGCGTTGGCTTCCCGGCTCAGATCGTCCTGCTCGATTTTGTCCGCGCCGCCGATCAGGGCTGCCGCGAAGCGCCGCGCCAGCGTGGCTTTGCCCACGCCTTCGGGTCCATCCAGAAGAAGGGTTTGCGGAATACGCTCGGCGCGCGTGAGGGCCAGCAGCGTTTGCGCGACCTTGGCGTTGCCGAAGAAGTTCTCGAAGGGCAATCCTTCAGTTTGTCATATGGAATCGATGCGCGGGTGAGCTACAATCGCGAAAGAGGAAGTTTTGGCACTCAAATCCGGTGAAACATTGAGACTGGGAATTGATTTTGGCACCACTCGCACCGTGGTGGCGGCAGTGGATCGAGGCAACTACCCGCTGCTCTCGTTCGAAGGGCCGGAGGGAGCGGCGGTGGAGTGGTTCCCCACGCTCGTCGCGGTCCGCGGGAAGGAACGCGTTTACGGCTGGCAGGCCTGGGCGTGCCAGCAGAACCCCGAATGGACCATCATCCGTTCTTTGAAACGCGTGTTGCAGGATGCGGGACCGAACACCATCTTGGAGTTGGCGGATCAACAAGTGCCGCTCATCCAGGTGCTGCGCGAGATGGCCGCGGCGCTGCGCGCTCTGCTGCCGCAGGAAAGATTGGAGGTCATGCTGGGCGTGCCCGCGAACGCCAATACCAACCAGCGTTTCCTCACCGTGGAGGCGTTCCGCTCAGCCGGCTGCGACGTCATTGGGCTATTGAACGAACCCTCGGCCGCCAGCATCGAGTTCGGCCACAAAACCAAGATCAACGGCGTGATTCTGGTGTACGATTTGGGCGGCGGCACGTTCGACGCGTCGCTGGTGGAGGTGGGCGAAAGAATGCACCGGCCGCTTGCCACGGAGGGCATCGCCACTCTGGGCGGCGACGATTTCGACGAAATTCTGGCCGAAATGGTCACCAGCGGTGACCAGCGCCACGCGCTCACGCAGGCTGAGCACTTCCGTTTACTCGAAGAATGCCGCGTCCGCAAGGAGGCGATCAATCCGAATACGCGGCGCATCGTGGTGGATCTCGAAAATGTGCGCGAAGGCTGGAGCACGGCGACGGTTCCGGTCGCCGATTACTACGAGCGCTGCCGGCCGCTGGTGGAGGAGACGCTGCATGTGGTGGAGGATCTGCTGGAGGCGCAAGGCGGCAAGGAGATCGAAGCGCTATACGTGACCGGTGGCGGGAGCGAATTGCCCATTGTGGGCCGCATTCTGCGTGAGCATTTCGGAAGGCGAACGCGGCGATCGATTCACGCGCGATCGGCGACGGCGTTGGGCCTTGCGATCCAGGCCGACGCGCAGGCGGGGTACGTGCTGCGCGAGAAATTCACGCGCTACTTCGGCGTGTGGCGCGAAGGCGACGCAGGAAGCCGCATCGTTTTCGATCCACTGTTTCACAAGGGCGTGGCGCTGCCGGGTCCCGGCGAGCGGGCGCTCGAAATCCGGCGCAGCTACCGGCCCGTGCACAACATCGGACATTTCCGGTATCTGGAATGCACGCATCTGGACGAAGAAGGCCAGCCTTGCGGCGACGTCACGATCTGGGACGAGATCCAGTTCCCCTTTGACCCCGCGATTCGCGATGCCGAGGGCGTCGAGGTGGCGCATTCGCCGGCGGCGAGCGAGCATGAAATCGCCGAGACGTATTCCATCGATGCGAGCGGCACGGTGACCATCATGATCGCCAATCTGACCGCGCGTTACCAGCGCGTGTATCGCCTAGGGCGCTGGGCTTCCAAAGACGCGCCGGTGGCGCCCGCCAAGCCGCGCATGCGGCACGCGACGCGCAAGCAGGCCGAAGGCCGCCGCCGCTAACGAACGCGTGACCGAGCTTCTCGAATTGATTCGTGAGCGCCGCGTGTACGACTTAGCGCACCCGTATTTTGCGGGCATGCCGCATTTCCCCACGCATCCACCATTCGTGTTCGGGCTGACACGCAAGCACGGCGACATGATGTTGGACGGCCAAGTGAGCTCCGCGGCCGATTCCATCGCTTTCGGCGGCCACGTGGGCACGCACATCGATGCGCTGTGCCATTTCTCCTGCGACGGCAAGCTGTATGGCGGCGTGGAGGCGGCGCGGGTTCAGAACGACTCTACCGGGTTCAGCGCGATGAGCGTGGACACCATCGCGCCCATCCTGCGGCGCGCCGTGCTGCTGGACATCGCGGGCGAGATGAAGATGGACGCGCTACCCACGGATTTCGCGATCACGCCCGCGCTTTTGGATGCAGCGTTGAAAACGGCCAAGAACGCGGTCGAACCCGGCGACGTGGTGCTACTGCGCACTGGATGGGCACGTCATTTCGAGGATTTCGCCCGATTCGTAACGGGGGGTAGAGGCAGCGAGCCCAGGCACGGTGCGGCGGGACCCGGTCCGCAGATCGAGGGTGCGCGCTGGCTAAGTGAGCGCGGCGTGTTCGCGGCAGGATCCGACACCATCGCGTTCGAGAAAGTACCGGCTGCGGCCATGCCTGTTCACGTGCACCTGCTCGTCGAGAAGGGCATTCACATCATCGAGGCTCTCAACCTGGAAGAGCTCGCGCGCGACCACGTGCACGAGTTCGTCTTCATCGCCGCGCCGCTCAAGATACGCGGCGGGACGGGCGCGCCGCTGCGGCCGATCGCGTTGGCGTAGACCCGCTCCTCACGTTCGCAGCTCGGTAACGTCGCGGCTCAGTAACGATTGAGGAACGCGGTCAGCTCGGGCGCCATGCTCTTGCGCGCGGCGATGCACAGGTCGACGCCTTCGAGCGTTTGCGCCAAGGTCCTCGGGCCGCCATTGTAATCCTTCACGCGATCGGCGAAGAACGAATCGAGCGCATTGCGGTCTTTGGTATCGCAAAATGTCGCGCCGACGGACGGCAGCATCGCGGCATAGTCCTCACCCACTTCGCGCGGCAGCCGCTTCAGCAGCTCGTCCAGGTGCTGCTTCACGAAATCGAACGGAATCTCGCGCGTGTCCAGGAACGAAATGGGCCCGAATAGCAGCGGATAAAACGATTCGCGCACGTCGATGTCTTTGGAGAGCAGCAGGTCGAGCGACGCGCGCGCCAGCTCCGGATTGCGGAAGGAGCCGAGGGCATCCAGCATGACTTCGCGCAGGTGATGATCGCGCTCGGCGATGACCTCGGTCTTTAGCTCATCGAAGAGCTCGCGATTCCCGAATTCGGCGGCCACGCGCAGCACCGGTTCGAGCATATCGGGGCCGACACCGTGCCGCGTCATCAACCATTCGCGCGCCAGCTTCCCGGCCTGCGCGATCAGCTGCTCCTGCTCGCCGCTGCTGGCGACGAACGGAACCAGCTTTTGGCGCAACAAGCGCGTGTCGTCGTTTTCGCCGGGCTTAGCCACCCAAGCGAGCGCCAACGCCTGGTCGCCGAACTGTTCCCGAATGAAGCGCGCGCCTTTGTCGCGCAAATTCGGCGGAACGCTTTCGCCTTTCAGCAACGCCGCGATATCGGCCGCGGCCTGCACCACATGCCAGTCCGGATCTTTGCTGAACTCGGGCACCAAGGCCAGCGCCGCCTGCGCCGAGATTTCTCCTTCGGCCGAAAGCGCGTCCACGTCGCCCAGCACGCCCACGCGCTCGGCGACGGTCAAATGGCTGCCGCGATCGGCTAGAACCTTCTTCAAAAGATCATCCTGATAGGCCACCTGATAATAGCCAGTCTCGCCGTCATTGGGCAGAATCCAATCGGGGCAAGATTGCGCGCCGGTCGTTTGTGCGCCAGAGAGGGCGATGTCCGCCTTTTGCTCAGTCAGCAGAGTGCATTGATGCTGCGTCTGGCCGTTCGCTTCGTATGCCACGCAGACGGGAATCTGCCAGAGTTGCGGTTTGGCTTTCGATCCTACGGGCAGCGAGCGCTTCTGGGAAACTTCGAGCGCCGGCTGCTCGCCGCACTTGAGCTTGACCGAAACTTCGGGGACTCCCGGCTGATCCAGAAAACTGTTGAACGCGGGCGCCACGTCGCGCCCCGCCGCTTCGCCCATGGCGGCTTCAAAGTCGCTCGCGGTCGCGTTGCCCCAGGCGTGCTGTCTCAGGTAGGCTTGCACGCCCGCGCGGAATTTCTCCGGCCCGATCCAATGCTCGGACATTTCGATCACGGCGCCACCCTTTTCGTAGGTGATGTCGTCAAAGGCGTTGGCAATGTCGTCATTGCTTTCGATGGGCTGGCGGATTTCGCGCGCCGATGCGAGCTCGTCGCTACGCATCGCGCCCAGGCGCGCATTTACTTCGGTGACGTCCAGATGCCAGTCCGGCTTCCATTCGCCGGGGATCTTGCGCTCCATCCAGGTGGCGAAAGCCTCGTTGAGCCAGGTATCGTTCCACCAGGCGGTGGTCACCAGATCGCCGAACCACTGGTGCGACATTTCGTGCGCGCAAATCCCGGCCAGCTCGCGTTTGTGCTCGATGGTTTCCGTCGCGGGATTGGCCAGCAACGAGCTTTCCGCGTAGGTGATTAATCCGGCATTTTCCATGGCAAAATCACTGACCGGCATAATCACCGAGTCTAGTTTTTCGTAAGGGAAGGGAATTCCGAAATAATCTTCCAGCAATTTCAGCAGTTGTGGGATCGCCACGGCGGCATCCGCGGCTTCTTTACTCTTGCCCTTGGGCACGATCACACGCAGCGGCGTGGGCCCCAGGCGCCCCGCATCCACCACATCGAACGGCCCGACGGCGAACGCCACCAGGTAACTGGGCAGCGGCGGCGACTGCTTGAAGCGCACCACCTGCATGCCGTTCGCTTCGCTCGACTGCGATTCGACCGGCGTGTTGGATAGCGCCAGATCGTCCTTAGGAACGTGCAGCGCCATTTGCCAGGGCACTTTGAAGTTGGGCTCATCGAAACAGGGAAACGCGCGGCGGGCGTCGGTGGGTTCGAATTGGCTGTAGAGGTACCAACGGCCGTCTTCTTGGAGCTGAAACACACCCGCGCTGCTGATGCGGCTGATCTTGCCCGTATAATCGACGTGTAAGACGCCGGGGCCGGAAACCGTACGATCGAAAGCGAAGCCGAGAAATTGATCGCCGCCGGCTGCCGTCCGCGCGGGCAGTGCTGCGCCGGATGACGGTTGGAACGTCGCTTGTTGCACATCCAGCCCCACCGCGTTCAGCCAGATCACGTCGGCGGGCGTGCGAACGTCCAGATGGATATCCACGGAGCCGCGAAACGTGTCGCGATCGGGAACCAGCGTAAGATCCACCGCGTAGCTCGACGGTTGCACCGTTCCATCTAAACGAAGCTTGGGTGGCTCGGCGGAGGGCGCCGAGAACGCCGGAAGGCAAAGACTGGCGTAAATTCCCGCAACGACAAGCGAACTTTTCATAACGACAAACAACTACAGACGCAGCACTGCTTCTTCAGCTTCGGAAACGGGAACGCTCTTGCGTAACTGCACCACCGAGAGCGCACACAAATAGAGCAGCGCACCGGTCAGTACGGTTGCCCGCAGGCCGATGTAAATCGCGAGACAAATGGCGGCCGCAGAGCCGAAAACACTGGCTGCGGCGTTCAACGCCCAGGCCCAGCGGACTGCCTGCGGATATTGTTTTTCCAGGCGCGTGAGGCCGGTTGGAAACGGAATGCCCATCAGGAATCCCGCCGGCGCGATCAGGCAAACAGTGGTGAGGATTTTCCATACCAGCGGCCATCCCACGCCAAATTCGCTCACCGGCGCCGCCAGGAACGCCAGCGCGGAAACCGCCGCGGCCACCGCGATCAAAACCGCGCTCAGACGGCCCACGCTTTTGGCTTGGTCTGTAACGCGGCGGCTCCAGTAACTGCCCAGGCCACTCGACAGCAACATGGAAAAAACTATCACCGTTAATGCATACGTGGGGTGGCCCAAGAAGAGTACGAATTTCTGAATGAGGGCCACCTGAATCAGGATGTAACCTGCGCCAATAAAAACAAAATACAGCAAGAGTCCGCGCTCACCCTTCTCGGCGGGCAATCTTGCGCCCAGTAGCAATGGAGGAACGGCGAGCACGATCAAGATGGCGAGCACGCTGATCGCCACAACTTCAAACAGAAGCGGCAGCGCGCGATTGATCTTGTAATCGGCGGACACCCCGCCGCGTTTGAGATAGTTCAGCACGTCGCGGGGTTGAACGGTGTAAAAGAAAAATGGCCGATCGTCATCCACGGGGGCGACGTTGTAGGGGTAATCGCGCCAGAACTTCTCGGGATCGGCGCTGGTGGCCAGCTTACCGAAAGCGTTCGACGGCGCGTCGCCAGGACCATCACCAGGAATGTAGAGCGCGTGCAGATCGGTCTGGCCGAGCGCGGTCTTCACTTGTGCAATGCCGGCATCGGAAAGCGGCTTGCGGAAGATCAGTACCGTGTCTAATGCGCCGAACGCGCCGACGTTTTGCGGGCGGTCGCGCAATACCACCACGTTCCCGGCGACGGACCTTTCGCCGAGCTGCCGCAGAGCCGCGATGGCGAGCGAGACCAGCCTCAGGCTCTCGCGCGGTGGTTCAAAACCCCAGCGCGTGAACACCATCAGCCCGTCGTCAGTCAGGTGATTCAGATAATCGCGGAAGGCGTCGGTGGTGTAAAGATTATTCTCCGAGAGCGCGAAAGCACCGGCGGCCGTGGACGCCCAAGTGTCCACCAGCGTAGCCTGCAGGACCTGATATTTTTCGTTGCTGCGGCGCACGAAGCTGCGGCCGTCTTCGATGAACAGATGCACCTCGGGCCGGAAATACAGCCCGCGGCTCAGATCGGCGAAGCGCTGCTGCATGATGGTGCGCGCGATGATGGGGTTGATCTCCACCGCCGTCACGTCCGTGCTGCCGCCGGTGAGCGAGCGCGCGACGTCCCAGCCGCCGCCTGGACCGATCACCAGCGTCTTGGCGCCGGGCCGCAGCATGTACGGGAATCCGGGGCCTTCGTGCAGGAGATTGGCGCGCTGGGTGGCGGTGAGACGCGCGAGATCGAACTTGGGAATGCCGGTGGAGGCGTCGGCGTCGATGACGATCTCGGGGTCGCTGGAACTCGGATTCAGCAGCGCAATCCGCGAGATGGGATTCCAACGCACGAAGGCTTCCTTGGCCAATCGGCGTCCTTTGGCGTAACGAATGTCGATGACGTGGCTCTTGCCGTTGAAGGCCATCAAGGCCACCAACAGCAGCGCCAGCGTGACGGCCCCGGCGCGCCCGCGCATGGTGCCCGCCATGTTGTACCACATGGCCGCCGAGACCGCGAGCAGAACCGAGGCGGCGATCAACGTGTTGGGCCCGCCGAAATAATTGAGGAACGGAACCAGCACCAGGCAGCCGCTCGCGGCGCCCAGCAGGTCGAAGAAGTACACGCGATCCACGCGCGCGATGGCTTCGGACACGGCGATGGAAACCACGGCGCCGGAAAAGAAGAATGGCAGCGCGGCGGCGAAGTAGACGCTTGCCAACGTGAGATTGCCGAGCTCGCCCGAGCGCGTGAGGATGTAGGCGAGCGATGCGACTACCGC
>JASHQT010000113.1 GCA_030039005.1 Bryobacteraceae bacterium
ACCTCGGTGAACGAAATCAATGCCCGCCGCGCGAGTGGGCATGGAACGGCGAAGGCGGAATACATCAAACTCGGTGAACTTGGGAACCCGGTGTTCAAGGGCACGACCCATATGATGATGCTGGGCACGAACAACCTCGAAGTCGCCGACGTAATCCTGAACTGGGCGGATGAGAACATCCCGCCCAAGAACGGAAACGGCAAGCACAAGAAGTAATCAATCACATTCTCAAGGCATGGTTAGTTGAGTAGGGTGGGCTATCCTCACTTCACCGGCACCCTCCGCCGCAGTTCGACGGTGACGTGGACGGAGCCTTTCTGGCCGGTGGTCGAAACCGTCTATAAAGTGCACCTGGACGGAGGATATGATCTACAGAGGCAGCGTCGATCAATCGATCCGCCGAAGGGGAGGTTCCATGAGACTAGTTTGGCGTCTCTATCCCACGATTCTGCTATTTGCATCGTTGGGCAGCCCAGCTTCGCAAGAAGGTCCAAAAGTCAAGAAATTCCTGACCAAGCCGCTGGTGATCGAAGATCAGGGTAGCTTTTTCATTGGTGGCGTGCCAAAGGTCACTTACCAGGCAACAGTGCCCCCACGTGGCGCTGCCAATCAAGCGCCGATTCCCAATCAGATAACGATTGGTCAGATGTACGTGCAATTCGAGATTCCACAGAACAAGAAGCGCAACATGCCTCCGGTAATCATGGTGCACGGTTCTAGTCATACGGCGGCCTGCCTGGAGTCGACACCGGACGGGCGGGAAGGCTGGTATCCCTACTTTGTGCGCAAGGGCATTTCCACCTACCTAGTGGATCAAGCGGGACGCGGACGTTCCGGGTTCGACGAGTCCGTCATCCTTGAGGCCGCAGCCATGATCAAGAGCGGAGACATCGAGCACGGCTTGCCCATGATTCCTCCGTTCGGCAGGATCACCGACAATGGCGCCTGGACTGCATGGTTCGGCCAACTAACGCCACCCGGTTCGACCATTCTCACGGGTAAGCTCATCCGGCACGGAGATCCTTCGAACGACGACCCTCGGCACACCGACGGTTATTTTCCGGCATATCCTCTCGCGGCCGTGGATGAGAACATAGTTGCCCGAACCGGAGCCATCGCTGAGGCGCCCGCTGGACCCAACAATTACTACGCTCTGGAGTACTACAAGCAGTTGGTTCCCAATGCGGAGGTGACGCTACCGGGCTCCACGTGCTCCACATGCGACCCCAAGGAGATCTCTCCGGCCAACACATGGACTCCGCAAGATCTCGCGCTGCTGGTCGAGAAGCTCGGCGGAGCGATCGTGGCAACGCACTCTCAGTCGGGAATCATGGGGCATCACATGGCACGCATTCTGAAGGAGAGGGGGCATCTGGATTTGCTGAAAGGCTTGATTACCATCGAGGGGTCCTGCTCCTTTCCAAACAGCGGTCTCACGGCTGAGGACTTCGACAATATTCCCTACCTTGCATTGAAGGGAGACTACACGGCCACCAGCGAAGTGTGCCAGACCTCGGTGAACGAGATCAATGCCCGCCGCGCGAGCGGGCATGGAACGGCCAAGGCGGACTACATCAAGCTCGCTGAACTCGGGAACCCGGTGTTCAAGGGCACGACGCACATGATGATGTTGGGCACGAACAACCTTGAAGTCGCGGATGTGATCCTGAACTGGGCGGAGGAGAACATCCCAGCTAAGAACGGGAACGGCAAGCACAAGAAATGATCAATTGCGTTCTAAACGGTATGGCTCCGTGGGTTTATTCAGGACCTTGCCGTCAGGTGTGGGGCTCGGCGGAGGAAGAGCTAGTGACGGGGCGAGGGCGGAGCCGATGCCACTTCCGACAGCTTTCTATTCGCTCTCGATGTTAACCGCGTAGTAGGCTACCGTCTTGGTGGGGACTTCCTTGAACCAATGGGGCGTCTTTGCCGGAATCGTGATCACGTCGCCTTTGCTCAAGTGGTAGATCGTTCCGCCTTCGAGCGAAGGGGCACGCATTTGGTCCGGCGCTGTGCGCTTGGGGTCTACCATGGTCCCTCCCACTACCAGCGTCGCCTCGCCTTCTACCATGACGAACACGTGGTTGGTATGGTCGTGATATTCAACCGGGCCAGCTTCGCGGCGCTGTGCCAAGACCACGAGGCCCGGATCGTTGACGATTGGCCCGCCTTTAGACATCACTTCGGCGACCCTGTCATGGCCGACGTAGTGAACTGCCGCCGGAACACCGCTGCCGAAAGAAACCACAGCCGCGATGATCAAAACTGCTGTCGGAAACAATGTCTTTCGCTTCACGAGCATCCTCATAGATTTCTCCAGACCGGATTACATTATAGTCGCGGGATGAGCTCGCTCTCCTTGCGGCCGAACCAGTCCTCCCGGCCCTTCACCGAGTAATTAGTGGGCAATGAGACATTGCGTTCCAAAACGATCCTGTCAAAGCGGTCAATAATATATTCGCCGCCTGCCAAGGACACACGGCCCATCCCTCTTGCGCAAACCAAAACCGGCGCGGGTGAAGCCGGTAGGTATGGATCCCTCTTCCAGCCGACAAGCGTCGCTTCTGTACGTTGCTATCCATCCCAGGTCCCAATCTCCAGTCGAATCTTGCAGAGCATGGACGCGGCGGCCTGATCGGGCGTACCATTTTGAGAGGACCGGAGCGCCCGCGTCGTCCTAGCCGGTATCATCAATATAAGGGCTCGAAATGACGACTCCCGGCGCCGGATACCCAGCATTTTTGCTCAATAACCGGCGTGTTTTCCTGCGTGATACGGGTGTTCAAACCACGCTTCTGGACTTGATTCGTGCGCAAGGCCTGACGGGCGCCAAGGAAGGTTGCGCGGAAGGCGAATGCGGCGCATGCACGGTGATCTTGGTCGCCGGATGCAATGCCGGACCGCAAGCCGGATGCGAATATCGTGCCGTCAATAGCTGTTTGATGCTGGCGCCCATGGCCGCCGGGCACGAAATATTCACGGTGGAGGCTCTGGCCGCCGATGGAAAACTTTCGGAGGTTCAGGAAGCCATGGCGAAGGGCGGCGGGTCGCAATGCGGTTACTGCACGCCGGGTTTTGTGATGAGTCTTTTTGCGGAGCAGTATCGACCGGGGCGAGCGGGCGCGTGCGATCCCGAGGCGCTGGGAGGAAATCTATGCCGCTGCACGGGGTATCGGCCCATTCGCGACGCCACGTCGTCGCTCGGCGCCCCGCCACCGGGAGCTTTTCTCGACCGCCTGTCGCGGCCGGCCCCGGCGCTGGGCGCGGTGGAGTACCAGAATTCCGCCGCACGATTCTCGCGTCCAGTCGTGCTCGAAGATTGTCTCACGATTCTGGCCGAGGATCCCGCAGCCCAATTGATCGCGGGCGGAACGGATCTGGTGGTCGAGTCGAATTTGCGAGCGCGTCGCTGGCGTCATTTGGTGAGCCTGGAGGCGATCGCCGAGCTGCGCGAATTTCGTGAAGACGAGAACTCCATCAGCATCGGCGCGGGTCTTCCGCTGAATGAGATCGCGCGGCTCTGGAGCGGCGCGCCGCGTGTGGTCCACGAGTGGTTGCGCCTGTTTGCATCGCCACCGCTTCGCAATCGCGCAACGCTCGGCGGGAATCTCGCCACCGCATCCCCGATTGGCGACGGAGCGCCTCTGTTGCTCGCGCTCGACGCCCAGTTGCATCTGGCGAGCCGGCGGGCGAGGCGCACGATTCCGCTCCACTCATTTTTCACCGGGTACCGCCGCACAGTGCTGGGGTCCGATGAATTGATCGTGAGTGTGGAGATCCCGAAGCCCTTGCCTGAGTTCGTGCGTTTTTACAAGGTGGCGAAGAGGCGCACCGACGATATCAGCACCGTGGCGGCGGCGATGGGGATGAGTTGCGAGGGAGGCAGAGTAGTGCGCGCGCGCTTTGCATTCGGAGGCGCCGGACCGACACCGATGCGCGTCACGGCGGTGGAGGACGCAACTGTCGGCCGGCAGTGGAACGAAGCGGCCGTGGAGCGTGCGCAGGCTGCTATCGAGCATTCCATCAAGCCCATCAGCGACCATCGCGGGTCGGCCGAATACCGGCTCGCGGTTTCCAAAAGTCTGCTGGCGAAATTCCTAGGGGAACGCCGGGAGCCAGCGGCATGAAGGTAGCCGGACAGGCTGTTCCGCACGAGAGCGCGCGCGAGCACGTGACGGGTGAAGCTCTCTACACCGACGATCTGATCGCGCGTTTCCCGCGGCTGCTGCATGCCTGGCCGGTGCTGGCGCCGCACGCCCACGCTCTGGTGAAGTCGGTGGACACCTCCGCGGCAATGTCGGAGCCTGGTGTCGCGACGGTCCTTACCGCTGAAGATGTGCCTGGCGAAGGCGATTCGGGATCCAATCGCCATGATGAGCCGCTGTTTCCGAACGAAGTGATGTATCATAGCCAACCGGTGGTGTGGGTGCTGGGCGAGACGCTCGAAGCGGCGCAGCGGGGCGCGGCGCGAGTCGCCACGCAATACGAGCCGCTGCCCGCGATCCTCACCATCGACGATGCGATCCGCGCGTCGAGTTTTCATTCCGCTCCATTGCGCATCGCGCGCGGCGATGTTTCGGCCATCGACTCCAGCCCTCTGCGTTTTGAGGGCGAGCTGCGCATCGGCGGGCAGGAACATTTCTATCTCGAAACGCAATGTGCGATCGCCTGGATGGATGAAACGGGCGGCGTGGCGGCGCATTCCTCTACGCAGCATCCCACAGAGACGCAGGAAGTGATCGCGCGCGTTCTGGGGATCCCGCGCAATAAAGTCACCGTCGAGTGTTTACGCATGGGCGGAGCGTTCGGCGGTAAAGAGGTGCAGGCGAATGTTTGGGCGGCGATCGCGGCGCTGGGAGCGTGGAAGACCGGCCGCCCGGTGCGGGCGCGTCTTACGCGCGCTCTCGACTTCGCGCTCACCGGCAAGCGCCATCCGTTTCTCGCGCGCTACGCCGCCGGGTTCACGCGGGATGCACGTCTGGAGGGCGTGCGCATCGCGCTCTATTCCGACGGCGGCTGGAGCCTGGATTTATCGGAGCCGGTTCTGGCGCGTGCCATGTTCCACTGCGACAACGCGTACTTGTTGCGGGCGGTGGAGCTGACCGGTTTGATCTGCCGCACGCACAAGACCTCGCAGACCGCATTTCGCGGATTCGGCGGACCGCAGGGTATGCTGGTGATCGAAGAGATCCTAGACCAGGCCGCTCGCCGGCTGGGCTTGCCGGCCGAAATTGTCCGGGAACGCAATTTCTATCGCGCCGGCGATACCACGCATTATGGTCAAGCGGTGAAGCATGCAGAGCGCATCGAGAGCATCTGGCTCCGGCTCAAGAAATCGAGCGAATTCGACCAGCGGCGCGAGGAGATCCGAAGCTCCAATGAGGAGCATGCGCACTCCAAGCGCGGGATCGCCATTACGCCCGTGAAGTTCGGCATCTCGTTCACCGCGACATTCTTCAATCAGGCCGGTGCGCTGGTGCTGGTCTATCGCGACGGCAGCGTGCAGGTCAATCACGGCGGCACGGAGATGGGGCAAGGGCTGTACACGAAGATCCAGCAGATCGCGGCGGAGAGCCTGGGGCTTGCGCTCGACAGCGTGCGCGTGATGCCCACCCGTACCGACAAGATTGCGAACACATCGGCAACCGCAGCGTCGGCGGGCGCCGATTTAAACGGCGCAGCCGTGGCCAATGCCTGCGCCGAGATTCGTGGACGGCTGGCGGAGGTGGCCGCGGGAATGTTCGGTTGCGATGCCGGCGCCGTGCGGTTTGCGGGAGGGTCGGTTTTCGCCGCCGGCACGGAGCAGCCGGCCATTCCCTTCGCGAAGATATGCGAAGCCACCTATCGCCAGCGGGTGCCGCTCTTCGCGCAGGGTTATTATCGAACGCCCGACATCTATTACGATCCCAAGACCCTTCAGGGCACGCCGTTTCATTACTTTGTCTACGGCGCGGCGGTTTCCGAAGTGGAGGTAGATGCGTTTACGGGCGAGTACCGCATTCTGCGAACCGACATTCTCGAAGACGTGGGTGACTCGGTTTCCCCCCTCGTCGATCGCGGCCAGATCGAGGGAGGATTCATTCAAGGCGTTGGATGGTTGACGCTGGAAGAGCTGGTGTGGGATTCGAGCGGCCGTTTAGCTACCGCGGGAGCGTCCACATATAAGCTGCCGTCGTGGACGGAACTCCCCGGCGAGTTCCACGTAGATTTTCTGGAGCGCGCCGCGGAGCCTGGCACGATTTTCGGCAGCAAGGCCGTCGGCGAACCGCCGTTGATGCTGGCCATTTCCGTCCGTGAAGCGATCCGCGATGCGATCGCCGCGTTTGGAGCCTGTGGTCCCGTGGCACTGGAAAGTCCCGCTACTCCGGAGCGCGTCTTCTTCGCGATTCAGCGCGCGCGGGCGGAGCGGGAAGCCGATGTCGCTTCGGTTGGTGCCATCCGGTGAATCCTTCGTCGGCAGGGGAACTGCTGCGCGCGCCTCTGTTTCACACGCCGCGCAATCCGTTTCAAGACGCGAATGCACTGGAATGCTACGCCGATGGCGGCCTATGGATTCGCGACGGGCGGATCGCCGGTACAGGCGATTATGCGAGTCTTCGCGACGCACATCCAGATGTTCCCACCGTGGATTTGCGCGGCGGATTTCTGCTGCCGGGCTTCGTCGACACCCATACGCATTTCCCGCAGTTGCGCGTGCTCGGCGGACTGGGCCGCTCCCTGCTCGATTGGCTCGAACACTGTGCGCTCCCGGAAGAGGCGCGCATGGCCGATCATGTCTACGCTTGTCGCGTGGCGCGCGAGTTCGTCCACGCGTTGGTATCGCACGGGACGACGACGGCCTTGGTTTTTGGTGCGCACTTCGCCCCCGCAACGGCAGCGCTGTTTGAAGCGGCCGCGGCCGCGGGGCTGCGGATTGCGTCCGGGCAGGTGCTTTCCGATCGCCGGTTACGTCCGGAACTGCATCAGACGCCGGAGCGCGCCTATCGCGAGAGTAGCCTCCTGATTGAGCGCTTCCACCGTCGCGGGCGCCTGCTCTATGCCGTTACGCCGCGCTTCGCGCTATCGGCTTCCGAGGCCATGCTGGAGGTGTGCCAGACGCTGCTTTCCGAGAATGAGGATCTCCTGTTTCACACTCATCTCAATGAAAATGCCGACGAGATCGCCGAAGTGCACCGCCTGTTTCCATGGGCTTTGGACTACCTGGCAGTCTACGAACGCTTCGGCCTGGCGCGGAGGCGCGCGGTGATGGCGCACAACGTCCATCCCACCGATTCGGAATTGCAGCGATTAGCCGCCGGCGCAATCTCCGTTGCGCATTGCCCATCGAGCAACGCCGCTCTCGGCAGCGGCCTGTTCTCATGGCGGCGTCATGTCCAGGCAGGCGTGCATTGCTCGCTAGGGACTGATGTGGGCGGTGGGACCGGGTTCGGGATGCTCAAGGAGGCGCTGCAGGCTTATTTGCTGCAAAGGATCGCGCCCCATGGAATGCTGCTCGAGCCCGGCCATTTGCTATACCTGGCCACGCTGGCCGGCGCCGAGGCTCTGGGTCTGGACGAAGAGATCGGAGATCTTCGCGCCGGAAAATCGGCAGATTTCCTCTACTTGCGTCCGCCGGCCGCCAGCCCCTTGGCAGCCGTTCTCGAGCGCGAACAAGGCTCCGAGCAGATGCTCGCGGCCATCCTCACGCTGGCCGGCTCCGAAAGCGTGCGCGAGGTGCGGGTGGCTGGCTCGATCGTCTATGCAGCATCGGAGGCGGCATGACGATGGGTGAACTCAACGCCATGGATCAATCCCGTTTCGTCGCCGCGGTCGGCTGGGTCTTCGAGCATTCGCCTTGGGTGGCGGAGCGCGCCTTCGCCGCGCGGCCGTTCGCGACTCTGGATGCGTTGCACGCAGCGATGTGGGAACAGGTGGAGCGCGCCACGCGCGCGGAATGTCTGGCGCTGCTTCAGGCTCATCCAGACCTCGGCACTCGCGCGCGAGTGAGCGAGGCTTCGAGCCGCGAACAATCGGTCGCGGGCCTCGATAGCTTGACCGCGGACGAATTCAAGCAATTGCACCAACTGAACGCAGACTACCGCTGGCGATTCGGGTTCCCGTTTTTGCAGGCGGTGAAAGGCAGTACCAAGTACGACATATTGCGGGAGCTTCAGCGGAGAATCAACAATTCGCCCGAACAGGAATACGGCGACGCGATGCGGCAGGTGTATCGCATCGCGCGGTTCCGGTTGGAGGGGCTGATCGAATCGTGATTGGACAGTTTGCGAGTGGTTGGAAGCGCAATTATTACGGCAAAGGCGATGTGATCGCGTATCGCCTCAATCGGGATGGCAAGATCGGAGCCGGCGCGAGTCCCGTATTCGGGGCGAATATCACGATGCTGATCTATGGCGACGCATTTTGGCCGACTTACGCGACCGGCGACAACACGGGCTTGATCGCGACCGATTCGATGAAAAATTTCGTGCAGCGTGAAATGCTGAACTTTGAAGGACCGGATCTGGAGGGGTGTTGCAACTTTCTCGGAACAAGATTCCTGGCGAAGTACCCGCAGGTTGAGGGCGTGCAGATCTCGGCCGTCGAGATTCCCTATGCGGCGCTGCCAGAATGCGACGTCGCTTTTGCTCCCGCCGGGCCGGATCGCGCCACCTCGCGCGTGGAGTTGAATCACGCGGGGATTGTCGAGATCGCCTCGGGAATCGCCGGGTTCAAACTTTTGCGGCTCGGAGGCAGTGCGTTTCAGGGCTTCGTGCGCGATGAGTACACCACGCTTCCCGACATCGCGAACCGGCCGTTGCATATGTGGCTGGACCTGGAATGGACATACGTTGAATCCTCGGCTGCGTTTAACTCCGGAGCCGTTACTGCGGCCGTGCGGGGCATCGTGCACGAAGTCTTTCGCGGGTTCGAATCCGGCAGCATCCAGCAGGTGATCTATCAGATTGGAACAAAGATGCTCGCAGAAATTCCAACTGTCGCTGAAATACACCTGGAGGCCAACAATCGCACCTGGGACACGATCGCCGAGCGCGGCGAACAGATTGGCGTTTACACCGATGCCCCTCCGCGGTTCGGCGTCCTTGGCTTACGGCTAAAAAGATGATGAGATGACGAGATAGTGGCCAGGCTCTCCACACACGTGCTGGACCTCTCGCGCGGAAAACCCGCGCCGGGCGTGGCAATCGATCTACACTTTGGCGGCAAGCGCGTGAAATCGGTGGTTACCAACCAGGATGGCCGCACCGATGAACCGTTGCTCGCTTCCGAACGCATCGAAACGGGAGTTTACGAATTGGTCTTCCACGCAGGCGATTATTTTCGCGCGGCCGGGTTCGACACCAGCGACCCTCCGTTCCTGGACGAAATCGTCGTGCGATTCGGCATCGCCGACCCGTCGGCCACGTATCACGTGCCGCTGCTGCTGAGCCCGTATGCTTATAGCACGTACCGGGGTTCCTGATGAAGCAAGTGATCGAGCGCTGCCGCCTAATCGCCGAAGCGACCGAAGAGCCCGGGTACATCACACGAACGTTTTTGTCCGAGCCGATGCACGTGGTGCACTCGCGTTTTCGCGGTTGGATGGAACAAGCGGGGATGAGCGTGAAGTTGGATCATGCAGGGAATCTCCGCGGATTGTATCCCGCCGGGCACGCCGGCGCGCCGCGCTTGTTGATCGGCTCGCATCTCGATACAGTACCGCACGCGGGCGCGTTTGATGGAATCCTAGGTGTTGTGCTGGGCGTGGCGATGGTCGAGCGGCTCGCCGGCCGTCGCCTGCCGTTTGCCGTGGAAGTAGTGGGATTTTCCGAAGAAGAAGGTGTCCGATTGGGCGTGCCCTTCATCGGCAGCCGCGCCCTGATCGGCGATATCGACGAAGAACTGCTCGCCAACATCGCTCCCGCGGTTACGGCATTTGGATTGGACCCCTGCCGAATCGCCGAGGCGCGCGCCGGCGACGATGCGCTCGGATACCTGGAGTTTCACATCGAGCAAGGGCCTGTGCTCGAAAGCCTCAACCTGCCGCTCGGCATTGTGGAAGCGATTGCCGGCCAGAGCCGCCTGAATGTGACCTTCGAAGGCCACGCAAACCACGCCGGGACGACGCCGATGCAGCAGCGTCGCGACGCGCTTGCCGGCTCCGCCGAATGGATCGTCATGGTGGAGCAGGAAGCCCGGGCGATAGAAGGCCCCGTCGCAACCGTCGGTCGTGTTTCAGTTGCGCCTGGCGCGGGCAACGTCATCGCCGGCAGTGTAACGGCGAGCTTGGATGTCCGGCACGCTGACGACACGGCGCGTCGTGCCCTGGTCTCGCGCCTGCTGCGAGCCGCCGAGCGGATTGCCTCCCGGCGCTGCCTGCGAGTTTCCTGGCGTGAACAACTCGACCAGCCCGCGGTCTGGTTGGACCCCGCGCTCACCGGGATGCTGGAACGCGCCGTAGCGGCCAGCGGAGGGACCGCTCATCGCATGACCAGCGGCGCCGGACACGACGCGATGATCGTCGCGCGGCGCATGCCCGTCACCATGTTGTTTCTGCGCAGTCCGGGCGGAATCAGCCACCATCCTGACGAAACGGTTTTGCCGCATGATGTCGAGGCCGCGCTCGACGCCGGGATGCGCTTCCTCGAAGAGCTGGAGCGCCGCTATGCCTGATCTGGTAATCCGAGGGTCGAGCCTCGACGTTGCGATTGAAGACGGCAAGATCGCTGCGATCGGACCGGATCTTGGAGGCGCCGCAGAAGAGATCGACGCTCGCGGTTTGCATATTTTCCCGGGCTTGATCGACGTGCATGTTCACTTCAACGAACCCGGCCGCACGGATTGGGAAGGCGCCGCTACCGGCAGCCGCGCGCTTGCGGCGGGAGGCGGAACGCTGTTCTTTGACATGCCGCTCAATTCCACGCCCTGTACCGTCAATGCTCGTGCGTTCGACGAGAAGCGCGCGGCGCTGGAAGCATCGTCGGTCACAGACTTCGGACTATGGGCAGGCCTGATCCCCGGCAACATCGGCGAGATGGCCGAGCTGGCCGACCGCGGCGTAGTCGGCTTCAAAGCATTTCTCTGCGATTCCGGTTTGCCAGAGTTTCCGCGCGCCGACGATTTGACTCTGATCGATGGCCTGCGCGAAGCCGCACGCCTGGGTTTGCCTGTCGCGGTGCATGCCGAAAACCAGGAGATCACCCGAGGACTGGCGCGGAAAATCGGGGAGCAAGATCGCGGCAGCGTGCGGGCGTTTCTTGCTTCCCGGCCAGTGATCGCCGAACTCGAAGCGATCCAGCGCGCCACGCTCCTCGCTCGCGAGGCCGGCGCGAAACTGCATATCGTTCATGTGAGCACTGGACGCGGGGCTGCTTTAGCCGCGGAGGCGCGAGCCCAGGGCACGGACGTTTCCATCGAGACATGCCCGCACTATCTCTTCTTTACGGAAGAAGACGTGGAGCGGCTGGGCGCGGTCGCGAAATGCGCGCCGCCGCTGCGCAGCCGTGACTATCAGGATGAGCTGTGGGAGCAGTTGATGGAGGGAGCCGTCGATATTGTCGCGTCCGATCATTCGCCCGCACCGCCGGAGATGAAGGCCGGCGACTTCGGGCGCGCCTGGGGCGGAATCGCGGGAGTGCAGTCCACACTGGCAGTGCTGCTCGATCGAGGTCATCACTGCCGCCGTCTGCCCCTGGAGCGGATCGCGTCACTAGCTGCGCGCGAGCCAGCCCGCAGGTTCCGTATCGCCGGCAAGGGCGAGCTGGCAATCGGAGCCGACGCGGATCTGACGTTGGTGGATCTTTCGCGACCGGCTCGGCTGCAAGCTGCGCACTTGAAACAGCGTCACGCTTTAAGCCCCTACGTGGGGTCGGATTTTCGCGGCGCGGTGGCCCGCACCATCCGCCGGGGTGAGACCATATTTGATTCCGGGGAAATCGTGGCGCGGACGCGAGGGAAATTCGTGCGGCCCCAGCGCGGCTAAGAGCTTATGCAACATTTGGGACAGACGCGCAGCGCTTATCGCATCAATCACCTATTGCAAACGCCGGACACGTTTGTGCGCTCGCCGCTGCCCGGGATGGAGAAGGCTTCGGCGATTGTCCATGCGGCTCCGGCGCTCGGCGCTCGGTTCACGCAATACACCGTCGAATTCGAAGCCGGAGGATTGTTTGGCCCGGGACAGACGCAGCGGTTCGTATACGTGCTGGAAGGTGAAGTGGAGACGAACGGCGCGCGGTTGTCTCGCGGTGACTACGCGTACTTTCCGGCGGAATACGCTGCAACCATCTTTGCAAGCTCGCCCGCGCGAGCCGCGTTTATCGAAAAGGAGTATCAGCCGTTGCCCTTTGTTGCTGCGCCGGCATACTTCACAGGGCGCGAGACCGATGCTCCGGCCTCGCTTCTGAACGGCGATGAAGGACTGCTGGTGCGCGCCCTGGTTCCGGATCATCCTGCGTTCGATTTCGCCGTCAACGTGATGACTTACGCTCCCGGCGCGGCGCTACCGATGGTTGAGATCCACGTGATGGAGCATGGCCTGCTGATGCTGGAGGGCGGCGGCATTTACCGGCTCGGAGACCATTGGTATCCCGTTGCAGCGGGCGACTTCATCTGGATGGCGCCGTTTTGTCCACAATGGTTCGGAGCGATCGGCAAAACGCCGGCGAAATATCTCATCTACAAAGACTGGAATCGCGCGCCATTGGATGGCCGGCGGTGAAGATTGAAGTCGATCGGCTCAGCGCGGAGCTGGACGCGCTCGGGGCCATCTCGCAGGAACCGGCGCCCGTGGTCACTCGCGTGGTCTTCACAAAAGCCGACCTCGAAGCTCGCGCCTACGTGAAGCAACTTTGCCGGGAAGCCGGTCTCACCCTGCGCGAGGATGCCATCGGCAACACCTTCGCGCGCTGGCTGGGCGAAGATACGGCGCTGGCGCCGGTGGCAACAGGCTCACACATCGATGCGATTCCCAACGCCGGCCGCTTCGACGGCACGGTGGGAGTGCTCGGCGGCTTGGAAGCGATTCGTGCGCTGGCACGGGCCGGGTTCCGGCCGAAACGGTCGATCGAACTCATCGTCTTCACTTCCGAAGAGCCGACGCGCTTTGGCATCGGATGCCTGGGCAGCCGGATGCTGGCCACTCCGCTCGCCACCAATTCCGTGGCCGCACGGACGGATCGCGGCGATGTCTCAGTCGACCATGCGCGCCGGGCGGCGGGTTTCGAAGGCCCGCTCGCGTCGGTTCGGCTGGACGAGGGACATTACTCGAGCTTCGTGGAGTTGCACATTGAACAGGGGCCACTTCTCGAGCAGCGCAACGTTCCGATCGGCGTGGTCACCGCGATTGCGGCGCCCGCCGGTTTTGAGGTCAGGATCCAAGGCGAGGGCGGACACGCCGGCGCGGTGTTGATGCCGGACCGTCACGATGCGTTTCTCGCCGGAGCCGAGATCGCGCTCGCAGTGGAAAAGGCCGTGCAATCCAGCGGATCCCCGGACACAGTTGGAACCGTCGGCATCTGCGAGGTCTTCCCCGGCGCCGTGAACAGTATCCCGAGCCGGGTTCGTATGACGATTGACCTGCGCGATATCGACGAAGCGCGGCGTGACACGGCGCTCGATCGGATCACGGAAGCATTCCAGAAAATCGCGCGACGGCGCCGCGTCGAAGCGGAATTGGAGCAGATCAATTCCGATCCGCCCGCGCACTGCGACCCGCGCGTCGTAAACACGGTGATCCAGGCCTGTCAGACGCATCGCCTTGCGTTCGAGCGCATGATCAGCCGCGCGTATCATGATTCGTTATTTATGTCGCGCATCGCGCCGACCGGCATGATTTTCATTCCCTGCCGGCGCGGTGTGAGCCATCGGCCGGACGAATACGCTTCGCCCGAGGCCATCGCGAATGGTGCGCTGGTTCTTGCCGAAACTCTGGCGCAACTCTCCGCTGAATAAGCGCTGGCTTCGGCCTGGCCACGTTCGAATTCTCGCCCGCCGTCCTGGCCTCTAGCGGCCACGCGATCGCGATCAATCTGGAGGGCACACTGGCCGCGCCCGCCGGCTCGGCACAGCGATCCCATCCGCCCATTCCGCTAGAGATTCAACTCGGCGGAATCACCCTTGCCGGTATTCCACACGCGAGCCGATTCCAGCCACTTTGGCAGGCGCGGGAATGCGAAGACGCTGGCCGTAGCCATAACCGGTGAGCGTGAACGCAACATTCACCGTAGGGACGCTGGTCTTCAGACGGATCGCCATAACGCGATTGCCTTCGACAGCGACGGCTTCGGCGATCCGATCCTGGGCATCCACGGTGATGATTTTTCCGCCGCCCAGGATCAGATCCGCATCGCACGATTGCTGCGCGAAAACCGCTGCCGGCCGAGACGGCGAGCGCGGTTCATGCGAGTGTGGGCATGGCGCGGCGATTCATCACGTCTCCCACGGCGCGATGCGCCTCCCACAATGCCGTGTCGGTGTGAGGGCTAGCGCCGGCGTCGGAATTGGCGATGGCAATCAGGCCATACGGCTGCCGGGCGATCACGCACGGACGTTGCTCGGAGTTGGTGAACACCCACTCCATCGGCTCAAACAGGCTGTTGTACGTGTAGGCGTAGCCATGTGGCCACCGATTGACCGTGACGTCGATAATATCCCGCACCGGGTCGAAACCTCCCGGCCCGAGCATGCGCGCCAGTTGATCGCGAATATTACGTTCAAAAGTCTCAAACGTTGTAGACAGCAGTTCCGCGCGTCCCATCCGATGCTGCTCCTTACGCGGCTTTCCGGGAACTGACATGATCTTGACCAGATGGAGCGCGATCGGCTCGTCTGGCGTCTGCGGATGCTTTAAATCGCCCAGCGAAACCGCCTCGGTGAGCGACACCTCGGTGTGATACATGGTAGGCGCGTTGATGTAGCTCACGCCGAGCTTTTGCCATGCCTTCCAATTTTTCACGCCGACGCTCGTGTAAACGAGCGGTCCTTTCACTCCATATGCCAGAGCTTCCTTTTGCGCCGCTGGAAGATCGGGGATGAGATAAGGGATGAACATGTTCCAGCAGGCCATCACGCAGCCTTTCGCGCGCACGTCGTACATCTTCCCGCCGCGGCTGTAGCTGATCACTACCTCACCTGCGTTTGCGGGGTCGCCCGCGTGCCGAACGTTCAGCACCGTGCTGTTCAAGCGGATACGTGCGGGCTGGCCAGGACGGTCGAGCAGCGCATAATTGATCCGCGCCGCACCGACGTCTTCCATGGTCTTGCCTGGCACCGCATCGGGAATCAGCCAGCGCACGAGAAGCCGGGCGACCGTGGCGTTGCCATCGGGAAAATGCACAGCTGCGCCGCCCCCTTCCTTCTGCCGGCCGTGTTGGACGCCGGGCAATTCCGCGAGCACGCCTTCGGGCGTGGGATCGAGTTTCAGCCCCGCGAATCCGGGCTGGCCCATCTGCCAGGCGAACAGCGCCGGAGTGGCATCGGCGCCGACGCAGAACACATCTTCACCGAAATGGCGGAAGAACCAGAGCACCTGTGAATCCACTTTGGCGACGTGCAGCAAGTAATCCTGGTAGCTCATCTTCGCCAGACGGAATTTCTTGTCGGCCGAGGCCATTCCTTCGAGATAATCCGGTTGGTTCGGATGGTACAAGCGCAGCATGTCCTGGCGCGCTTGTTCCGAGAGCGGCGTTTTCCCGAGAAATTCCCCAGTGTATTGGCCCAAGGCGCCCAGCCTGGCGTCAGACGCCGGGCGCACCACCAAGCGATCCGCGCCCCAGGTCTCCTTATCGAAAAATTGGCCCCGCCCCAGGCCGAGCGATCGATACAGGTTGTGGTTTGTCGCGTTCTCGGTTTGAAAGAGATCGAGATCGATGCCAATGTTGAACAGCAGCGACTTCGCGGCTTCGTTGTAGCGCTGCGGCGCTTCGATGTTCAGCGTTCCGCCGTTGATGGCCAGCAGGCGGCCGTTATAACGGAATTCGTTGCGTTTGGCGTGCCCACCGAAATCGTCATGGTTGTCGAGGATCAACACTCGCGCGTTGCGCCCGGCATTCGTAAGGAAGTAGTACGCCGCACCCAGCCCGCTGATGCCGCCGCCGACGATCACCAGGTCATAGGTTTCATTGGTGTGCGCCACAGCGGACAGGTCCACTTGGCGCGTATCGCGCAACTGATGGGCAACTTCGAAGGACCCGGGATGATCGCCGCGCATGCCGGTGCGCGCGGGCGGATAGTAGTCCGGCGATTGTTCGGGCGCAAACTCCTGCGCCATCGCCCAGCGCGGCCACAGACCCGCTCCCGTCGCGACGCTCGCTCCGTTCACGAAATCGCGCCGGCTGATTTTCCGGTGCATTCCCAGCGCACGATCCTGTGCCGTCAAGTGGACCTCCCAGACTCAACCGCTGGATTTGTGTAAGATTGCACTAAAAGTACAATGTTGTCAAGCTCCCCCGATTTCTTCACACAGCGGTTACAGCAATCGATCGGTGCGAGGCGGGGGCGCAACATGCCGCAAAGCAACAACCCTGATACCGCGCGAGCGAGGCATCTCACCATCAGCCAGACGGCACGCATTGTGGGCGTGAGCTCGTTCATCCTGCGGCTATGGGAAAACGTTGGGTTGACCAGTCCTGCCCGCACCGCTGGAGAGTAACCGGCTCCACCGCCCCGAAGTGCTTGAAGTTTTGAAGCGCACCAAGTACGTGCGCGATGTGAAACGGGTCAATGTGCCGGGCATCGAGCAAGAACTAGGGAACGGTGGGACTCGGCTTGTTGAAAGTGGCCCGTCGGCATCGTGATCTCGAGTTGCGAGCCGCTCCTTGGAAACCACGAACATGAGACCGCGTTCGGGTGAATGATTGCCTTGCAAAGGGCGGCGGCTTTACCGTCATTCGCTGGAAACACCAACCCGGTTCACCCCCCAACACCTCAAGAGTGCTACGATCACTCGCATGAATATTCGCTCACCGTTAGCGCGGCGTGGGGCGGGTTTCGCGGCCTACACTGGAACAGTATTATGACCGAACTGCCGTCCAATCCGCAGCGCGATCGCGAACTCGGGATGAACAGTAAGATCACGCGCCGCGATTTCATCGACGGCATCGCGGTGGCCGTAACCGCCGCGAGTATCGGGGGCGCGCGGACGGCATCCGCGGCAGGTGCTCAGCAGGATGGGATCGGGTACGATCCGCCGAAGCTTACCGGCATGCGCGGGAGCCACGACGGCTCCTATGACTACGCGCACGCCCTCCGCGATGGAAACGTTTTCAAGAAGGCCGGAACGCCCGAGGACACGCACGAAACCTACGACTTGGTTGTGGTCGGTGGCGGGATCAGCGGCTTGGCGGCGGCGTATTTCTATCGGGCGCGCTCCGGCTCGCCGGCCAAGATCTTGATCCTAGATAACCACGATGATTTCGGCGGCCATGCCAAACGAAATGAGTTCCGCCCCCGCAGCCGTCTCTTCATCTGCAACGGCGGCACGCTGGCCATTGAATCACCGTTCGATTACAGTCCTGTCGCACGCGGGCTGCTCACCGAACTCGGAATCGATCCGGTAACGCTCGCCGCGAATTCGGAAAAGATTACGGATCGTTCCACGCTCGCTGCTCTGCAGAACGGCTTCTTCTTCGATAAGGAAACGTTCGGCGTAGATCGTCTCGTGGTAGGACTTCCAGGGTCCAGGCGCGGCGCATCCGGACCCAGGTGGAAGGATTTCCTCGCCAAGACGCCACTTTCCGAACAGGCGCAGGCCGACCTGCTTCGTCTTCAGGAAGAGCGCATCGATTACCTCGCTGGCCTCTCCGATGACGAGAAAAAGGACCGGCTTTCGCGGATGAGCTACAAGGATTTCCTGCTGAACCTTGTGAAAGTCCATCCCGACGTGATTCCGTTTTATCAGGCTCGCACGCACGGACTTTACGGCGTTGGCATCGACGCGGTGGGGGCGCTGGAGCTATGGCCAAACGCGCCCGGATTCCAGGGCATGAACCTCAAACCAGGGCCTTATCGCCGTTTGAGCTTCACCGCGCTCGGCGAGCACATTCCCAAGCAGCCGTACGATTATCACTTCCCGGACGGCAACGCCACTATCGCACGTCTGCTGGTTCGATCGCTGATTCCGGGCGCGCTTCCTGGCCATACCGTGGAAGACAGCATTCTGGCCGATGTCGATTACAGCCGCTTGGACCGGCCCGATTCTCCCGTGCGCATTCGCCTTTCGAGCACCTGCTTGCGCGCCCGGCATGCGGGAGATCCCGCCAACGCCAAGGAAGTTGAAATCGTCTATGGCCGCGAGAAACAGATGTATTCGGTGCGCGCTAAGACCGCTATTCTAGCGTGCTGGAACATGATGATCCCGTATCTGTGTCCCGAACTTCCCGCCGCTCAGCGCGAGGCTTTGCGATATGGAGTGAAGGTGCCATTGGTGTACACAGTGGTCGCGCTGCGCAATTGGAAGGCATTCCAGAAACTGGGGCTGCGCGGCGCGCAATCGCCGGGGATGTACCATTCGAACTTGAACTTGGAGCAGCCGACTGATATCGGCGAATACCGGCCCCGGATCTCGCCCGATCAGCCGATCCTCGCGCGAATGCTGCGGACACCCTGCAAACCCGGTCTTTCCGCGCGGGAGCAGCAGCGCATCGGACACGCCGATCTGCTCGCGACGCCGTTCTCCGTGTTCGAGCGCAACATCCGCGACCAGTTTGCGCGCATCGCGGGGCCGGGCGGCTTCGATCCGGCAGCCGATATCGATGCCATCACGGTGAATCGTTGGCCGCATGGCTACGCTTACGAATACAACTACCTTTGGGATCCCGAGTGGCCCCAGGGCCAATCACCCTGCGAAATCGGCCGGAAACAGTTCGGCCGAATCTCCATCGCCAACTCGGACGCGGCGGCGGCCGCATACACCGATCAAGCCATCGACCAAGCATATCGCGCCGTGGGGGAACAGTTGTCTTCGATTGGATAAACTAGCATGCATCGCCAGCGCAGCCGCAGAGAATTTCTTGGATTGTTAGGAGTGGGGGCCGGCGCCGGCCTCGCCGGATTTTCGGGCATGCCCTGGATCCCGGCGGCCCGCGCCGCCGATGGCCCGGTCGCCGATCTCGTGGTTTACAACGCGCAAGTCTACACGGTGGATTCCGCTCGGCCGCGCGCGGAAGCGTTCGCGGTCAAGAATGGCCGCTTCATCGCGGTCGGCAGCTCGGCCGATATTCGGGGACTGACCGGCAAAGGAACCGAACAATACGACGCCGAGCAAATGACGATCGTGCCGGGGTTCATCGACTGTCACAATCACGCGCCGGGCGAGACGCTGCTCTACGAAGTTCTTGTCGGCAATCCATATGAGGTTGAGTTCGTTACTATCGGCAGCATCATTGAAAAACTCCGGGCGAAGGCGCAACAACTGCCGCCGGGCACCTGGGTGGAAGGCTTCTTCTTCGACGACACGAAGGTGAAGGACAATCGCCAGCTCAACGTTCACGATCTGGACCAGGTATCGAAGGAGCATCCGGTGGTTGTGGAACATCGCGGCGGGCACACCTCGTTCTACAACAGCAAGGCGCTGGAGATGGCCGGCATCAACGCGCACACACCCAATCCGCCGGGCGGCACTTACGACAAGGACGCTACGGGCGAATTGAACGGCCGCGTCACGGACCGGGCCAGAAGCGTGTTCGACAAGGTGGGGAAACGGCAGGAGTTCAGCGAAGAGCAGCGGTCGCAGCGCGCGCGAGATGGGCTGGCCTACATCTCAAAACAATTCGTTCGCTACGGATTGACCAGCGTGCATCATGAAGGCGGCGATCTTTTCGCCTTGCAACAGGTGCGCGCGCGAGGCGACCTGCGCCACCGCGTAAGTTATGAATCCAGCGGCAAGACGCTGGAAGCCATGATCGGGAGCGGCATCCAGAGCGGGTTTGGCGACGAATGGATCCGCCTGGGCGCAACCAGCGAGCACACCGTCGATGGATCGTTCTCCGAGCGCACCATGGCGATCAGCCGGCCATATATTGGAATCAGCCCTCCCTACCAGGGCAACCTCACCGAGACTCAGGAGGCTCTGAACGAATGGGTGGAGCGCGTGCATCGGGCAGGCATTCAGGTGAACTGCCACGCCAACGGTGACGTCGCGATCGACCGGATGCTGAATGCGGTAGAGCGTGCGCAAAAGCTCTTTCCTCGCGAAGACGCCCGTCCCAAGATCACGCACTGCACCTTGGTGAACGACGGCCTGGTGCGGCGCATCCAGGCGCTCGGCGCTGTGCCGGCGCCGTTCACTTCCTACGCCTACTACAACACCGACAAGTTCCATTTCTATGGGCAAGATCTCATGCAGCATTGCATGGCGTTTCGCAGTTTTCTGGATGCGGGCATTCCAGTGGCGGCGGGCTCCGATTTCAGTCCGGGTCCCTTTGATCCGCGTATGGGCATTCAGGGAATGGTGACCCGGAAGGGCTGGAACGGGGAGGTCTGGGGTGCGAGCCAGCGCGTCAGTGTAGATGAAGCGTTGCGCATCAATACACTGAACGGCGCTTACAACTCGCGCGAAGAAAACATCAAAGGTTCGATCACGCTCGGGAAGCTCGCGGACTTCGTCGTCCTGGCCGACGATCTCCATACCGTGGAGCAGGACAAGATCAAAGATATCCACATCGTGCGCACCGTGGTCGGCGGCACAGTCATGTATCAGGGATGAGAATCGCGCCGAAGTTGTTCCTACACGTGATCCAGCATTGAACACGCTTCGGGAGGTTGGAATCGTGAACTGGTGGGCAGTGTTGAATGCGCGGCGAGCTTGCGAGTTGTGATGTGCTCACAAGCCAAGGAGCTCCGCTACAACCCCGCTTCGACAGCGCATGCTGGAGGATCTCCGGATCCGCCACTATTCACCGATTACCATCCGGGTTTACTTGCACTGGGTTTCCGAGTTCGCCAAACACTTTCATAAGGCGCCCGACCAGCTCGGTCCGGAACACGTTCGGAAGTACCAGCTATTCCTGATCAAGGATAAACAAGCCTCGCAGTCCACCTGCGTTCAGTTGGTGTGCGCAGTGCGCGTTCTCTAACCCACACGCTGAATCGCAAGATTCAGATCGAACGCATCCCTTTCCGCGGCGCGACGGAGGCTGCCGCTCATTCTGAGCCAGGAAGAAGTGAATGCAAAGGGTTGACTCGCGACATCAAGTTGTTGCTCGCAAATCTTTGGCGAGCAATGCGGACACACTAAAGTCCCACGAGGTTTGCCCAGACGGACGCAGGCTATTCGCCAGGTGCTCGCAGTTTGACCTGAAGGGATTTGCCGACCTCCTCGACAGTCAGTACGTTCCGGCCTAAAGCCCTCCGACGGCTTTGATCGCTTGCCCGCCGTCGATCTCGACGTGAGTGGCCTACCATTGCGCGGAGCGGGGTAATCTGCTTCTATAAGCGGGTGATTAGGCGGGCAGCAGCTACAGTCGGATCGGCGCTCTTCCTAGTTATAGCGCCGGGAATCGTTGCCGGTTTGGTGCCCTGGTGGATTTCCGCTTGGCGACTCCAATCTGCGTTCTTGGGATTGCAGTTCCTCCGTTTTGTTGGTGGTATTCTCATCACTCTCGGCACCGCTGGCCTCCTCGATTCCTTCCGCCGATTTGCGGTCGAAGGGCTGGGCACACCGGCGCCGGTATTTCCCACCCGCCATTTGGTTGTCAGCGGACTCTATCGTTATGTGCGCAATCCGATGTACCTGGCGGTGGTGAGCGTCATTGTTGGACAGGCCTTGCTCTTTGGGAATGCGATGCTATTTGAGTACGCCGCGCTTGTCTGGCTGCTGTTTCACTTCTTCGTGTTGCTATATGAAGAACCGACCCTGAAAGCGACCTTTGGAAGGGAGTACGAGGTATTCTGCGCGGAGGTCCCGAGATGGATTCCGCGTCTTAACGTCGTTGATGATCGTGGCAGCAGGCTAACGGACATTCGAAAATGGCGCATTGGGCCGAGAAGTTGACATTTCGCGGATGTGCATCCTGTCAGGGACTGACAACGGGCATTATCGGCGACTATCTCCAGTTCGGGATGTAGGGCTTTCCGGCAGGACGGAGAAGGGCAAGGGCGAGAGACGCAACTCCCGGTTCATCCAGGGTACGTAGTGGCCGGTTCCGGCTCAACTTCGCTGATAAGTGCGCCATTTTGTCCCCAATAGCGACGTATGTCTTTGTTCTAGTTCAGCTGGCGGGTGGTATTGTACTTGCTCAACGACACTGCTAGTGGCGAGCGCCGGATACATGCTTTGGCCCTGTGGGAAAGATCGTTACGCCGTCAGTCCCCAGCAGCGCGTGGTTCCGATATGGGGATACGTGAATCGAACCACAGATGGACGGTTCTGGTTAATTGAACGCGCCGGTTCCATCCTGCCCGCCGCCTACTTCTCGGCAACGGAAGCAGCGCAGGCGATATTTGAGCTGGAACATCGGGCGTGAAGGAAGCGCTGATCGTCCGGTTCTGCCCTGGACGACCATGCGATTGTGCGTGACGACCTCGCCCGCCCGGTCCTCACTCGCCGTTTCCTTGCGTCACCCACCAGTGAGGGCTGAACACTTCGTGAGGTTTCGGCGGGGGCTCGCGCCAATACGAATGTGCCGAAGAACTGCACGAGAGAGAAGGCACGTTAGCCAGCTTGAGTCTCAGTGGACACAGCTTTGAACTGTAGTGCCTTGATCAGATCGTCAAGTTTCACTGGCTTGGAGATGAACGAATTCATTCCAGCGGCAATGCAGCGTTCCCGCGAGCCCATGAGCACGTCGGCCGTCATGGCGATAATCGTCGCACGCGAGTTCTCTGGTTCCTGGCGCCGGATCTCGCTCGTCGCTTCATAGCCGTCCATCTCCGGCATTTGGCAGTCCATGAAGATGACATCGTAACATTGGCGTTGCACCAACTCGAGTGCATCTCGGCCGTTGGCGGCTACCTCGGCGTACAGTCCCAATCGTTCCAGCATCCTCACGGCAACTCGTTGATTGACAACATTGTCTTCAACCACCAGCACCCGAAGTCCGGAACCAGCGAATATTCCAGCTACGACCTGCGGCGAGCCGACTTTCGAAGTTCCAGTTACTGAATCGCCGTTCGCTAGACCCCGGGCTTTTTTCTTTGACCAGGCTGTCACCAAGGTGTTCAGCAATTGCGACGGCCTCACCGGTTTTGCGAGACACCCGTCGATTATCGATTGCATTCCTTTGGCTTCCGTGAGATGGCCAACCGAGGTTAGGATCACAACAATCGGCTTTGCCAAGGACGAATCCTCTCCGATCGCTGAGGCGAGCGCAGCCCCGTCGAGGCCGGGCATCTGATAGTCCGCGATCACAAAATCGTAGGGATCTCCGGCAGCTTGCGCTTCCCGAATCTCCTCCAGCGCTCTTTCGCCCGAGGAGAAGCTCCCGTTCCGCATTCCCCAGCTGGAAATCTGTTCGTGGATAACTCTCCGGTTAACCTCGTTGTCGTCGACGATCAGAACGCGCAGGTTCTTCAGATCGGCCGCGGGAGCAGGTTCCATGATTATTCCCGGTGCGAGATTCAGCGGAACCGACAACGAAAATGTTGAACCTTTATCAATTTCACTTTGGACTTGAATGAAACCGCCCATCAAGTGTGCCAGTTGCTTTGAGATCGCCAGCCCGAGGCCCGTTCCACCATACTTTCGGGTTGTGGAACTATCTGCCTGAGTGAACTTGGCAAACAGCGACTCTAGCTTCCCTTCCGGAATTCCGATACCCGTATCGGTGACGGAAATGCGGACATCGCAGGTTTCGAGGCCGACTGGACTGACCTCGGTTGCAATCAGGACTTGTCCGTGGTGAGTGAATTTGATCGCATTGCCGGCCAGGTTGGTCAGCACTTGGCGAATCCTTCCGCTGTCGCCCTGAAAATGCCGGGGCAGAGACGGCGGGAAATGTACGAGCAGGTCGAGACCTTTTTCTTCCGCCTTAGGTGCAAGCATGGCCCCAACTTCTTCAATCATCAGGCATAGATCGAAGGGATGCGATTCGATGAGCAGTTTGCCGGCCTCGATTTTCGAGAAGTCCAGAATATCGTTAATTACCGTGAGCAAGGCGTCGCTCGAATTGCGGATCGTCTCGGCATACTCGCGCTGCTCGTGGGTTAGGTTCGTGTCCAGTAACACGTCGGTCATGCCGATGACGCCGTTCATCGGCGTCCGGATCTCGTGACTCATGTTGGCCAGGAATTCACTTTTGGCGACCGCGGCGGTTTCGGCTGCCCGCCGGGAGGCCCGCAACAAACGCGCCTGCCAGGCGAGCAGCACCAGCAGGCTTGCCAGCAGGCCGAGCCCGGCGATCAGGAAACGATTTCTTCGTTGCGCCTCCGCGAGGTAGTAATCCGAGAGTACTTGGGTCTCTGGGTACAAATACCACCGCAAACTGATGGACGCGAAGGTTCCGTCCTTGATCATTTGAATGATTTCTTCGCGGATTTCGTCCGCCGCCCGCCGGGCATCCGGGCGAATGAATGACGCGCCCACGCCAAAGCCCATGTCGCCGTGCGCCAATTGGATGAACCGCAACCGGGAATTGCGGCAAGCTTCCAAATGCCGGAGGTCGGCAACCTCGTTTGTGCCCGCCGCTAGAACTCCCGCGTCCGCCTCGCCATCACACACCGCCTGAAACACGCCGTCGCTGGACGGTCCCGTGGTTAGGAACCTCGCGCGTGGAAAGGTGGAACTCGCCAAAGCTTGAAAGAGAGTGATGTTTGAGTGCGCGACCAAGCGCCCCGCCGTGTCCCCCGCGCCGTAAATCTTGCTGGATGCAAGCGTGACCATCCAGTTGCTCGCAATGTCCCAGGGCTTGGAAACGTACAGAATCCTGCGCCTTTCGGGAAGGTCCCCCAGTGAGGTCCATAGATCCGCTTTTCCACTCTTCAGACCCGCTTCGGGGCCTTCCGGTACATACACCCACTCAATGGGGATTCCGAGTCGCCGGCAGGCCTCCCTGAAGATGTCAATGTACGGGCCAATGGGAGACCCGTCGGGTGCCACGGTGTTGTAAGGGGGGGTATCGACGAAGCCAACGCGAAAGGGTCGAGAGGCCAGCGCGGGATCATACTTGCGGTTGAAGAACCACCAGCAAACGCCGACGACCAGGAACAGAGAAGCAGTCAGCGCAGCCGCCCGAGTTTTTGAGACACAACCTGCCCAATTGCTCCATCCCCGCATATCCATAGATCGGCCCAAGGGCTGCTTGGCCTTAAGTGGTTGGAGCTCCCCCTGGGGAAGCCGGGGAAATCTCAATAAATTCAAAATGATAGAGCGACTGCCCAAAGGGGAATGGGCCCCTATCTGTCAGCGTGGTGCCGGTGATGCAAATCGCGTCGGCCGAGCACAGAAAAACAGTCGGCCGAGCGATCTCCTGCGAGCGGCCTGCGCGTCGCGTGTGAAACACGTTGCACCAGTTTTCGTAGATCGCGTGGCCCAACAGCTCGCGACCACGTCGATGCATTGGCGTTTGGATGCGCAAATGCCGGCGAAGTGACGAACGCAAAACTGGAGCGATCGCTGCCGGTTAGCATAATTCCGGGGTTTGCGCTTCATTGAGGTCTGGCAGATGCTTCTGTCAAAAAGCGCATAACGAAATGGCCTCAGCGCTTTTCGGCTGGAAACCTTTTATCAATCGGTTTATCCGGGTTGGCCTGGATCTGGAGATCGGCACAATGATGGTAGGTGTAGCCGCCGTCCTGATTGAATCCATGGGCTGCCATGAACTCGATCACTTGCAAGGTGCATTTGGTGCAGTTGATGTTGGGAATATCGACATCGGTTTCCTGTTCCTTATCGAGAGGCGTGACGTGCATGAACAAGCCGTCGGCAAGAACAGGCGGTGATGGCGGGTAATGGATGGTTCCCGAAACAGATCGAGGACGGCCGTTAGGCCCCCGCCTCGCTTACGGCTTCGGGGTCGGGCGGCAGCTCGTCGCGCGAGTTCACGGCCAGGGCCACGCGGTAAAAACCGGGATGGAAAGCCATTTCTCGGATCCGGATATGGAGCTTATCACCACCCCGGATTTTTGTAACGGCGCCGGTGGGTTTGCCTGGATCAGTCAACGTCCCGCCGCACGGAGCCGACCACTGCGGATCGCCGAGATCCTCGGATTCCACCAGCCAAGATGCGGGCTCCAACAGTCTGAAATGCGCGGCGCCGGATGGGACGAGCGCAAATAGCAAGCAGCCGCCAACCAGAATGCTAAACGTTCTCATATAAACGCCTCAATAACCCTATCGAACTCGCCGGAGGCCGTTCATGAGCCCTACATCGACACGCGCCGCGAAATGGATCATGAATAGATAACCGACCCCCATGGCTAACCAACTGGCGCAAGTCGCCGCGAGGGCAACCTGAGAAACCGGTGATCGCAGCAGAGCCAAAGCGAGTCCGGCCAGCGGAAAACAAACCACGACGATGCCGGCGCGCGCGACCTTCCGGGTGACAAATACTTGAACTGCCCGAGAAAAGAGACCGTTCATGAGTCCAAAAAGAAGAAAGGTGATGTGGAAACCTGCTACGGCAAACGACACGATGAGGATGCTGTCGATCAGTGTGAGCAGGAATCCTGCTTTTTGAAACCGGTGACTTCGAAAAACGTTTTCGAGCGAAGTCACGCCCAGATAGGCGGCTACGGACGCCAAGATGTCGAAGGTTTCAACTAGCGTGTGCCTGCTCGCGAACACATGGATGATTGGTGTGCCAAAGCCCAGTGCCAGACCCGTCTGCATTGTCAGAATCACTGCTAAGAGAAAGCCCGTGAGGAGCAAGGTCGAAAGCGCATAAGCGAGAATCTCTAGCCTTCGACGTTCGCCCCGGTACACCCAAGCGAAACCTTGGGCGATTTCACCGGGATCGCCAAAATGGGCCAGCACCAGCTTTTCGATTTCACCTCGGTCGCAGCCAGCCGCGTGCGCTGCGATCACGAAATCCTCGATATGAGCGCGAAGTTCGCGTTGAATATCCTGCCGCCGCTTCCTCGACGAAACCTGCGAGGTGTTCACGATGTAGTCGATCAGTTCCTCCGCCGAGCGCATTTATTTGCTCTCCAGTATTGCGGCGATCGCACCCGTCAGATGGTGCCACTGCTTTTCGTATTCCGCTGCGGCTTTCCTGCCTTTGGGGGTCAGCGAGTAGTATTTTCGCTCCCTCCCGTTTTCGGCTGTACGCCATTCGGATTTGATCTGACCCTTTTTCTCCAGTTGATGCAGCGCGGGGTAAAGCGTGCCCTCCTTGAACTCGAATGCATTGCCACTGCGGCGCGAGGCTTCCTGAAGAATTTCATAGCCGTACATTTCTCCTCGCGAGAGCAAGTTGAGCAGCAACAAACCGATGCTTCCCTTCAAAAATTGTGCTTCGATGTCCATTACACCTTCACAGCTTGCTTTACAAGCCTTGGATAACAAGGTATCATCGAATGACGGGACTGTCAATCCTATTGGCGCTCCTCTTTTCGATGCGAATCGAACAGAAACCGGGCTCCCAGGGAACCAGACCCGAGGAGCCCGCGGCATGGGAGGTGCGCGATGTGGAAAGGCTTAATTAGGTTATCGGGGGCCTTAATTTGCCTGACGTCGGTCGGCCTACCCCAGGGAAACTCCGAGGTGCCAGGCCCGGATGCCATCACCGCTCGACAGGCGAGCCTAGACATGTCCTCCATCACGTTCCGCTCAATGGGCGATGCTATGAAAGCAGGACGCGAGGCAAAGAGTCAAGGCTATCCGGCGGCCGCTCTCGCCAAATGGGCCAAGGTGCTTCCGCGAATGTTTCCGCCTGGCACTGCCGCGGGTGACACATCTGCGTTTTCTCAGGCCCTCCCCTTAATCTGGAAAGACCGAGCTGGCTTTGATCGAGCAGCGGCCAATTATGCGGCCGCTACAGCCCGGCTCGCTGCCCTCGCCGCGGCCAATGACACGCTCGGTTTCACAAGAGAGCTCGACGAGGTTAACCAAGCCTGCAACTTCTGCCATAGCCGGTTTAAAGAAGGGGACCAGGGTCCACCGAAGAAATAAACATGGCGCTCCGCGTTTTTTAGGCACTGAGGCGGGGACAAGGGCGATCGCCCATGTACGCACCCCTTTTCTCCGCTCGCCGGGCTCTTCCTTCTCTGCGCTTCGGACGGCTTTTCTTGACGAAGCTGACCACTTTCACCACAATCGAGATGCCAGCGTGGCTACGCTTCGACGGCGTTGGGGATCATCCCGGAATGCCGTTCTATGCTAACTGCTTTTTGATCGGTAGCTCACGGATGCGTTTGCCGGTGGCGGCGAAGATCGCGTTGCAGATCGCGGGCGACATCGGCGGAACGCCCGGTTCCCCGACTCCGGCGGGCGGCGCGGTGCTGGGCACGATGTGGACGTGTGTCTCGAGCGGCGCTTCGTTTATCCGCGCTACCGGATAATTGTTGAAGTTGGATTGCGTGACGCGGCCGTTAGTGGCGGTGATCTCGCCCATCAGCGCGATGCTGGTCCCGAAGACGGACGCACCTTCGAGTTGCGCGGTCACGCGATCCGGATGAACCACCTTGCCGGTGTCGAGCGCGATGTCGACGCGTGGGATGCGGATCTGGCCCTTGTCGACTTCCACTTCCACCACGGTCGCGACGTAGGTCAGGAAGCTGCGATGGACGGCGATTCCGAGCGCGCGTCCATGGCCGGGCTTTTTCTTGGCCCAACCGGACTGCTCGGCGGCGATCTCGATCACGCGGCGCATGCGCGCGGTATCCAGCATGTAGGGATCGTCGCCTTTGCGCTCTTTGGGCGGGCGCAGATCGATCTTGCGCGGTTGGCCCAAGACATCGAGCAGGTACTCGACGCGATCCCGCCCGGCCGCGGCCGCCAATTCGTCGGTGAAGGACTGGACGGCGAAAGCGTGCGGGATGTTGGCCACCGAGCGCAGCCAGCCGATGCGAATGTGCGTATCGGCCGGGCCGCACTCGGCGCGGAAGTTGGCGATTTCGAACGGAACATCCACCCATCCCATGTCCAGCTCGAAAGATCCGTACTTCGCGTTGACATCGTCCTGCGAGAGAATCGGGGGAAAAACGCTGCGCTGAAGCCAGGCGACGGGCCGGCCTTTTTCATCGGTGGCGGCTTTCATGTACATGGCCGCGACCGCGTGATAAAAGTCGAAGCGAATGTCGTCCTCGCGGCTCCAAACCACCTTTACGGGCTTGCCGAGCTGTTTGGAAAGAACGGCCGCTTCTGCGACGTAGTCAGGTTTCGACTTGCGTCCG
>JASHQT010000114.1 GCA_030039005.1 Bryobacteraceae bacterium
GCCGGTCAGACTGCCGCGCCGGCTAAGGGTCCCCTGGCAGGACAAGTGTTCAAGAATGTTACCACCACGCCACTCAAGGGGCTTACGGTGGACGACTTCATGGGCAGCATGGGCGTGATGGCCGCTGCTCTCGGGTTTGATTGCGCGGACTGCCACACCGGCGCCGGCACCGATAAAGTGGTCTGGGAGGCCGACACCGCGCGCAAGCGCATGGCCCGCCGGATGACCGAAATGGTCGCCACCATCAATAAGGAAAATTTCGGCGGACAGCCGCTGGTGAGCTGCTGGACCTGCCATCACGGCAAAGACATTCCCGCCACCACCATCGCGCTCGATCATCTGTACGGCCCTCCCAACGATGAGACGGACGACATTATCACCAAGGACGATACCGAGCCCTCGGCCGATTCGATCTTCGATAAGTACATCGCTGCGCTCGGTGGCCAAGCCAAACTGGACAGCCTGAAGAGCTTCGCGGCCCGCGGAACGCAGGGCGGATACGTCCAGGTGAAGGGTGGCGGCGTGTTCGAGATTTTCGCCAAATACCCCGACAAGCGCATGGTGCGCGTCACCTATCCCGATGCCCCGGACCGCGGCAACCAGAGCCGCAGCTTCGATGGGACCAAGGGCTGGCTCACCACGCCGCGCGCGCTGCTCGGCGAATATGAGGCCACTGGAACGGAGCGGGACGGCTTGCATGTGGACGCCGAACTCGCTTTCCCCGGGCAGATCAAGACGATCTTCACGAATCTGCGCGTCGGATACCCGGATAACGTCGACGGCAAGGACGTTTACGTGGTGCAGGGCCGCGGCCCGAACGGCATCCTGACCACGTTGTACTTCGACAAGGAAAGCGGCCTGCTTCTGCGCGAAATCCGCTTCGGCCGGACGCCCATTGGGCGCGTGCCGTCGCAGGTGGACTACTCCGATTACCGCGACGTCGACGGCATCAAGTTCCCCTTCGAGTACAAATTCCAGTGGCTCGACGGCCGCGACACCTACAAGCTGACCGAAGTGCAGGTCAACGTCCCGGTCGAAGATTCCAAGTTCGGCAAGCCCGCCATGGGGTCAGGGCAGTAATAATCGCCATTGGCAAGCCGTTTACGCAAGCGGCTTGCCGCACAACGCCTGCAAAATCTCGATTGGTGCGTTCTCGCGCGCGGCCAAGCTCTCGCGCGACACGATTAGGGTCTGCTCCAGCGCGTAGCGGCCCGAGAGAACCGCGTGCGGCACCACGTCGGTGAACACCATCCAGGAAGAATCCGGCGGAAACTCGAAGCGGTACTTCGTCGAGCTTGTCTGATACTCGGCGTTGAATTTCAGGTAATCGTGAAAGCCGAGCATGAACCGGTCGTACGCCGAACGCTTGGCCTCCACGCCGCCAAAGGCGCCCAGAATCCTGCTTTTCATGGGTCCTCTTGGTTGCTTCGCCGCCTCGCCGAGCCCGGCATCGGCCGCATAGCGCGGCGCGAGCGCGCCCATGGGATCGGATGTCATCCATACCCGCGGTTTTGTCTGGTGAATATTGGTGAAGAACCGCAGGATCATATCGCCGCGCGTGGGCCGCGTCGGAAAGGCATCCACGTGCAGCAGATCGTTGCGCTTCTTAGTGGGCAGATCGCGCCCTTCTTCCTCTTGCGGCCGGAAGCTCGCGAAGTCAATCCGCGCGCGCTCCATGTAGCGCGGCAGCAGCTTCCACAGGAACCCGAGCGCCCGCTCGGAATACAAGCGCATCGCCGCACGCAGCTTCTTGGGATCGGAGACCGCGGACGGATCGAAACCCGTCACTTTGTCTTCCGCCGGCCGGTAGGCAATGTTCTTGTGATGGCTGCTTGAAGAAAGTCCGGCGGAGCGCAGCAGCTCGCGATCGGATTCGGGCAGATCGAAGGGAGTACAAGCGAAATACAAAATGTTTCCGCGCTCCAGCGCGAGATAATGATCTTCACGGGCCGATGGCTCTTCAACGCTGATTAACTGCACCCTCTCATGGTAAACTCCCCCACGTGAGCGCGCGCGTCTCGCTGTTCGTCACCTGTATCGTCGATCAGGTCTTTCCTCGAGTCGGCATGGCCATCACGGAGGTTCTGGAGCGCCTGGAGTACACGGTCGATTTCCCTCAGGCGCAGACCTGCTGCGGGCAGCCTGCGTTCAACACGGGCTATACAGACGAAGCCCGTAAGATAGCGCGGCATTTTCTCAATGTTTTCGGCCATTCCGAATACGTTATCGTGCCGTCGGGTTCGTGCACGTCGATGATCGCGCATCATTTTGCCGATCTGTTCCAGCATGATCCAAAGCTTCTCGCCGATGTTCGCGCGCTCGAGCCGCGCGTCTGGGAGTTTTCGCGCTTTCTGCTCGAGGTAGCGGGCGTGGAAGACGTCGGCGCGCGCTTTGAAGGCCTAGTAACTTATCACGACAGTTGCCACGCGCTGCGGGAATTGCATATCAAATCCGGACCGCGACGGCTGCTCGCGAAAGTCCAGGGGCTCACACTCGCGGAAATGGCCGCGGCGGAAGAATGCTGCGGCTTCGGCGGTACGTTCTCGGTGAAATTCGCCGAGGTCTCCGGCGCCATGGCGCGCACCAAAATCGATTCCATCCAGAAAACGGGCGCATCCACCGTCGTGTCCATCGATTCCAGTTGTCTGATGCAGCTCCAGGGCGCGATTGACCGCGCGGGCCTTCCGATTCGTACCATGCATCTGGCCGAGGTTTTGGCTTCTCGATGAACGCACCCGAAACCGAGATTCACCAGGCACTCCACGACCCGCGCCTGCAGCTTGCTATCTATACCGCCACCGGACGTCTGATCGACCATCGCGCGGGCGTGGTCAGCGCCGAGGCGCTGCCGGATTACCAGGCGCTGCGCAGCGAAGCGAACGCCATCAAGAAGCACACCATCGAAAACCTCGACTATTACCTCGAGCAGCTTGAGGCAAACGTGATCGCGCACGGCGGCCAAGTGATCTGGTGCCGCGGCGGCGCCGAAGCCGCCGATTTTGTCCTCAATCTGGCGAAAGAACGCGGCATACACACGCTGGTGAAATCGAAATCCATGACCAGCGAGGAAATCCATTTCAACGAGCGCCTGGAAGAGCATGAACTCGAAGCCGTGGAAACCGATCTCGGCGAGTACATTCTCCAGCTCGCGCACCAGCGGCCTTATCATATCGTCGCTCCGGCGCTGCACTTGACGCGCTACGACGTCGCGGACGTGTTCACCAAGGAGCTGGGCGTGGAGCAGGAAGTGGCGATCGAGAAACAAACAAAAATCGCCCGCGGTGTTTTGCGGCGGAAATTCCTGGAGGCGGGCATCGGCGTCAGCGGCGCGAATTTCCTGGTGGCGGATTCGGGCGCCGTCGTGATCGTCGAGAACGAAGGCAACGCCCGGTTGAGCACTTCGGCTCCGAAGATTCACATCGCCGTGGCGGGCATCGAGAAAGTGATTCCGCGCGCCCAGGATCTGGCGGTGCTCCTGAATCTGCTGGGCCGCAGCGCCACGGGCCAGCCGCTGACGGTCTACACGTCGTTTCTTTCGGGGCCGCGGCGCGAAAACGAAATCGACGGACCGGACGAATTCTATCTGCTTCTGCTCGACAACGGCCGCACGAGATTGCTGGCCGATCCCGAGAAGCGGCAATCGCTGTATTGCATCCGCTGCGGCGCCTGCCTGAATCACTGCCCGGTGTATCGCAAAATCGGCGGCCACAATTATCCGTGGGTTTATTCGGGACCGATCGGCGCGATCATCACGCCGCAGTTTCACGGCGTCACCGGCGACACCTGGCTGCCGTTCGCCTCCAGCCTGTGCGGAGCGTGCGCGGAAGTGTGCCCCGTGAAAATCGAGATTCCCAAGATCTTGCTGAAACTGCGCGAGGAAGTTCAGGAGGCAAACCGGCGCGAGGGCTCGGCTGGAATGGAACGTTTCGGGTTCCAAATGTTTGCGTGGGCCGCGACCCATCCGCGGATGTATTTGCTGCTGGCGAGCCTGGGATCGCTCGCTTGGCCACTGGTTCCAAAGATCGGGCCGCTGAAACAATGGGCGAGCGAGCGCTGCCTGCCCGAACCGGCCAAGCAGAGCTTTCATGCATGGTGGGCCGCCCGGAGATGACGGCGCGGGAAAAGATTTTCGCGGATATTCGGAGAGCTTTGAGAAAACCGGCGGCCGCTCCCGTCTCTTCACATGAACCGCCGCCGGCTCCCAACCTGCGGATCCCGCAAATGGACCGCAATCTCTCTGCCGATCTCTTCGTCCAAAAGTTCGAAAACTTGGGCGGAAAATCTTTTCGCGTGCGGGACAGTTCGGGTGTTGTCCCGGCCATTGCACCGCTGCTGGCGCAAAAGAGCGCCGTGGCGTCGAGCTCTCCTTTCCTCAGAAAATGCGGCGTCACCGGGCTCGTTCAGGTCCACACCGGTTTCACCGACCGCGAGCAGTTGAAGGAAGCCTGCGCGGGCGCAGATATAGGGATCACCAGTGCCGACTACGCGCTCGCCGCCACCGGCAGCTTGGTGATGCTCGCGAGCGCGAACGAAGCGCGGCTGGTTTCGCTGCTGCCGCCCATCCATATCGCGATCTTCCCGCGCTCGCGCATTCTCGCGAATCTCGACGAACTGCTCAGCCTCCTTCCCCGCCCCGCCGACCAGACCAG
>JASHQT010000010.1 GCA_030039005.1 Bryobacteraceae bacterium
TCGAGATCGGCCATCGTTTTGAACTTGCCGTTGGCCTGGCGATATTGCACAATCGCTTCGGATTCCTTGGCCGTCAGCTCCAGCCCGGCTTCCAGCTCCTTCGCCGTCGCATGATTCACGTTCGTTTTGATGACCGGGAAGTTCTTCGCCAGGTAGTTGACGATGGCGTCGACGTCCGCATCGGGAACGTCGGTCACCTCTTGCAGCATTTCAGTGACTTTTGCCTGCCACCATTGTTTCGTCCCCTGCTTGCCGATCACAGCCGTGGGCGAATGGCACATGCTGCAGACCATCTGGAAGGTCTCTTTGCCCGGGCCGTCAGGCAAAGTTTGCGCGCACGCGCCCAGCGCAATCACAGCCAACAGCGCAAGCTTCACGCCCACAGTTTCGGAATCAGAGCCCCGGCGGTTCCGGTGGGCCGCTCGGCGCGGCCATTATGCATGAATGTCGTGCGCAGATGATCCAGGCCCAGCAAATACAGAATGGACGCGTGGATATCGTGCACGTGATGCGGCTCGTCGAGCGCGCGCAGGCCGATTTCATCGGTACTGCCGATCGCCTGCCCGCCTTTTACGCCGCCGCCCGCCATCCAGATGGTGAATCCCCACGGATTATGATCGCGGCCGGCTTTCTCGTCGTTCGGGTTGCCCTGCACGAAAGGCGTGCGGCCGAATTCACCGCCCCACACTACCAGCGTGTCGTTCAACATGCCGCGCGCCTTCAGATCGGTAAGCAGACCAGCGACTGGCTTGTCGGATGACTTGCAGTTCTCGGTGTGATTCGCTTCGAGATTCGTATGCGCATCCCAGCGCGAGCCAGAGCCCGAGTAGCATTCGACGAATCGCACGCCGCGCTCGACTAATCGCCGCGCGAGCAGCAGATTGGTGCCATAAACCGCCGTAGCCGGATCGTCCAGTCCATAAAGTTTCTTCGTCGCTTCCGATTCCGAGCTGATGTCCACGGCGTCCGGCGCGGCCGATTGCATGTGATACGCGAGTTCGTACGAACGCGTGCGCGCGTCGAGTTCCGTATCGTCTTGCTTATCGCGGCCGAAGCGGTTGTTGAGCGCGGTCAGGAATTCCAGCTTGTTGCGCTCCTGCGCGTCGGTCATTCCAGCGGGCGGCTTCAAGTTGAGAATCGGTGTGTCGCCTTTGCGGAACAGCGTGCCCTGATAGGTCGCCGGAAGAAATCCGGCACTGTAGTTCTGTACGCCGCCCAAGATTTCCTTGTCGTCCTGCATCACCACATAAGTCGGCAGGTTTCGGTTCGCGCTGCCAAGGCCATAGGTGACCCATGCGCCCATTGATGGCCGGCCGGCCAAAATTTCGCCGGTATTCATCTGGCACACCGCTCCGACATGATTTACGCCATCGGCGTAGCACGACCGCAGCACCGAGATCTCGTCCATATGCTCGGCGATATTTGGCAGCCAATCGGAAACCCACAGTCCGCTCTGGCCGTATTGCTTGAAGGCATGATGTGAAGGAAAGAGCCCGTTGTGCGTGGTGCCGAACGCGCTCTGCAATGTTTCCGGATGGTATGACGGCGGCACGGGTTGTCCCGAATATTTTGTCAGCGCGGGCTTGGGATCGAACAGATCCACGTGGCTGGGCGCGCCTTCCATGAAACACCAGATGACGGATTTGGCGCGCGGCGGGATCTGCGGTTTTTTAGGCGCGAGCGGATCGACGCCGGCGACGTCGCCGTAGCCGTCTTCTTCGAGCATGGCGGCCAGCGCAATCGCGGCCAGGCCGCTGCCGGCGTGCCCAAAGAACTCCCTACGATTAGTCACGTTCCAATGATGCTTGAGCTTGTCTAACATGAAAGCACCCTTAGTTGATATACAAAAATTCGTTGGAATCGAGCAGCATGTGGCACAAGTCCACGAACGCCGCGGCTCGCGCGCGATCCATGCCGGGCGGCAGATTGGCGGGAACGGGCGGCTTCACGTCATTCCCCGTCAGGCGTGCCTCCATGATGGGCGTCTGCTTCGCCAAAAAATCGGCGGCCATCTTCCGTTCTTCCGGGCTCGCCGCGCGACCATACACCAGTCGAAACGCCCGGTCCACTTGGGCTGCCGGCGTGAGGCCGCTGTCATCGAGTACGCGCCCGGCGAGCGACTGCGCCCAATCGAGCACCAGCGCGTTGTTCAACAGATCCAGCGATTGCGGCGCCGTAACCGTGTTCTTGCGATAGTCACAGCTTTCGAACGTGTTGGCGGCGTCGAATTCCTGCAACAACGGATACGGCAGGTTGCGGCGCACGAAAATATACACGCTGCGGCGATTGCCCTGCGCTGGATCTTTTTCCTCGCGCCAGCCGCCGGTGACCGCGGTGGCCGAAAGCTCGCTGATCAAGCCCGGAGGAACCGGCGGATAGACACCCGGTCCGCCCATCTGGGGGTTCAGCAGGCCCGCCGTCGCGAGCATGGAATCGCGAATCGCCTCGGCCTCCATGCGGTGCCGAGGATAGCGCCACAGTAGCTTGTTGTCCGGATCGGCTTCGGCGATTTTGGCGTCATAATCCGACGCTTCCTGATACGTGCTCGAAAGCAGGATCAGGCGCTGCACTTTCTTGATGCTCCAGCCGTTGTCGACGAAATAATTGGCCAGATAATCGAGCAGCTCCGGATGCGTGGGACGCGCGCCCATGCGGCCGAAATCGCCGGGCGTGGCCACGATCCCGTGTCCGAAGTTGTAATGCCAGATGCGATTCACCATCACACGCGCTGGCAACGGATTCGCGGGATCAGTGAGCCAAGCAGCGAGAGCGCTGCGCCGGCCAGTAGAATTGAGCGCCGGGAGCGGCGTGATCTTCGCGTCGCCCGGATCGAGGATCGAAAGGAACCCGGGCTGCACTTCGTCGCCCGGCGCGAACCGGCTTCCTCCGCGCAGAATGTACGTCGGCGGCGCCGTGGCGTTCAGGTCCTTCATGAACTGACCTTCGGGCAGCGGCGCGGGCTTGAGCGAATCGAAGCTGGCTAATTGCGCTTTGAGCTCGGCATAGCGCTTGGCGTTATCGCCTTTGAGCGCGCGCACCGGATCGCCCAATCCGCCAAAGCGCGTTTCGGCGATGTGATACACCTGCTGCTCGAGCGGCGTGCGATCGGCCGCGGGCTTCGCGATCACGGCCTGGACTTCATCTGTCATCACGGTGGCCGAATGTTTCTTGCGGTCCTCCAGAATCGGCTCCATGATCTTGGCCATCTCGTCGCGTGTGTCCTTGGTCTTGGCGTCCCAAATGGCGTACTGCTCGTCGTATTCCCGCTTGGCTTCGGGATCTGCCGGCGGCAGCGGACCATCGCCAAATGCGGTATCGGCGAAAAACGCCTGCAGGCGATAGTAGTCCTTCTGCAGGATCGGATCGAATTTGTGGTCGTGGCATTTCGCGCAGCCGAACGTCAGGCCGAGGAACGCGACGCCGGTCACCGTGGTCATGTCGTCGAGCGTTTGATGGCGGCGCTCAAACAGATCGGGCGCGTTGGTTTCATCGATCCAATGCCGGTTGAAGCCCATGGCGATGAGCGCTTCCTGATTGCCGGGGTACAACTCGTCGCCGGCGATCTGTTCCTTGATGAAGCGGTCATACGGCTTGTCGTCGTTGAACGCCTTAATCACGTAATCGCGATAGCGCCAAACGTTGGGACGCGTTTCGTCGGCCTTGAAACCGTTGCTATCGGCGTAGCGCGCGACGTCCAGCCAGTGCCGGCCCCAGCGTTCGCCGTAAGCGGGTGACGCAAGCAGCCGGTCCACCACTTTTTCCCACGCGTTCGGGGATTTATCGCTCAAGAACGCCTGGATTTCTTCCTGCGTGGGCGGCAGGCCGGTCATATCGATAGTGGCGCGGCGCAGCAGCGTGAGTTTGTCGGCGCGCAGGTTGGGCTGGAGGTTTTTCTCTTCGAGCTTGGCCAGAATAAACGCGTCGATGGGCGTCTTGACCCACGCTTTGTTCTTGACTGCGGGCACCGGCGGCTTCATTACCGGCTGGAAGGCCCAGTAGCTTTTTTGGGCGGCCGTGAAGACGTGCGGCGCGTCACCCGCGAATAAATCACCCGCGAACCAGAGGATCGCCGAAAGCGTAAGGCCCACCCCTGCATACAGGAAGCGCATCCTAACCTCCGTGTAGGTATGTATATCATTTGCAAGGGTCAAAAGGAAGGCCGGCACCGGAAATGCGGGCACTGGAATGCATTTGACAGCTTCAGCGCGGACGCGCCATGATGTAGATACAAAGTCTATACGTCAACGCGGGACCAGCAATGAAGGGTTCGATCAAGAAGTGGGGAAACAGCGCGGCCGTGCGCATCCCTTCCGCGGTTCTCGACGCCACGCGCGTGCGAATCGATGAAGAGGTGGACATCCGGGAGGAAGCCGGCAAGATCGTCATTGAGCCAATTCGTCCGGCTACTTACCAATTGGAGGAGCTGGTGAAGGGAATCACCAAAGAAAACCTCCACGAGCCGGCCGACTTCGGCGCTCCAGAAGGCAAAGAGGTCTGGTAATGCCCCGCGGATTTGTGCCGGACGCGGGCGATGTCGTTTGGTTGAACTTGACTCCGCAAGCCGGTCGCGAACAGGCCGGCCACCGCCCGGCCGTCGTTTTGAGTCCGGCTAGCTATAACGACCGTAGCAGTCTAATGATTTGTTGTCCGCTCACGACGAGAATCAAGAACTATCCATTCGAGGTCCTGGTGGCAGGCAGTCGTCCTAGCGCCGTGCTGGCGGACCAAGTCAAGAGCTGTGACTGGCGCGCGCGGAAGGCGGTTCGCAAGGGAAAATTGGTGCCTTCCGAGCTGGCTGAGGTACGTGCGAAGGTTCACGCTCTGATCGGGTAAGACCGTGACGCACGTCGCACTGCTGCGCGGGATCAACGTCAGCGGAAAAAATCCGCTGCCGATGAAGGAATTGGTCCGCATTTTCGAGGCTGCGGACTGCGAGAACGTCCGGAGTTATATTCAGAGCGGCAACGTGATTTTCGATGCCCCCGGGGGCGCTTCCAAAATCTGTGATTCTGTCTCGGCTGCCATCGAAAAAAGCTTCGGCTATCGAATTCCCGTAATTCTGCGCACAGCGTCGCAATTGCGGAATATCATTGGCGCGAATCCATTTCTAAAACCCGGTGTGGATCTGAAATGGCTGCACGTGTATTTTCTCGCGCAGGCGCCCGGCTCACATGCCATCGCCGGCCTGGATCCGGCGCGCTCGGCGCCCGATGCTTTTCACGTGCTCGGCCAGGACATCTATCTGCACCTCCCCAACGGCATGGGGCGCAGCAAACTGACCAACTCGTATTTCGATTCCAAGCTCGCTACCGTGTCGACCGCGCGCAATTGGGCCACGGTGCTGAAGCTGGCCGAGATGATGCACAATCGCTGAGTTGGCACCGGAACAAAAGGACGCCACTGGTGTCTAATCGTCCATGGCGGACTTGGTGCATGCGTTCCGGCGGCTGTGGAAAAATCCATGGTTCCTCGCGGCTGTCGTGTCGATTCTCGCGTTAGGAATCGGCGCCAATACCGCGGTGTTTAGCATCGCCGACGCGGTCCTGCTGCGCCCGTCACCATACCGAGCGGCCGAGCGCCTGGTCACCATCGAGCAGCGGACGCCGAAAACAGACATCAACGTAATTTCCTCGGACGACTATCTGTTTTGGGAGAACCGGCATGACGTATTCGACAAGACAGTCCCTTACACCAACGACATCGCCGTCATGACGAAGCCGGGCGATCCCGATCAGGTCTTCTTGGTGCGAACCTCCGTGCAACTGTTCTCGCTGCTGGGAGTTCGCGCCCGCTTAGGACGCACCTTGCTCGATTCCGATGATGCGCCGCTGGGTCAAAAATCGGCCGTGATCAGCGATCGGTTTTGGCGGCGCAAGTTCGATGCGGACCCAAGCGTGCTCGGCCGCACGATCGAAGTCTCCGGCGACGCTTTCACAATTGTGGGCGTGATGCCGCCGGAGTTCGAGTTCCCCTATCCGCAGGAAGAGATGTGGGTGCCGCGGCGCGTGTATCCGGGCGCGCCCGGGCCTCTCGCGGTCGTGGCTAGACTGCGAGAAGGCGTAACCGCGCTTCAAGCCGAGGGCGCGATGCACGCCACGGCTCGCCAACTCGAGCAACGCGATCCAAGAGGCAAGGCGGGCTTGCGGATTTCCGTCTCGCCCTGGAGAGCACGGGTCAATCGGAATTACGAACGATCCGCGGTCCTGATCCTGATCGCGTCCGGCCTGGTCCTGCTGATCGCCTGCGCCAACGTGAGCAGCCTTCTGCTCAGCCGCGCCGTCCATCGACAGCGCGAGATTGCCATTCGTGCATCTCTGGGCGCGGGCTTCTGGCGCTTGGCGCGCGAACTGCTCATCGAAAGCCTGATCCTGGCCGCAATGGGCAGCATTGCGGGATTGGCCCTGGCGCGTCCTCTTCTGCGATTGCTGCTGCGGCAGTTGACGGCGCTTCCCTTCGCGCTTCCTCACTTGCAGGGTGTGGCGCTCAACGAACGCGCTCTATCGTTTGAGGCCGCCGTGTGCCTGCTCCTGGGTTGCATTTCGGCGGTAGCGCCCATCCTGTTCGCATCGCGAACCGGCGTGCAAGGCGTCCTGCCTGGCGGCCAAGGCGCCGTGGGCCGGCGACCGGCGCGGCTGTTCTCGATCCTGATCGCGTCAGAGGCCGCTTTCGCGTTCCTGCTCCTGGCGGGATCTGCGCTTCTCATCCGCAGCCTTGTCCGATTGGAGCAAGCCGACACAGGTTTTCATGCCGATCGTGTGTTGACGATGCGTGTTCCCATCGGAACGCAAATACAACCCAATCCGGCGGGTAAATACGACACACGGCCGCGCCAGATCGAGTTTTACACTCAAGTACTCGAACGCCTGGCGACTGTCCCGGGCGTTCGCGCCATCGCGGTGGTGAATAATCTGCCGCTATCGGAGGCGAACACCACGACCGTTTACCGCGCGCCAGATGGAAGCGTTCTGGGTGTGATGACGCGAACGGTGAGTGAACAGTATTTCTCCGTGATGGGAATCCGGCTGCTCCAGGGGCGCGGGTTTTCCGATCAAGACGACGCGAATGCGCCGCTGGTGGCGATCGTCAACGAGTACCTGGCGCACCTGTTTTTCCCGGATAGAAATCCCATCGGAGAATTCCTGCCCGGTGATAGCCCCAGGAAGGTCATGGTGGTGGGTGTGGTTCGGAATTCCTGGCGCAGAAGTTATGACGAAGCGGCGGCGGGAGAAGTGTACATTCCGTATCGCCAATATATTTTCGGGACGTTTCTATCGACCATCGTCGCGCGGACATCGGGCGATCCGTTGGCTTTGGCCGACACGCTGCGCCGGGAAGTCTGGGCCGTAGATTCCACCGAGCCCGTGCTCAAAGTGCAAACAATGGACGACGTCATCGCGGAATCCATCTGGCGGCCACGCTTTTCGGTGTGGATTTTCGGCGCGCTGGGAGCTTTGGCGCTAGTCCTCACTTCGGCGGGAATCTATGGAGTGGTCGCGTACACCACCGCGCTGCGATCCAAGGAGGTCGGCATTCGCGTGGCTCTGGGCGCGGCCCCGCGGAACGTCATTGCCGTTGTTCTCGGCGCCGCGCTCGCGCCATTGACCATCGGCCTGGCCGCGGGCTTAACGGGCGCGTTGCTTTTGAGCCGCCTTCTTACAAGCCTGCTGTATGAGACCAGCCAAACCGATCCGCTCGCATACCTCAGCGCGGCGGCCGTGCTGCTATGGGTGGGCATCGCCGCGAGTCTCCAGCCCGCGCTGCGCGCCTCAACCGCCGATCCGCTGCGGGCCTTGCGCGCGGAGTGATTGCGGCTAAACCTGCTGCACCAGCCGAAGTTCTGATAGTAGCTCCCTGAAGAGGAAGTCCCGGATCAGGTCCTTGCCCCCTAAATCGAAGGCCGCTCCAACCAACAGTGATAGGAGAGCTTTGTTGCTGCTGGACTCTCCCGCCAACGCCCGCGCCACGGCTTCCAGCCGGTCGGCGGCGGCATCGGAAACCTGCTCCAGGCGCGGCTGCGTGGTTTTGAAATTGGCGCGCGGCGGTACCTTAATTTCTTCCTGCAAATTTTCCATCAGAGGAATCAACTGATACCAGGTCTTACCACCGGTCTGGTCGCTAATGCCGCCGATCAATTTCGTTTTGCCCGCCACCCCGTCGCCAATGATGGGATTGTCCACCGGGAGCATGAAGGTGGTGCGCAGAAACTGCTGGCAGTTGCGGCGTCCCAGTTGATAATCGCGATCGCGGAAATTTTGGTCGATGAACCCGCCGAAAGCCCCTAGCGCACCGGACAGTAACGCTGGAACCGTCTGGCCGGGTTGGTCGCTGGGCGCGATGGCGAAACGGCTGTTGTCTTCCTCGGACTTGGTCAGCTTCAAATTCTCGCCTTGAAATCGCGATTGGTTGACCAGCGTTCCGAGCAGCGCCGATGCTACTTTCCCTAACCCAGAGTTCTCTTCCGCGTCGTACCTCGGATCGAACGGCTCATCGCCAGGGAAAGG
>JASHQT010000115.1 GCA_030039005.1 Bryobacteraceae bacterium
AGCCCCGCGAATTGCGAGAGGCCGACATACAAGATTTCCGGCGCGTCCAGCGTGACGCCGCCGAAGGTGACGGAAACCGGCGCTGTGACTTTCGGTGTTCCGCTTGGAACAATCCCGGGCGCAATCGCGGGATTGGTGGCGCCGAAGCCGGTGGCGAACAGCGTGAGATAATCGCCGGGCTTGGCAGGCGTGAACGTCGCTCCGCTGATCAATCCCGCGGGACCTATGTACCCGCCGGTGACGGCGTTGATCGCGGCGATCGGAAAAGGGCCGCTCCCCACCGTGGTGAAGTAGAAGAACTCAGGCGCCGTGGCTTGTGCTGGGACGCTGATCGGCGGGCTCGCCACGGCTTGGGGGGTGCCGCAGCCTGTGATCACCTGAACCGGCACACTGCCGGACGTCACGGCGGGCACTTGCGCGTTGATCTGGGTGGGATACACCGAGAAGATTGGCGCTGGAACATTGTCGAACTGGACGCACACCCCGTCCACATTCGCCGCGATCTGCCCGTTGACCACCTGCCCTTGCGCGGACGTTCCGGCGGGAGCGAAATTGGAGCCGAAAATCGAAACGATGGCGTTCGGTGAGAGCACCGCCACGCGCGGATTGCTCAATCCCGCGCTAACCACGCCGGCGGTGGCGATCGACGGAGTGTCCGCTGGATTTGCCGTCAGCGAAAACGTGACGTTAGGGAGCCCATAGGAGAGAGCAGTGATCGTGACCGGGCCGGGATTGGCGCCCAGCGTCACCATCGCCGTCACCGTGCCATCGTTGAGCGTAATCGCGGGAGAGGGATTGATTGTGGCGCCCCCGTTCGGGCTTACCGTGAAGTTCACGACGACTCCCGGAACGCCCGCACCCGTGCTGTCGGCGATTTGCAGGACCAGCGGCGCCGCCAGTTCCGTTCCGACGGTTCCGCTTTGGCCGTTGCCGCTCACAATCGTCATGGTCGCCGTCTTGAAGGTTTGGGGCGCCAGCATTCGCACGCGGTCGTTGAACGAATCGACGGCGTATACGTTCCCCGCTGCATCCACGGTCAGCCCGAACGGGTCGAGCTGCGCCGCGATGGCTGGTCCACCATCACCCATGCTCGGAGTAAATGTACCGTTGCCGGCGATGGTCGTGATCAATCCTTGCGGATTCACGCGCCGAACCACGTGATTACCGCCATCTGAGATGTACAGGTCTCCAGAGCCGTCCATTGCGATGCCAGTCGGATAATTAAGGGTGGCGCCGGCAGCGGGACCGCCATCGCCCGAATAGGCCGCGAGGCCGGTTCCCACAACCGTGGTGATCGTATTATTCGGGTTGATTTCGCGGATACGGTTATTGAATTGATCTACCACGAAAACATCGCCCGCCTGGTCCACAGCCAGATCGAACGGGTCGATGCCCGCCGACGTCGCCGGTCCACCGTCCCCGGAGAACTGCATTTTGCCGTTGCCCGCAATCGTCGTGATGTTGCCGCTCGTATCGATTTTGCGCACGCGGTGGTTGCCGTAATCGGCGACATAGACATTGCCGGCTGCGTCCTTGGCCACTCCTTGGGGTTCATTCAGAACCGCCAGCGTAGCCGGGCCGCCGTCTCCCGAAAATCCGTCCGGCCCGTTGCCGGCGATCACAGCCGTGGTTCCATCGGGCGCTATTTGAAGAATTTGGGCCAAGTCGTTGGGAAAACTCGGCTCCTCGGCCGTTACATAGAAGTTCCCGGCATGATCCGCAGTGGCGCCCATGGGTGTGCCGTCCTGAAGTTCGCCGAACGAATTAATGTTGCCACCCACTTTGAAGAGCCGCGCCTCTGCGTTGCCGGTATCGGCCACGAGAAGATTGCCGTTGGCATCGATCGCGATTCCTTCCGGGAAGTTGAGAAAGGCATTCGTTGCCGGACCGTTGTCCCGAATGCCGGTGCCCGCGACGGTATTGATGATGTAGTTGGCCACTTCGCGGACGCGCAGGCTGTACTCGTCGGCGAAATAGACCGCACCATTCCCGATGACCAATCCCGCGGGCTGGCCGAGCTCGGCTGCCAATGCGCTTTCCCCGTCGCCGGTGAAACCAAATTCGCCAGAACCCGCGACCGTGTAAATCAGCCCGCTCGACAGGTCGACCCTGCGTATGACGGGATTATTCAGGTTGGCATCGGCGATGTATATATTGCCCGAACCGTCGAACGCCACACCGTCTGGGACCATCACCTGCGTAGTCGCCGGCACGCCGTCCATAATCACGCTGGACTGCACTCCGCCGGCGAAGTCCGAGATCATCCCCGAGGCGTTGATTTCCCGAACTTCGTAGTTGTAATAGTCGGCGATGTAGACATTTCCGGCATTATCCACGGTCAAATCGGTGACGAAATCGATCTTCGCGCTGGTGGCCGGCCCGTTATCGCCCGAGTCGCCCTCCACCCCGGTGCCTGCGATGGTTGTGATAATGCCGTTCGTATCTACCTTGCGGATGCGATAATTGATCCCGTCCGCGACATAAAGATTTCCCGCTTGGTCTACTGCAACCGCCGTGGGACTGAGCTGAGCGCTAGTAGCCGGCCCATTGTCGCCCGCGTAGCCGGCATTTCCGTTTCCGGCCACCGTATTGATGGTTCCGTCCGCCGCAATGCGGCGCACGACGTTATTGCCTTCATCGGCGACATACATATTGCCGTGTGCGTCGATCGCAATGCCGGCGGGAAAGTTCAAGGTCGCGCTCGTGGCGGGGCCCCGGTCGCCGCTAAAGCCGGGAATGCCTGTACCCGCATACGTGCTGATGATTCCGGCGGTGTTCACTTTCCGGATTCGATTGTCTGCCGCGTCCGCGATGTAGAGGTTACCCTGGGCATCGAGTGCGACATCGACCGGTAAACGCAAAGGCGCGGAAGTAGCCGGGCTGCCATTCATCAGGCGGTCGGTGCCCGCTACGGTGCTGATGATGTAGGGCTGGCACCATGCCTCTCCAGAAAAGCAGACATACGACAACAGCAGTAACGCGATGGTTCGCATGGAAATTACGGGGATTCTATCACAACTCGCGAACCTTCACGACCAAAGCGGGAGGATTCCCGGTGGATTATTTCTTCCACGCCCCCAGCAAGCGCCGCAACAGCACCATTTGACCGAGATGATAGGCATTATGGTCCGCTACTAAAAGCGCCTCGCGCAGAATGGTCTGGCCTGTACCATGCGGAATTTTGGCGAACAGATCCGTCTTTTTGTCCGCCACCAGCTTGGCCATGGCCTTCCAGTCCGCGCGGAAGCTGCGCAGGCTGTTGTTCCATGCCGCCGCGCTCGGAGGCGCCTCGGTTTTGGGCCAATACCCCTCCGGCCACTGCGGCGACTTGTGTTTGGCGTCGCGGCTGAACTCCAGGATGTCCGACTGCGCGATGCGCATATGCTCGAGCAGTTGCCAGGCCGTATACGGCGCGCCGGGCGGCTTCGCGCCACGCAGGCGGGACGGAAAATCGGCAACCACGGTATCGAAATCGGCGTGTGCATTCCGCCCGCGCAGCAGATCCAGAACGTGCTGGCGCAGAGCCTCGGATTCGGCCATGACTTAGAAGAGCATAAGCCGCAGCCGGATTCAAGACCTGGGAGTTTCGCGAGGTTACTTCGATGCGGTTGTCTTGGCTCCCGCCTTGGCCGGTGGCTTTTGCGTGGTCTTCACGGGCTTCGGCGCCCAGAAATCGGGATCGGCCGTAATCCACGCTTTCGGCGGATAACTCATTTTGGGGTTGATCCCAAACAGGAGCGTTTCCGAGTTCGCAATCGTTTCCGACAAGGCTTTTTGATACTCCTTCATCCCTTCTTCACCCATCGCTCGCACAAACGCCGGTTGGCGCTGGTGCGCTTCGTCCATGGATTTGAGCGACTCCGTCGGTTCGAGCAGAACATACGTCCCGTTGGGCGCCCCGGACACCACCTGGTAGGTTGCTGCCGGCGCGGTGTCGCCCGATTTCTCCGCCGCTGCGATCACCATCTTGGCCAGTTGCACGAACGCCTGCTCTTGCCCCTCCCGAACTCGAATCGTTTCGACGCTGAAAAAGCGAGCCTTCGGCAGATTGGCTTTGTCGGCACTATAGCTGATGTCGGGGCGGTAGACCGCGATCATGGCGCGGCTGCCGGTGAGCAACTCTCCATCGGCGGCATTCAACACCGCAAATTCCGGCTTTTCCAGCGCCGCCTGCGATTTCTCGATGGATTCGAAACTTTCGTGCCCCTCCAAAAACAGCGCTTCCGACGGACCGGATATCGCCTCCAGTCCAAGCACGTTTGTCGGGTAATTCGCCTTTGCCAGGGCTTGCATGAACGCAGCCTCCGATTTTTCGTGGGCCATGCCCTTGCCCTCTTTGACATCCTCGCGGAAAAGACGGAGCACCGCCGGCGGTCCGGCAGGTTGATCCTGAGCCCAAAGCGGCAAGGCGGCGCAAAACGCACCGCTCGCGAATACAAGCAGAGCAGCTTTCTGCATGTGGAATCCTCCGTTACGGGTGGTAGTTCTTTATAGCGCAGGATCGTGCGGGAAACAAGGGCTGGAGCCGATCGGCGACCGCCCCGCGGATTAGAATGAAAGCTCCGTGGCAAAAACGGCCGACGTGGTCATCATCGGTGCGGGAATCGTCGGATCCAGCATCGCCTTTCACCTCACCCAAGCAGGCTGTAAGAACGTTTTGGTGATCGAGCGCGAGACCCGCCAGGGCCTCGGTTCCACCGGTAAGAGCATGGGCGGGGTGCGGGCGCAATTCGCCACCGATGCGAACATCCGCATGTCGCTGTACTCGATTCCATTCTTCGCGCGATTCGAAGAGGCCACGGGACACCCTTCCGGATACAAGCCGCACGGCTACCTGTTCATGGCCACCAACGACTGGCACATGAACTACCTGCGCAAGAATGCCGCCCGCCAGAAAGTTCTCGGGCTGAAACATGTCCAACTGCTGGCGCCCGACGACATCCGCAAAATACTGCCGCTGCTGCGCTCGGACGATATCATCGGCGGCAGCCTGTGCTCGACGGATGGATTCGTCGACCCGGAAAGCGTCATGACCGGTTTCATGGCGCGCGCCATCGACCGGGGCGCCGAATTCTGGCGGGGCGTTCAAGTCACGGGCATTTACACCGACCACGCCACCGTATCCGGCCTGCTGACCACGCAGGGCGGTGTTGCCGCTCCGGTGGTCGTGAACGCGGCCGGACCGTGGGCGGCCGGCGTAGCGCGGATGGCTGGGGTGGACTTGCCTGTTCAACCGCTGCGCCGGATGCTGATTCCCACCGAACCCTTCCCCGGGCTTCCGGAGCGCCTGCCGATGATGATCGATATGTCCACCGGCTGGCATTTTCGACAGGAAGGCCTCGGATTGCTGATGGCGTGGGCCCACCCGGATGAGGAGCCCGGATTCCGTACGGACTTCGATCCTGCCTATGTCGAAAAGAGCCTGACGCACGCCGCCGCGCGTGTGCCCGCGTTCGTCGATTTGCAAGTCAACCCGCGCCGCTGTTGGGCGGGGTTGTATGAAATGTCGCCGGATCATCACGCCATTCTCGGCCCGGCGCCCGGCGTCCGCGGATTCTACTTCGCCAATGGTTTTAGCGGGCACGGCGTGATGCACTCGCCCGCCACCGGCCGCATTCTGGCGGACTTGATCCTCCACGGCGAGACGCCGCTCCTGGACGCCAAAGAGCTGAATATGCAGCGGTTTTCCGAGGGCCGGGCCATCGAAGAGACGGCGATTTTATAGACCGCGGAATTCTTCGGAACAAATCGCGAGTTCCTTCGTCTATCACCGCATGAAACTGCTGCTCCTCGGCTTGCTGGCCGTGGTGATGGTGGCCGCGAGCACCGGCGATTGTTTTTGGCGATGGCGCGCCGAAGCCCGAGCCCGCTCGTTTCAAGCCCGTGAACAAGCCCGTATGGCGCGCGAGGAGGCGCGGGAGTTTCGCGACCGGGCGCGCGAAATTCGAGACCGGTATCGCGATGCCCAGCGTGAACAATTGCTGATCCAGCGTGACCAGATGCGGGAATGGCGCGAGCAACTCCGCGAGGATCGGGACCGTCTGCGGCGCGAAATTCGGGAACAGATGCGCGACCTTCGGCCGGATTGGCGCGACGCCTATTAGCCAGAATTCTCTCAGCCCATCAATCCTCGCAATGCCATAACATCAGTGCCGCGCTCGGGCCCGGCGCCGCGCCGCTGCTTTTCTCCCCGAATGCCACTACAATCGATAAGTGCGCTGTCTGAGGAAGATGTTCGAACATGACGCGCGATAGAAGCTTCGCTCCCACGGCTCAGACGGTCCGTCCGTTCGGTACGGCCGCCCGCAAGCTGGCGCTGGCCGGCCGAACTTGCAGCAATTGCGGTTCCTACGACATTCGTCCGTCTAACAGCCGCAACGCGCTCGATATCCTGCTGGCCTGCGTTTTTCTTTCGCCGTTTCGCTGCCGCCACTGTCGCGAGCGTTTTTATCGCTTCGGGCGTCCCAGCCTGTTCCGGCCCGCACCTCCTGTGGCCCCACTGCTGATGATGCCGGGGCGGCGCCAGGCGGCGAACGTGGAACCGGCTCCACCGCCGCCGATCCATCCCGAAACGCTCAGCCCGCCGCGCAATCCTCCTCACCGGATGCCGCCCGGCCGGAAGAGCGGACCGGCTCGACCGGCCTTCATTGAGCGTCTCGAGGCGGGCATGCGCTCGCCGCAGCCTCTTCCCGCCCTGCCGCCGGGCGCCATACTGATCCTCGCCGGCGATCTGTCCATTCGCAAACTGCTTCGGCGACTAGTGGAACGGCGCGGGTACCAGACCATCGAACCCGCGGAAGGCGGCGATCTCGCCTCCGAGCTGGCGCGCCGCCCGGTGGATCTGTTGGTGGTCGACGCCGCCGATGCGGGCGTCCACAGCGTCCAAGCCGTGCTGGAACTCGCGCGCGCTCACCCGGATCTCAAGGTCCTCGCGCTTGCGTCAGAGCCGCTGCCGGATAACCAAATTCCCGGGCGATTGCTCACACTGTTGAAGCCCTTTCCGTTGGATCGCTTCCTGGAGTGCGTGGACCGGCTCCTCAATCGTTAGCTTGCCGGTCATGCCTTAGGATGCTTGATTCGATGTGCGCGGCGCACGCGGCACTGCAAGCACAGATCAATGGTTACGCTCCCATCGGGATTGGCGATTCCTGGTGCGTGGATGGTATCGGCCTCCTGTTTCGGGACGACCTCCATCGAGAGCCTGGATCCCGGAGGCAATTTTTGGCCGCACCCGTCGCAGTACCGGCCGTCGTTTTTGAGCACCCTTACTAAAATAGAACTTGATCTCGCCCGCGCGCCAGGCCGCCTTCGACGTTCTCCGCAAGGTCCAGCAGGGCGGCTACGCCTCCGATCTGCTGCTGGAGCGTTCCGCGCAACTCGATTCGCGCGATGCGGGTCTGGCCTCCCAGATCGTTTTCGGCGCACTGCGCTATCAGGCGCAGCTCGATTTCCTGATCGCACGCCGCGCCAATCGCCGCCTCGACCCCGAAGTCCGTATCGCGCTTCGGATGGGCATTTATCAGCTTCGGTATCTGGATCGCATCCCGCCGCATGCCGCCGTCAGCGAAAGCGTGGAGCTGGTGAAACGCGCGCACAAGGCTTCGGCTGCGGGATTGGTGAACGCGGTATTGCGAAACATCGGGCGCGAGCCTGTGAGCTGGCCCGATCGCGCCACAGAACTTTCCCTGCCCGCCTGGCTGCTGGAACGTTGGGACCGTCAGTTCGGCCGCGAAATCGCGGATAATATCGCCGCCGCGTTTCTGGAACCCGCCGAGACCCACACTTCCGCCACCGGCCGGATCCAGGATATCGGGGCGCAGTCCGTCGTCGCGTTCCTCGATCTCCGTTCGGGCCAGACCTTTCTCGACCTGTGCGCCGCGCCCGGCAACAAGACCGCGCAGGCCATCCGAGCGGGTGTGCGGGCCATCGCGTGCGATCGCCACTTGCATCGCTTGAAACCGATGCGAGCGCTCGGATGTCCGCTGGTGGCGCTGGACGGTACGCAGCCTTTGCCGTTTCGTGCCAACTTCGATCGCATCCTCGTCGACGCGCCGTGCTCCGGCACAGGCACACTGGGACGCAACCCGGAAATCAAATGGCGTCTTGAACCGGGCGATTTGATCGAACTGCACGCCAAGCAAGTGGCGCTGGTTCGCCGCGCGATGGAGCATCTTTGCCCCGGCGGCCGGCTAGTGTACTCGACCTGTTCGCTTGAAAAAGAAGAGAACGACGACGTGATCCAGGAAATCGGCGGCGCATGGCAGACCACGCAGCGACTGCCGGGAATCGACCCGGGCGATGGGTTCTTTATCGCGGTCTACTCGCGCTAACTCAGGTGAACGTCGAAGATCGCGATCCAATATTGGAACGATTGCAGAGCAAATCCGCAGAACATCAGCACTACGCCCACCACGCCCATGCGGCGCTGCGGGATGTTGTCGGCGTAATACTCGATGTGCGGGCTGAGGGCCATGCCAAATCCCGTCACCACTCCTGTGACAATGCCCAGGCGCGCGGCAAACCGCCAGTCGATGTGCCGGAACACCGCGCTGCAGATGAGCGCGGCAACGATGTAGCCCACGCTGCGCAACAAGGTGGCCAGGACAAGGACGCGCGTGAGATGAGGGCGGTCGGAAGTGAAGTAGCGCATCGAGGGCCGCACGCCCTGCAGGTAGGCTCCGATTTGCCCGCCGGTGACCAAAACGCCGTATAGAATCGCGAAGCGCGCGCCCACCTGCGGGTACAGCGCCGCGCCGAAGGCCGCGGCACGGATCGCGCTGAACAGCGCCTCCCAAGTGAGCGGATAGTGATCCTTACGCCGCGACGCCCGATTCATTTCGAGCGAGACGGTGATGCCGAGCGTCAGGCCTGAGGCCACGCCGAACAGCAAACCCAAACCGAGTCCATAGCCGAGACCGAACAAAATCGAATAGGTGACGGCTCGGGTCAGCAGCCGCAGCGGACCATGCGGACCGCCCAACAAGTCGTACGCCAGATACAGGCTGCCGAGGACATCCAGACAACTGCCGGCGATGCTGATGGCCGCGACCGTATGGTGGTCCATTTATCGATTCTAGTGGCGTTCGGCCGCCGTTATGATGAATTGTGCCGCTGTTGTGCCAAGGCTTGAAGCGCTACGGTGTCGCCCTTGTGGCCGATGGCGAGCGGTCCGCGGTTCTTCACAACCAGGCAAGCCAGGCTATCGCTTCGCTCGCATTTGTGTGGACCTTCGCCGATTCCAATGGGCGAGTCCGGCCGTTCAGTTTCCTGCCGGGAGCGAATCCTTCCGTACTTTTGCCATTCAATGTGGATGAGCGGCAGCGGAAAATCTACGCATACTGGCACACCATTTTCCCCGGTTCGAAACGCATAATGAATGCTGATGGATCGACATCCGGCGACAACAGCGATGTTCGCCCGCCACGGGAAGACGAGATCCATCGCGGCGGCTGGATCGGGTTCGGCCCTGGCTCAAGAACAGACGAACTGGAGCCGTTGAAGCTGGAATTGGACGGCGTGTTCTTTGCCGACGGAGGTTTTGCCGGGCCCAATCGCCTGGGATCTTGCGAGCACGTGGTGTTCGCTGCGGAAGCGCATCGCGAGTGTGCGGCGCAGGTTCGCCGGGCGCGAGAGCGGGGCTTCGCTTTCTGATGTCTTCGCTCAATTGCAGGCCTGGACGGGAGCTTCGCACCAGGGCCCGCCTCCCCCACTTCCTCCTCGGTCCCCGCTTAAACCCCTTGATCCGGAGCCGATCCGGCGATTCGAGCGGCATCGTCTGGGCTGGCACATTCAACAAATGCGTGAACACCAGGGTAATGAACGAGCCGTGGCAGCCATCGAAGCCTGGGCCGGCGCCCCAGTGCCCAATTTCCACAAGCTCTGACAGGCGCCACGCCGTCGTATATTGAAAGAAAGCAGTCAGCGGTGGAGTCCGCTCTACGCCGTCCCCACGGCCAATGACTCCTACAGTGGCGTCGCTGTGGGTGCGTTGGCAAGTCCAGCGAGCCCTAACGAAATTTAGAAGAGAGGAGCGCGCTTGGACAAATATCTGGTGGTCCTATCCGGCGCGGGGCTCGGCGGACTGGCCCGCTACGCCGCCGGCACGTGGATCATGCAAAAGTACGCCGGACGTTTTCCGCTCGGCACGTTCGTCATCAACGTCACCGGTTCGTTTCTGATCGGCGTGTTGATGACGCTGCTCACCGAGCGCTGGCAGCCGCATCCCAACTGGCGATTGTTCCTGGTGGTGGGCGTGCTCGGGGGATACACCACGTTTTCCAGTTTCGAATACGAAACGTATCAGGCGGTCCGCGACGGCGCGCCCTGGATGGGCCTGCTCTATGTCGTGGGCAGCGTGATTCTGGGCTACTTCGGCGTGTGGCTGGGCGCGGTGCTCGCGGCGCGTGGATAAAAACCGCGGATAAGGAGAAACCATGCTCACCAAAGGCCCGGCCAAGAAAGTAACGATTTTCATCAACGAAGATGCGCACCACCGTCTGACGCCGCTGCACGACGCCGTGATGACCTTCTTGCTGCACAAAGCTGTGGCCGGCGCCACCGCGACTCGCGCGTTTTCCGGATTCGGCTCGCATCGCGCGCTGCACACGCCGCACGTCGAAGCCATGTCGGAGCATCTCCCGATTCGTATCGAGTTCATTGAGACCGCCGAGCGCGTGGATGAGCTGCTGCCGACGCTCTACGAAATGGTGACTGACGGCCTCATCGAAGTGCAGGACACCACGGTGATTAAGCTAGCGCGGCCCACCGAGGCGCCCGCGCCTAAAGGTCCGCACCAGCGCAGGGAAGGCCCCGCGAAGTTGTTGCGCATTTTCCTCGGAGAGGCCGACAAGTGGCACGGCGAACCGCTGTACGATGCCATCGTCAAGAGGCTGCGCATGATGGATATCGCCGGCGCCACGGTGTATCGCGGCATCCTCGGTTACGGGGCCAAGGGCCACGAACACAAAAAAAGCTTTTTGCACGTCTCGCGCGATCTGCCCATTATGCTGTCGGTGGTCGACACGCCGGAAAAGATTCGCGCGGCGGCGGACATGGTCGAAGGCATGCTCGAAGATGGATTGCTCGTGATCTCGGACGTCGAGATGGTCCGGCTTGTGCGCAGTTTGGATTCTCAGGAGGCGCCGGATGCCGGCCATTCAACCCGCTAAGATTCTGCGCATCCATATTTCGGAGTCGGACCGCTACCAAGGCCAGCCGTTGTTTGCAGCCATCGTGGGCAAATGCCGGGAGCTACAGATCGCGGGCGCGACGGTGTTCCAAGGTTTGGAAGGCTTTGGAGAATCGGCGGAGTTGCATCGCGCGCATCTAGTCCACGGTGATCCGCCGATCGTGATCGTGGTGGTGGATAGCGCGCAGAATGTAGATCGCCTGATGCAGGCCGTCGACGCCATGATTGATACGGGCGTGCTCGCGGTTTCCGGCGCGGAAGTTATCCGCGTGCAGAAAAGTTCCGCGGGCTAACGCTTCACCAGGGACTCGATTTTTTTCATCAGACGCTGATACACCACCGGCTTGGTTTCATAAGCATCGCATCCGGCATTCCTGGCTTTGATAACGTCTTCGTGCAGCGCATGCGCGGTGAGGGCGATGATTGGAATCCGGCCGGTCTTGCCGTTGGACTTGATGAGCCCTGCCGCCTCCCACCCATCCATTCCCGGAAGGCCCAGGTCCATGAGAATCAAATCCGGAACGTGCTCGATCGCCGCTCTCACCGCCTCCGCTCCGCTGACCGCCAGCACCACGCGATGGCCATCGCGCTTGAGGAACCTGGTCACCAACTCCTGGTTGGCTTCGTCGTCTTCGGCAACCAGGATTAGTGCCATGTAGTTTCTCCGGTCATGGCGCCCTCAAAATCCGCATCGGCAGCGCCGGTTGGATGGTCGGGCGCGGTTCCGATGGGCAGACGGAGCGTGAACGTGGACCCCCGCCCCGCGATACTCTCGACTGTGATATCGCCGCCCATCATGCGGCTCAGCTTGCGGCTGATCGCCAGACCCAGCCCGGTGCCGCCGTACTTGCGCGCGCTGGAGCTTTCCACTTGGGAAAAATACTGGAACAGTTTTTCCAAGTCCTCAGGCTGGATGCCAATCCCGGTGTCGCTGACGCGTACCGTGTACCACTCAGACTCCGCAGCGCGATCGGGCTTGTCTTCGACTACTTTGCCTTCCACGACCACGTGCCCGCCATGGGTAAACTTGCAGGCATTGCCCATCAAGTTAAAAAGGCACTGACCGATGCGCACTCGATCGGCATACATTCTGGCGGGCTCCGCTGCTATTTTCACATGGACTGCATTCCTGGCCGCTAAGGTCTCGACTCCGGCAGCCACCTCCTCGACCAGCGCCGCCATGTCGAAGATCTCGGGCTGTAGCTCCATTTTGCCGGCCTCGATTTTCGACACATCGATCACCTGGCTGATGAGCGCCATCAGATGAGTGCCGGCCCGGCGGATTTTCTGAATGTCGGCATCCCAGGCGTGAATACCCTGGTCGGCCATTTCGACCTCCAGTAACTCGGCGAAGCCGAGAATCGCGTTCAGCGGCGTACGCAATTCATGGCTCATGGTGGCGATGAACATACTCTTGGCCCGGTTAGCGGCCTCGGCGCCTTCGCGGGCGCGAATCAGCTCCGCTTCGTAACGCTTTCGCTCGGTAATCTCTTCGGCGATCCCAACGATTCGAATGAGCTCCCCTTGCTCATCGCGTACGGGAAAGGAACGGCTGTGGATCCATTTCTCCGCTCCATCCGGCGTGTGGATGCGATATTCGAACTGGCTCGAATCGCCAGAGAAGCGCTGGGCCGCCTGAGCCCGGATGCGTTCCAGGTCATCGGGGTGAACGGCCTCCTGCCACGCATTCGGATCGCGACGGAGGCCTTCGCGGCTGCGGCCCCAAATTTGTTCGTAGGCCGGGCTGGTGTAAATGGCCTGCTTGCCGTTTGGGCCGACTATGAAAAACACCTCGCGAATATTTTCCGCCAACTGGCGAAAATTTTCCTCGCTTTCCCGCAATGCCTCCTCGGCTTGCTTGCGGCGCGTGATGTCGCGCAGCAGACCGATGGCGTGCCACTCGCCATTCAGGAGAATGGCTGACAAGGAAAGGTCAATGGCGATCTCGCTCCCATCCTTGCGGTGGGCTCGAAGCTCCAGTGTTTTGCCGACCGCGCTGCCCTGACCGCTGCGGAAAAACTCCGGCGGGGCGTTGGAGCAGGCCTGGTGGTAACGCTCCGGCATAAGCAGCCGGTGCAGGTTTTCCCCGATCGCTTCTTCCTGGCTGTAGCCCAGGATCGACTCGGCCGCGGGATTCCAGTGGCTGATCTCGCCACTGGGTCCCATCATGATCATGGCATCCTGGGCTGAATCCGAGATGGCGCGCAATCGCGCCTCACTCGATCGCAGCGCCTCCTCGGCGCGTTTTCGTTTGGTGATATCCCGCAGGACGCACAGCACCGTCGCGCCGCGTTCGTCGATCGAGGAAGCCGCCGCGATTTCGACGTCCACGGGCACACCGGCCCGCATGATCCGAATTTCCCGAGGCGCGGTTTTCATTTCGCTGGCATAGAGATTGCCGCGCAATTCTTCCACCGAGGCCTGCGACTCGGCGGTCACGAACTCGGTAAATTTCCGGCCGATCATTTCATCGGCGCTACGCGCTCCGAACAGTTCTACGGCGGCTTCGTTGGCCATCGCGATGGCGCCGTTGCGGCCCAGCACCACCGGGTCGGGCGACATTTCGAACAGCCTCCGATAATGCGACTCGTTCTTCGCGGCCGCGGAACGAAACGCCATCACCTGCTTCGCTGCCCGGCGCTCGATCAATCGGAGCACAATGGGGACCGCGGCCAGCTCCGCGGCGAGTGCCCGTTGCCCGCCATACAGACTGAACAGCGCCGCGGCAAGGATGGCGCCCAAGGCGCAAAAACGCTTTCGCGATCCCCTGATCAGATAAACCTCGAGGTGCACCGCTTCCCTTATCGGCCAGGATTTGCGAACCGTCAGAGTCTACTCATAGCGCAAGGCAATGAGCGGGTCGATCCGGGTGGCGCGGCGCGCGGGAAGGTAGCTCGCAACGAGCGCCACCGAAAGCAGCACGGCGGCCACCGCGACATAAGTGATCGGATCCGTTGCTTTGACGCCGAACAGCAGATTCGCCAGAACTCGATTGATGCCCAACGAAGCCACAAGTCCGATGGCCACGCCAGTCGCAGACAGGAGCAGGCCCTGACGGACCACCAGTTTCAGCAGATCTGTCCGGTCCGCCCCCAAGGCCAGGCGGATGCCGAGTTCTTGCGCGCGTTGTTCCACCGTGTAGGACAGCAAGCCGTAGACGACTTGGTACGAGCCAACCCAGTTAAGGTTTCAACCAGTTTTCCAAGAGCGGGCGCGGCCCGAGTTCTTAGCTCGTCGCGGCGTTGGCCATCACAGAGGTGATTTGACTGAAAATCGTGCTGATGCTGCTAGCGACACCGGGCATGATGGCGCCCGCGGCGACGGCGACAAAGCCCACCATCAGGGCGTATTCGATGAGATCCTGCCCGCGGCGATCGCGCCAGGCACGGGCTAGAAAAGTAATAGCTTGCGTGAAAATCATGGTTTCCTCCCTGCTGGAATGTCCCGTCGTCTTATTGATTCATTTTCGGCGAGTTAACGCTATCGGACAACCCTGCCGATGGTTTAGAGGGGCCTAGTAGGGACTTCCTACGCAAGGTACTGCCCCGAGACGAGTACTACAAGTGAAAAACGTCCCACAGAGTATCTGGCCAGTATCCGTCTTCGGTCTTGGGTTCTTGCTAATTATCCTGGGTTTGTCAGGCGTGGCGAACATTCAAGAGACACGCCGGATTCACCAACAGATTTTGGCGGTAGAGGATACTTACCGCCATATTGAGAACCTGGTGGAGAGCATCCGATCCAACACTTCGCGCGTGGCGGTGCTGCGGCGCGATCGGTTGCTCAAACCAGAGTCCGATCCGGGCAGTGATTCAGCCCAGCTCGTGGTCTTGCGCGCCAGGACCGAACGCAGCCTGGGTGAGCTGAAGTCGCTGCGGCCGCAACGCAGCACGGCGCCGGTGGAGCGGCTGGAGGCGGCGCTGAGATCCTACCTGAACGCCGTGGCTCTGGAGTTCCGCGAGACGCCGGCGCAGAGCAAGCGGCATTTCATGGACGACGGTTTCGGGTCGGAGACCATGCCCATTTTTTCGATCACCGAAGAACTGGGGATGCTGAACGAGGAGAATTTCGAATCGCGCCGGCGCGATCTCAGCCAGTCCGTGGTCAATCTGCAAAACGACATTTGGGAAACCATTCTCACGGCGCTGGTGCTGGGGGCGATCATCGCGGGAGCCAGCGTGTTTCGGATCTCCTCGCTCGAAAAGGAGTCGGCGGCGCACCGCACGGCGAGTGAACGGGCCGAGGAGCGCTTGCGCCTTCTTTCCCAGCAATTGGTCTCCTCGCAGGAGCAGGAGCGCAAAGCGCTGTCCCGCGAATTACACGACGAAATCGGCCAGTTGCTGACGGCGCTGCGGATGGAGTTGGGAAATCTGGAGCGCGCGCGGCCGGCGGCAGCGGATCCGCATCTCGAACAGGCCAAGAAACTGGCCGAAAGCACGTTGCGCACCACGCGCGATATCGCCATGGGGCTGCGGCCGGCCATGTTGGACGTGCTGGGGCTGGGGCCGGCGCTGGAGTGGCAGGTGCGGGAGTTTTCCCGGCGCTATGGCACGCCGGTGAGGCTGGAAGTGGATGGAGACCTGCGCGACGTGCCCGATCCACACCGAACCTACCTCTATCGTATCGTGCAGGAGGGGCTCACCAACTGCGCGCGCCATGCGCAAGCCAAGAACATTCACGTGAAGCTGGAGGATTCCGGCGGGCGCCTGGCCGTCTTCGTGGAAGACGACGGCGTGGGGTTCGATCAACACGGCGGCGTGGCGTATGGGCTCGGCTTGCTGGGGATGAGCGAGCGCGTTCGCGAGCTGTGCGGGCGTCTCACGATCGAATCGGCGCCGGGCAAAGGGACACGGATCGCAGTGACGCTTCCGCTCCAGCACGAGGGCGTCAGTGTGGCGAATTCCTGAAGGCGCTAGTGGCCCGTGCCAGCGCGGGCCGCGGTTAGCTGCGCTACTGGATGATTCGCTTGCGCACGGCGTAGAGCACGATGTCGGCCGTAGAGTGCAGATTGAGCTTCTGCATCAGGCGGCTGCGGTGTGTTTCGACTGTGTACAGGCTGACGTTGAGTAGCGAGGCGGCCTCTTTGTTGGACTTGCCTTCCGCCAAAAGCTGGAGAACTTCCTTCTCACGGTCGGTCAGCAGGTCGTAGGAATCTTCCAGCCCCTCGCTTTGCATCTGCCGCATATAATCCTCGAGCAGCGTTTGCGTGATGGAAGGGCTGAAGAAAAGCTTCTTGCTGGCTACTGCACGCACGGCCTGGAGCAGGTCGGCCTCGGCGCAGTCCTTCAGCAGGTAGCCCTGGGCGCCAGCGGCGAGGGCACGGACGAGAAAGGTCTCATCGCAGTGCATGCTCAGCATGATGACGCCCACGTTCGGGTCGCGCTTGACGATCTGGGAGGCGGCGTCGATGCCGTTCAGCTGCGGCATGGTAATGTCCATTACGACCACGTCGGGCGAAAGCTGCTCAGTGAGCCGGACCGCTTCGCGTCCATCGCAGGCCTCGCCGACCACTTCAATGGACGGGTCGGTCTGGAGCAGAAATTGGAGGCCTTTACGGACCACGCCATGGTCGTCGGCAACAAGTACTTTGGTTGTGCTATTTGCGGCAGTGAAAGACATTGCGGGCTCTCAGAGGATGTATCGGCAAGTTCCGAAGGCCTGTCCATAGGTCGAAACCAGAATAAATGCCTCCGTGTTTTCATCGTGTTGCGATGGAGAGTCACAGATTCGCAAAATTTTTATTTTGCCTGTTGCCAACCGTTACCAGGTTTGTTATTCTGGTCGAGGTCGCCAATGTGGTTTAGTTGGCGAAAGTCCGGAGTGGCGATAGCCAACGGGCGAGTATGGGTCGCGAAAGTTGAAGCGGCACATGCGGTTTCGGCAGGTAGCAGAAGCAGTAGACGCCTCATCTCCTGTCAGGTAGTTCTTTCGGTTCCCAAGAATTTCGGTTTGGGCCGCGCATTGTCCAAATGCCGCCCGCACCAAACGGCTTTCGAGGCCGGTGGCCAATTGGGCCTTCCTTCGTGAAAACGTCGGATCGTGCGGTTGGTTGCGCAGATCTTTGACAATCTGGTTGGACGCAAAAGTAATGTTCGTCAGAACTTTGAGTCAAACCGAGGCGATAGCCGATCGAGTCTGATTCGCTCTCGAGCGTGAGAGCGGAGGGGGCAAAATCGGGAGTCTCACAAGATCAAACGAGAGTTTGATCCCGGCTCAGAATCAACGCTGGCGGCGCGCTTAACACATGCAAGTCGCACGAGAAAGTGGAGCAATCCATGAGTAAAGTGGCGTACGGGTGAGTAACACGTGGATCATCTACCTCTTAGTGGGGAATAACCCTGGGAAACCGGAGCTAATACCGCATAAGCCTGAAAAGGGAAAGC
>JASHQT010000116.1 GCA_030039005.1 Bryobacteraceae bacterium
GTTTTACCCCGTATGGAGAGCGTGGAGAATTAACCTCTGTCAAGCGGAACACGCATTCTGCCGATAAACTACACGTGGCCCCTCTCATCCCCTGCTTTGTCCTCTCCGTCGTTATCGGATACTTCGCCGGTCGAACGTTGGATCTGATCCGGCGGCGATAGGATCTACACCCGCCGGACGGCGTGGAACACCACCAACACCACCACTGCTCCGATAACCGCCACCAGCAGACTGTACAGGTTCAGTCCCGTAACTCCCGCTGCTCCGAAGCGGTTGAACAGCCAGCCACCGACGACTGCCCCAACAATGCCGAGAATGATGTCAAGGAAGAAGCCCTCGCCCCGTTTGTTCACCAGTTTGCTGCCAACGAATCCGGCCAGCAACCCTAAAACGATCCAAGCTAAGAACGACATGTTGCCTCCCTCCGTTACGTGTCGGAACTACCGCTCAAAACGTGCAGTCAGTATATCCGATGTGAAGAGCGAAAAACCGTCAGTCGTTCGGTTTGGGTTTGTTCTTACTCCCCTTCGGTCTGCCCCTCCGTTTGATCGAACTCATCCAGCCCGGTGGCCGTCCCCGCCGTCGTCCACCTCGCCCCACCGCGAGATGTTGCAAGGTCAGAATGGCTTGTTCGATGTTTTCTCGCTCAGTGCGGAGATCGGCCAGCATTCTATGGATATCCATTTCCCCTAGGATACTCCATCAATTAACGTTAGGCGGGTAACTTCCAGGCTTGGTCGGATCGCCAGGAAACATCAACGACGGTTCTGCATAAATGCCAGACAACGTTTTGATCTTCGACGAAGACTCGGGGAGGCATTTAGAGAAATGCGGTCACGCTTGTGGCGGACGGATTTTCGAGATCACGTACCGCCAACCCAGCGGCGACGAGCCGACCGGAACGATGGCACGTTGTAGAAGATGTTTTCGAGAGTTGGCCGTGGAGGGAAATGGCTTGTTCGATCCTTACCCGCCGCCTATGGGTGGCGCTGTTTGCTCGTGAAAATCTATCTCGTCATCTCACGAAAAGACCTTCACACCCCGAGATCCTGTCTTAACGCGATAACTATCTCGCCGGGGACTCAAGGGGACCGTTGGTCTAGTGATGCCCACCAAGGTTACCAAAGCCGCCAAAGCCGCCAAACGGTGTTCCACCCCCAGCGATGACGATGATCTGGCTTCCAATCGTCAGAGACGAAGCATCGACGACTTCGAGAGTGCCGGTCGAGGCACAAGCGCTGAGGGCCGGTGAAGTGGTGCCGGTCACCGAAACGGTAGCGCCTTTTTCCAGGAGTGAGGTTAATGTCGAGCTTGCCCGAACTCCAGTCGAGACCAAGATGCTGGTTCCACCCGCTGAGAATGCAAACCCATCAATCGAGCCACCTTCGCCATAGTTCAACTGTGCAATGGTGCCCGATGTGGGACCGTAGGCGGCTGGCTTAAAACTACGGGTCGGCGGAGTATATGTTGCCTTCGTGGTGTCGTTGGTGAAACTGGTGATCGTCACGGTTTCAAAACCCGATGATGTCGTGTACTCAGTGCCGCTGTAGGTGACGCTGTTTCCCGCCACTCCCAAACTGCCTATGCCGCCACAAATGTCGGTGGAAAACGACAGCAGAATATTAGATCCGATAAGGAAACCCTGGACCGAACCATCCGTGCCATAGTTCACCTGGGATATCGTGCCGGTCGCGTTCGTGACCGTGGTTGGGGCGTTAGTTCCTCCGCCCGTGTCCTGTCCGTTCAGGGCACTACCTAGGTAAGCGAAGAAAACCGCCGCTGTGTAAATGATGCTTGAACGTTTCATGTAAGGTACTCCTTTTCTCGGGAAATCGTCTGTGCGCCTCACCGACTGCCGGGTATCGATTAAGTCGCGCCGTTCGCAAAGCGAAAAGGTGTGGCCAAACTACTATGGGCCAACGTCTTTGGTGAAAACCATGTTCCGTAGCCAACAAGACGCACTAAGCTTCACGGCTCACCTTTGGTTTTTGTTTTTCCTACGGGACGCGGGTTCCTTAATTACTATATGCGACTAGGACCAGAAGCGCAATAGTACTATTTCCTCATCGTTGTGTCCCCGAAGGGCCGGACGCATCGTGATTTCCACAAACCCACATTCGGCCCGAACGCCGGTCGCTACTTCGGGTGTGATGTGATCGCCGAACCCACGACACCCGCCTCGCTGTGTGATAGGGTTTCGGCCAAGGAGGTTTCCGGCAATGCTCACATGGCTCTCTCGTTTTGCTGCACCCGAATCGACGGTTGGCTGCGCCGTCGATGGCAAGCCCGACCGACCGACACTACAATCTGAAAAGATAGTCATGAAGAAGAAGCCCATTCTTCGACTTCCCAAACCAATCGATACACCAAACCGATCCTGGCATAACGGTGGCGATATCGAAATCGGCCTCTATGCACGATCCCTCCATCGGGCCGCGCAGACTCTCATCAAATCCTTGGAGCTGGAGCCGAACCCCAAAACTGCATGGGATGCATGCCCGATTCTCTTGCTTTACCGGCAGGCCATTGAACTTCATCTGAAGTTCCTTGTCGGTGAAGGTGGCAACTTCTTGCCGACGCCAACAGATTCGATCACGCTCTACAAAACTCACTCCTTGCGGTGGCTAGCGCAAATCGTCTGCCAAATCATCAAGTCTGTGAAATGGGAGAAGGAATTCAGGTGCGAAGGAATCTCAACCCTGGCCGAATTCAGCGCCGCAGTTGCCGAGCTAGAAGCGCTCGATCCTGTGGTGTTAGCAGTCCACTCGGGCAACCGTACTGCTGATGGCTGGGTTCCACCTCAGCTACAGCCACCCAACGTCGTTCGCTTCGCAAAGAAACTGGATGTCCTCATTGACTTGTTGGATTCGACCGCCGATGGACTGGCGGCTGCGTCGGATCTGCGGAGAATGACCGATGGAGACAGTTCTGAACCGATAGTTCAATAGCGGTTTACTTGATAACACAATCGAGGAAACGGCTCATTCTTGATTTGGCTCTTGCGCCATCGGGCCTACAATGGAGATAATAACCGCAGCCACCCTATTGGCATTTGTCGGTGCAGCAGCCATCGGCATCTTTATCGAATCGCGAAAGGTCCGTAAGGCACATGCGGGGATTATGGTCGAACCGGGGAGTGCTTTGCGTGGTCCCGAAAGCGTCAGCATCGACGATGCTGCGGCGGAGATTATTAGACGAGCCAAACCCGAGTTCGAGAGGGCACGTGAGCTGTACGCTTGCTAGGTTCTGAGTCCGAGTGCAGTCAGCCCCGAGTTCCACAACCCCGAACTATCGAATCCCTCCCTTCTTTACGAATCGTGATCTTCCACTGCTCTCGTAGCACGCCAGCGGTGTGGAGGTGTTTTGTTCGGTAGCGGTAACAGCTATACTTTCTGAACAACCCATTAAAGAAGGAGGCTCTCCCATGCGGACGCTGCTCACAATCGTCGCGTTTGTCTCGTTTTGCGTTTTGGTCCAGGCGCAGGTAAGGCCGACTCCTCTCACCGACACGTGGCGCGTCGTTGAAGTCACCCGAAGCGGACCGAACGGTGGGACGCTGCATGATGTACCGGGCCTGCTGCTCTTTACCGGCAATCATTACAGCCGTACCTATATCTCAACCGAACAGCCCCGCAAACCCCTTACGAACCTTTCAAAAGCCTCGGCGGAGGAGTTACTGGCAACCTGGGGACCGGTGGTTGTCGCAGCGGGAACCTACGAAATCGTCGGCGACAAGGTGAGCTTCCACGCGATGGTGGCGAAGAATCCCCAGGTCATGGCGGCGGGGCGGGTTG
>JASHQT010000117.1 GCA_030039005.1 Bryobacteraceae bacterium
GCCACCGAGCAAAATCATCAGACGCTCGCCATCCTTTCCGAAGTAAATCCGGTACCCAGGTCCGAAATCGATCCTGCACTCGAATACACTGGAACCGACACCTTTCACATTCGAGAAATTGCCCGCCGAGAGCCTGGCCAGCGCTACTGCCACTTTCGCCGCCGCTTTGGAATCCAGATTTTCAAACCAAGTTCCAAAGGGACTGACACCCTTTGGATCGAGGTATTCTCGAACTTCAATCACTATGGTAACACATAGCTTACCATTGCCGGGTGGATCGCAGTAGGCCTATTGACAACAGCGCTCATTCTGCCCACAATGTGGATGGCGAACAAAAGGCGAATCGCATGAACCCAACCGCCGCTCGCACTACACTCGGATTGCGCCCAAACGCATGGAATGCGGCCTCCCCCCGGGAATGCCTCCCCACCGGCCTCGCGCCGCTCGATACCCTGCTCGCACAGGGAGAGGCCGGAGGTTTCCCGCGCGGTGCCATCTCGGAAATCCTGGGCCCGGAAAGCTCCGGCCGCACCTCGCTGATCCACGCGCTATTGGCCGCCGCTACCTCCCGCGGCGAAATCTGCGCCTACGTCGACGCCGACGATTCGTTCGACCCCGTCTCGGCCGCCGCATCCGGTGTCGCGCTCTCGCAACTGGTCTGGATCCGCTGCGGCCACAACGCCGGTCACGCGCTCAAAGCCGCCGATTCCCTGCTCCATGCCGGCGGCTTCGGCGTCATCGCGCTCGATCTCTGCCAGGTCGCGGCACGCATCTCGAACCGCATCCCGATCTCGTATTGGTACCGCTTCCGCCGCGCCGTCGAAAACACGCCTACCATTTTGGCGATCGCCGAAAACAAGCGTACAGGCCGCCCCGGCGGTCCGTTGTACGCGTTTGAAGAAGCATCCATCGCCAAATCCTGCGCCTCGCTGATCCTCGATCTTCAGCGCAAGAAAACCCACTGGACTGGCGCACCCGGCTTCTCGCTGCTGCGCGGCGTCGAAATCGAAGCTGCCTCTCGTAAGCCCGTGCGACCCGTCACCGCAGCCATCCAGGCCAAGGCGATTTGACATGCTCTTCGCTTGCATTCACGGATCCGCCAACCTCGCCGCCATCGCCTCGGCCTTCTCGCCGTCTTTCGAACAAACCGCGCCCGACACCGTAATCTTTCGCGTCGATGGACTCGCGCGCCTCCACGGATCGCCGCATCAAATTGCTAACGCAATTGCAGATCGTGCTGGCCCGAACATCAACATTGCCGTTGCTGGGACAGCCGACGCCGCCATCCTTGCTGCATACAATTTCGCTGGCATCACCGTCGCGCCCGATCTCAGCGCTCTCGACGTCTCCGCGCTCCCGCTCACCGCAGAGATGGCGCAGGTCTTCGAAAGCTGGGGCATCTACACGCTCGCGCAGCTCGCCGAGCTTCCCGAAAACGGCCTCGCCGAACGCTTCGGCCCGCACGGCGTCTACCTACAGCAGCTCGCGCGCGGCGCCATCCATCGCCCGCTCAAAATTTTTCAGCCGGAAACCACGTATGAAGACCGCATCGAACTCGATCACCCAGTCAGCCTGCTGGAGCCGCTGCTGTTCCTGATCGCCCGCATTTTGAACGACCAATGCACGCGCCTGCTTTCGAACGCCATGGCGGCCAACGAAGTCACCATTCGGCTGGAACTGGAAGACCATCCCGAACACATCCGCACTTTGCATTTGCCTGTTCCCATGCGCGATAGCAAATCTCTGCTGAAGCTCCTGCAAATGGATCTCGAAGCGCATCCGCCGCAAGCGCCAACGGTCGCACTTTCGCTCACGCTCAAGCCCGTGCACCCGCGCACGGTCCAGACCGGCATTTTTCTTCCCGTCACGCCCGCCCCCGACAAACTCGAACTCACGCTCGCCCGCATTCGCGGCATTGTTGGCGAACAGAACGTTGGCATCCCCCAACTCCGGGATACGCACCACCCTGAACCTTTCACTCTCGTGCCTGATTCCCCAACCCCCAATCCCCAATCCCAGCGCGCGAGTCAACACGCCTTCCGCTATTTCCGCCCGCCTCTCCCGGCCACGATCGATCTCATCAACGACCGGCCAGTACGCCTCTCCGCGCCCGGTATTCACGGCAAAATCATCCATGCCGCCGGCCCCTGGCGGACCTCGGGCGATTGGTGGACCTCAACCCAGTGGGCCCGCGACGAATGGGACATCGCCCTCGCCTCGGGCCTCTACCGCATTTATCACGACTCCAATTGGTTTGTGGAAGGCTCCTATGACTAACCAACTAGCCAGCCCCCCGATCCCCAATCCCCAATCCCCGTACGTCGAACTCCACGCCCGTTCCGCCTTCTCGTTTCTTGAAGGCTCCTCCGTTCCCGAGGAACTCGTCGCCCGCGCCTCCGCGCTCGATCAGCCCGCCCTCGCGATTCTCGACCACGACAACATCTCCGGTGCCGCCCGATTCCACATGGCCGCGAAAAATGCCGGTCTTCGTGCGCACATCGGCGCTGAAATCACCTGCACCGACGGGCACCGCTATCCGCTGCTGGCCGAAAATCGCACCGGCTATCAAAACCTCTGCCGTCTGATCACCCGCATGAAGATGCGCGCCAAAAAAGGTGAAGGCGCGGCCACACTCGATGAGTTTTGCGAATTTTCGTCTGGTCTGGTCTGCTTAGCCGCACGCACAGATGCCAAATTGATTGAAACGTTCGGCCACAAAAACGTCTTTGTCGAGCTCCAGCGCCATTTCAATCGTGCCGAAGAAGCGTCGAACCAGTCCCTCATCGATTTCGCCCGCAAACATCGGCTACCGCTGCTAGCTACCAACGGCGTCTCCCACGCCACGCCGGATTCCCGCGAGGCGCTCGACGTCCTTACCTGCGTCCGCCACAAGACCACCATTCAGGACGCCGGCCGCCTGCTCTCCATCAACTCCGAGCGGTATCTGAAAAACGCGCAGGAGATGTCGCGCCTGTTTGCCGATCTTCCCGAAGCCATCGCCAACACGCGCGAACTTTCCGATCGCCTGCAATTCACGCTCGCCGATTTGGGCTACCAATTCCCGCGCTATCCCACGCCGCCCGGCGAATCGATGAATTCGTTCCTGCGCCAGCGCGTCGAAGAAGGCGCGATGAATCGCTATCACTCGAAATCCGCCGATCTGCGCCGCCGCGCCCGCCGCCAGATCGACAA
>JASHQT010000118.1 GCA_030039005.1 Bryobacteraceae bacterium
GGTGAGCTCAATAGAGCTGCACCTCAGTCGCAGGTTATTCACTGTCGATCTGGGCAGGAGCACTCCAAAACGGATATGGCAGTCCTGCGAGCCGATTGATCGCGAGAGCCTGGGCAACGAGCAGGAACACCGCCACCTCGATAATGGCCAGTTCGCTCGGTTTCGAAATAATTCCGAGGGAAACGATCAGCGTCGTCGCACCGGCCGGCGGATGGCTAACGTCGAGAAGAACCATGAACGCCCCTGTCGCTGAGAGGGACAGAGCCGCTGCCAGCACTCTTGGCCAGAAAATTCCTGGATGCTCTCCGAATGGCAGTACTCCGGCGCCGGTGGCAGCGAATGCCGCATAGCCGCAGACGAGGCCGATAGCATGGCCGAAGACAGTATTTCGCGGACTTGAAGTCCTGCCAAGAGGGGTAAAGAACAGAAGAAACGCCGTGGGTCCCAGCGACGGAAAGACAAAGGGGTTCCGGCTCACGAGCGCGAGAACCGCTAGTACGCCAATGGTGACGAACCCGTTCACAAATACATAGACAGAGCGAACAAGTCGAGGCGGAAAGTGAAGCAGCAGCCAGTCGAGCCGTAGTTTTCGGAAGAACGAAACGATATGGTCGGCGTTCGCGTGTTGCTGCGCGAAAGAATTGCGGTTCTGCATCAAATATTGGGCAGCAGGTCGAAATACTCATCGTCTTCGTTTTTGCCGCCTTCTCCTTTGCCAAGCGATTTTTCCGATGCGATGAATTCTATCCGCTCGATCCATTTGACCATCTTGTAGCCAAGCTGGTTTTCCACTCGCAGCCGCAGAGGTGCCCCGTACACCTCTGGAAGCGGTTTCCCGTTCATCCTCGAAGCCAGCAGACATTGGGGCTTTTGCACGTTCTCCAGGCTCTGAGTGTCGTAATAGGGTCCGCCATAAAGAGCTTCACCAAAAGAGAAAAAAGCGACGACTTTCGCCTCCGCTTTTGGCTGCACGAGTTCAATCAGCTTCTGCATGGGAATCCCGCCCCACTTGGCGATACCACTCCACCCCTGGATGCAATGATGCATCGTGATGTGTTCAACCTCACTCAGGCGCTCCAAATCGGCGATAGAAAGCTCCACGGGGTTATTAACCAGCCCTCCCACCTTCAACCGGAAATTTCCAAATCCGCTCTCTGCCATGCGCCTCCAATCATCCCGGATCGGAATTTTTCCGTTCGGCCAGAAGTACGGAGAGATTTCCTTCTCCGTATACCTCTGCTGTGGCAAGAGCCGATTCAGCGTAAGAAGCTGCATTGGATACGTCACCGACTTCAGGGCGTGCTGCACGCCGCGCGGATGGTCCCAGGAAATATAGTGCGCCGCGATCCACGAGAGCACGACCACGCCGATTCCGACGAATCCGAAGTACATACCGGCAGGGTCCTGGTCATCGGTGCCCATCACAATGTGGTTCATATTGCGCGAGAATCCCGTCATCACGATCAGCGTCACGTGCACGACCAAAAATGCAAGGAAGCTGAACATCGTCAGAAAATGGATAGAACGGGCTGATTGCCGGCCCCCGAATATCCGCGCGTACCATGGAAACCTGTTGACTACCGCCGGAGACATCGATATGCCGGTCGCAATCGCGAGCGGTCCGAACACAAACACGACTGTGAAATAGGCAATCTGTTGCAGTGCGTTGTAGCCATAGAACCCGTTTGGCTCCGCCGGCAAACGAAAAGTCGCATAGTGGACGAAGGTGTTCCATGCTTGGACGAGAACCAACGGAGAAGCAGGCACTATGCGCTTCCACTGTTCCGTCGTGAATAGCATGATGATGAAAACGATGCCCGTGGCAATAAAACCGTGCACATCAATGAAATGCCACACCCGGGCAAGACCAATGGTATGGCGGTAGCCCGGCGTGGCAACGAGAGGCGAGATGTAACGGGCATCATCTTTCGCGGTCCAGAGGCCGTCGCGTGGAACTTTCAAGGGCGTAAACCGAATCCACTCGCTCCCTGGTGTGCAGCCGTCATTGAAATACAGTCGAGGGTGGTCCATCAGAATCGAAAGCCCGCTGCGCATCAGGATCATCACAAAAAGAAAATTAAAGAAGTGGCAATAGCGTACCCATACGGGAAAACCGTACGGCCCCGCGAAGTTGTTAGGGTATATTTGGGGAACAGCCGGAACAGGAGGCACTCCCGATACTGCAACCTCCATCCAGGCCGCCGCAATCAACGCCACGATTGCGCACGCGATTCCGATCAGGATTGATGGCCGAATCCAAATACGAAATCGGCGATCGGGCGGATAGTGGACAGCTCTGTGCGCTGCATCGAATGTGATCATATTCGGTGTACGAGGCCGGACCGACCTTCTTTCGCTTCAATCCGGCGCAGCTGCGTCAATAAGTAGTCTCGCAGAACGATGGCCTTATTGCGGTCTAAATCGCTCGACGCGTAGAGCGGCGTGACGTCTCGGTGGCGCGCGGCTTCAATGATCGCTGCCCAGGCATCGGGATTTGCGTTGAGCTTGGCGCTATAGCGCCTGCGAAACTCCGGCCACTTTTCCGAGGAGTGACCGAACCATCTGCGGAGAGCATCGCTGGGAGCAACTTCACGATGCCAGTTGTCGGCTTTGAGAGCCGCTTTGGTCATTCCGTGCGGCCATAAGCGATCGACCAGAAAACGGCGGCCATCCTCCGGTGCTGCGGCTTCAAATACGCGCTTGATTCGAATCATGGCTTAGATGCGCAGGCGGACGGCCGAAGGTGGCCAGCAGATTCACGGCGAACAGCGTGACCGCGATCAGTTCGATGATAGCGGAGCATGGCAGCACATGCCAGGCAATTTGCGAGTTAGCCTCGTAAGCGGGAATCTCCGCGCTCACGCGTAGAGCGCATCCCAGTGTCAGTGCTGCGAGCGAGGCGAGCATCAGCCGCGGACCATAGAGAATCCGCGCACCTCCAAAGGCCGGCAAGATCCGCTGACCGATAGAGAACACCATGGTGGAGATAAATCCCACGGTTAGAGCATGCCGGGCCGCGCCCCAGATCCCGCCGCCGTGATCCGCCCACGCCGCTGCGACCCACAGTGTGGCAGCGATCAACAGCCAGGAGTAAGAGATGCGAATGAACCAAGGAAAACTTGGGTGCACACCCAAAATCTTCGCTCCCCGAACCGGCTGGTGCCACACGCGAACCGCAAACAGCGCCGTGACAGCGGCAACGGGAAGCAGCAGCGCCGAAAGCATCGATGCGCCCGCGAACCCCGCCAGGACGGCGGCCCAGACCAGGCCCAACGCCGTGAGAAGCAGTTTGCCGTCAGGCTCGCGCAGGCCCAGGAATATCGGCAGCCAGCGGGCGTTGAACCCCCAGATTGCCACTGCCAGGAAGCACCACGTTTCCAGGGCCACCAGTCTCTGATCGAAAATATGAGACAGCGCAGGTCCATTGCCCTGCCACGAAACACGGAACGCCTCGACGACGTTTAGAACGAGCGATGCCAAAAAGCCCAGCGTTGACGCAATGACCATCAGCATCCATGGCTCGGGCTTGCGGCGCGAGGGCTCCCCGGCCGCGCGGTGTCCCGACACGGTGCGGAAAAAGATCAGAAATGCCGCCAACTCCAGCAGCGCCGAAACCGGCAGCAGAACGCGCCACTGCCATT
>JASHQT010000119.1 GCA_030039005.1 Bryobacteraceae bacterium
GATCAGCCGGTGATATCGCGCATCTGGTCGCTGGATCATCCGCTGGAGATCAAGGAAGGCATGGTGTTCGCGCTGGAGACGCAGCACGGCAAGCCGTATCAGTGGGGCGTGCGCATCGAGGAGATGCTGATCGTGCATAAGGACGGGGTGGAGATCGTGTCGAATTTTCCGGTGCAGCAGATCACCGTGGTGGACCCCATGCCGGGGTATTCCGATTACGGCAAGCGGCCCGGAACATAAATGAGCTTCATTGTTAGATTTGCGGGACCCGAGCCGCGGAGCAAGTCGTGGGCTTGCTCTGCGGACAGCGGCCGCGGATTCCGGTGAATCCGGAAGCGCTCAAGGGTCCGTCGGTCATATAATTCTTCGTTTGGAGGACCTCATGTCACAACAGCAACCCTGGAAGACGGATCAATGGTTCGTCAGCCCTTGGGATTTTGAAAGCGCGGTCCGCGATCAGCTCCATTTCGCGGACAAAATCAAGTTCCACGACATCACGCTGCGGGATGGAGAGCAGCAGACCGGCGTCATCTTTAACAAAGACGATAAGATTCGGATCGCCGAAGCGTTGGCCGAAGCCGGCGTGCATCGAATTGAAGCCGGCATGCCGGTGGTGTCACCGAGCGACACCTCCGCCATCAAGGAAATCGTGAAGCGCAACCTGGGACCACAGATTTTTGCGTTCTCGCGCTGCATGGTGGACGACGTCAAGCGCGCGGTGGATTGCGGAGTCTCAGGGATCGTGATGGAAGTGCCCTCCAGCACGCACATCATCGAGTATGCCTACAAATGGCCGCTGGAACGGGCCATCGATCTTTCCATCGAATCGACGGCGTACGCGCATTCGCAGGGTCTTGAAGTGGTGTTCTTTCCGATCGACTTCAGCCGCGCCGAGATGAAATGGGTTCTCGATCTGATCCTGCGCGTGGCCAATGAAGGACACATGGATGCGCTCGCGCTGGTGGACACTTTCGGCGTCGTCTCGCCGCATGCTATGCAATACCTGGTGCGCGAGGTGAAGAAGCGGGTCAACAAGCGGCTGGAAGCTCACTTCCACATGGATTTCGGAATGGGCATCGCGAACACCATCATGGCACTGGCCGAGGGGGTGGAAGTGGTGCATTCCACCGTGCTCGGATTGGGCGAGCGCGCGGGCAACGTGCCGATCGAAGAGACCGCCATGGCGTTGCTCACGCTGTACGGCATCGAAACCGGCCTGAAGTACGACAAGCTGTACGGGCTGGCGCGGCTCGTGGAGCAGCTTTCCGGACACAAAGTAGCGAGCAACCGTCCGGTGGTTGGCGAACAGTTGTTCCAGATCGAGTCCGGCATCATCGCAAGTTGGTGGCAGAACTGCGGGGCCGACCACCCTACCGAGCTGTTCCCGTTCCATTGGGACGTCGTCGGGCAGCCGCCGGCCAAAGTCGTGCTGGGAAAAGGAAGCGGCATCGATTCCATCAAGGCCGCGCTCAAAGCAATCGGTGTGCAGGCCACCGAGGAAGAAGCGCTGCAGGTGGTGGCGGGAGTCAAGGAATTTTCGCTCGAACACAAGCGCCTTTTGACGGACGAAGAGTTCCGGTCTGTCGTCGCAAAGGTGCTTGCCCACAAGATTGGCGCACAAGCCGTCCCCGCCTAAGGAGCCGTTCCATGTCGAGATATTTGGCGCTGGCCGCTCTTACCGCGGCTACCGTGCTGAACGCGCAGACCACGCGGCCCGATTGGGCGTTCCTCACTCCCGACAAGCAACAGCCGCCCGCGGTCGAAGAAAGCGGTCCGATTCGCATTCCCGGCAGCTCCAAAGAATATACGGCCGCCCAGATCGACGATCTTTCGAATCCGCCCGATTGGTTTCCTGACGAGCATGCGCAGCCGCCCTCGATTATTCAGCACGGCAAGGGAGCAGCGCTCGCCTGCGGCGCCTGCCATCTGATGTCCGGCCATGGCCATCAGGAATCGGCCGATCTGGCCGGGCTCAACGCCGAATATATCGTTCATACGATGAACGATTTCAAAAGCGGCGCGCGCATCGATCCGGCGCGCATGAACGCGATCGCGAAAGCGATGCCGGACGAAGACATCCGGGAAGCGGCGGAATGGTTCGCGGCCTTGAAGCCCGGCGGTTGGATCAAGGTGGAGGAAACCGACACGGTGCCCAAAAGCTACGTCAGCGTGAAGGGCCGGCAGCGATTGCCGTTGCCCGGCGGCGGCACCGAGCCGTTGGGCAATCGCATTGTCGAAGTTCCGCAAGACGTCGCGCGAGCCACCAGCCGCGACCCGCACTCCGGGTTCATCGCCTACGTTCCCGAGGGCAGCCTATTCAAAGGCGAGGCCCTGGTGAAGAACGGCGCAGGCGGCAAAACTATTCAGTGCGCGATTTGTCACGGCGACAATTTACAGGGCCTCGGCGACGTACCGCGCATCGCCGGGCTGCATCCGGCCTATGTCGCCCGCCAGCTTTACGCTTTCCAAACCGGCACGAATCACAGCACATCGTCGGCGCTGATGAAGAAAGTGGTTGCCAATCTGACGGCCGGCGACATCCTCGCGATTTCCGCCTACGCGGCTTCGCTGCAATAGATCCCAAAGGAGACAAGATCATGACCGTGAAAATCTTTACGATAACGCTCGCCTGCATGACGGGCGCCGCGCTCGCGCAAAATTCTTCCAACATCGACAAGTTCGTGATCTCGGGCCCCGCAGCCAAAAAAGCCATGACGCGAGAGATCAATGCGGACACGGCTGAAAAGATCGTCAACGCCTGCGTGGACTACGCCAAAGAGCACAACATTGCGGTAAGCGTGTTCATCCTCAATCCCACCGGCCAGATTGTGCACGCGCATCGCATGGACGGCCAGGTTCCGATCAACGTCGAAACCGGGCTGCTCAAGGCGAAAAGCGTGCTCTACACGCGCGATTCCACACATGCACGCGCCAATATGGTGGCGAACAATCTGGCTCTGCAACTGCGCTGGTCCGATATCGGCGTGTTTCCGACATCCGGTGGATTGCCCATCGTGGTCGACGATCAGATGATCGGCGCCATCGGCGTGGGCGGATCGAACCAGGATGAAGAGTGCGCTTACGCCGCGCTCACCAGTGTCGTGGGGCCGCAACCGCCGCTCGCGCCGAAGCTTCCTCCCCCTCCGCCGCAAGCCCGGCCATGAATTCTAACCGCCGGCGAGGACTGGCACTCGGCGCCGCGACTTGGGAACCGACGGCTGAGCGGCGGGCGCATCGTCCATGGGCAGGCTGAAGCGGCGGACGCCATCGTAAGCGTAGAGCGCGCCGGCCACCGCGCCCGCGGTCGGCACCAGCCCGATTTCGCCCGCGCCTTTGGCGCCGTAGCCGCCCACTTCATCGGGAACTTCGATCAGGATGACGTCGATTCTGGGCGTGTCTTTGGCTTTCAATATGCCGCAATCGCGCAGCAACAGCGAATCGGGGATGGCGTTGGTGCTGGGGAAATTTTCCGAAAGCGCGTAGCCCAGGCCCATGTGAACGCCGCCTTCCACTTGCCCCGCGCAGCCCTTGGGATTGATCGCGCGGCCGACGTCGTGCGCGGCCACCACGCGCTCGAGATGCCCGTCGTCGTCCAGGATCACCACTTGCGTCGCGTAGCTGAATGTCATGTGCGTGGTGGGATTGGTGAGCGCTTCGGGAGTGCCGGGCCTGGTGGTGAAATTGCA
>JASHQT010000120.1 GCA_030039005.1 Bryobacteraceae bacterium
GCCGTGGACGATTTCGGCCTCGCGAAAGACCAGGAAGGCGCGCTGAAAACGATTCTCGCGCTGGCACGGGTCCGCGATACCTTGACCCTGTGGCATTTGCTGCAGCGGGTGGATGTTCCAGAGCGGCGGCTGGTATATGATCGCATCGCGGCACTGGTTCCAATCCCAGCGGGCGTTTCGCGCGAGCGGGCGCTGCAACTTGATCCCGAGACGCTCAAGGCCTTGAAGGACGAATTGGCATGGAAATGGTGAGCCAGGAAGAAAACTGCCACGGCTGGAGTCTAACCATCCCGAAAGGAGTTCCCGATGTTCAAGTGTTGCATCGTCGGTCTCGGCCTCACCGGTCTCCTCCTCGCCCAAGGGTTCACGTTTACCGTAGGCAACGCAGTGGCGTCCCAGGATTTCCGCTTCAAAAGCGCGGCCTTCGCGTTACGCACCGAAAACTGCGCGGAGCCCGCGAAAGCAAAGATTAGTGCAACGGCGGAAGGGCTGGTGAACGGAGCGCGGCGGTCCATCGTTTTGCACGTGATGCCGGCATCCAAGCCCGGGGTGTATGCGGTAGACCAGAACTGGCCGCCGGGCGGAATTTGGGTTGTGAGCCTCAGAGGGACCTGTGCCGGTGAGAGCGCCGGAGCGATCGTGCCCTTCGGCCCCAAAGGCATCCTGCGGGACGCCGCAAAATTCTTTCCGCACCCGGCGTCGGACGCGGAGGTAGATGCCTCGTTGAAGGCGCTCGCGAAGGACGAGGGGCAAAAATGAAACACCTCGCTTATCTCTGCGTGCTTGCCCTGAGCTCCTGCGTTCTCCGCGCGGCCGAAATTCCGTCAACGCCCGCGAGCGATCTTGTCGTCCATGAGTGGGGAACATTTACTTCCATAGCGGGTCCCGATGGCGCAGCCATTGACTGGGACGCATTGGGCGGCAAGGACGACCTTCCCCGCTTCGTGAACGACTTCGGATTCCGCTGTTTTAAATGGCGGGTTACGGGAACTGTGCGAATGGAAACGCCGGTGATTTATTTCTACAGTTCCGAACAATTCGCGGCTCGTGTAAAGGTTTCGTTCCCGAACGGGCTGATCACGGAATGGTATCCCAAGGCCGATTATCAAGTGTTTCAGAAAGACCGCGCCGATGGAGCCACACATCGATTGGAGCCAAGCCTGAACGGAATCGACACGTCACTGAATACGTTGACGGGCGCGATCGAATGGCCGAACATTCAGGTGCGGCCCAATACTTCTCCGGCGCTGCCCACCGAGAATTCTCCCAGCCGGTACTACGCGGCGCGTGGAACTGACAGCGCTCCGCTAGCGGTCGGCGACCAGCACGAAAAATTCCTGTTTTACCGGGGCGTGGGACGATTTCCGGTTCCGCTCACGGCTCGCGTCGACGGGAATGGCTCTGTAGCCATCGAAAATCACAACGCCGAAGCAGTGCCAATGGTGATCTTGTTCCAGAACCGCGACGGGCAAATCGGTTATCGCAACCTCGGCGGACTACAAAATGACACCGTTGTGGATTTACCTCCCTTAGACAATTCTCTGCCCGCGCTGCGCGAGGAGCTTGAACAGGCGCTGGTGGCGCAAGGGCTGTTTCCGAAAGAGGCGCAAGCCATGGTGGAGACGTGGCGGGATTCGTGGTTTGAACCAGGGGCGCGGCTCATCTACATCGTCCCTTCCCGCGCGGTCGATGCTTTTCTTCCTTTGCACGTGGACCCCGCGCCAACGCAAGTAGCTAGGGTCTTTGTGGGACGAATCGAGCTGATTACTCCCGAGGTGACGCAGGCGGTCGGGAACGCGTTGCTGGCCGGGGACCTCGAAAAAGCCAAACCGTATGGCCGTTTCCTCGGTCCTATTCTTGATCGCATAGTCGCGGACAACCCGGCGCTGTCCAGTGCGGCGCAAAACTTCTGGTCCGCGATCGAAAGCTCATACAATGCAGGCGCATGCCGGTAAATTGAGCGCAGCCGCCAGCCTGCTCTGCTGGATCATTCTGTGGTTTGTTCCGCGGGATGCTCTGGCCAAAGCGGAGACGGTCAAGATCACGGTTTCAGGCGGCAGCCTAATAGGGACGATTACCGTAACCGACGCTCATATTTTGGAGCTGAGCCACGCCTGGAGCGACCCTTTCCTCGATACGTCGCGCCCGCCCATCGATCAGCCACCCCAAGGACCGTGGCCGTACGAAGTATCCTTCTACTCGTTGATCGGCGAAAACGACGTCAGAAAAACCTGCGTGCTGTACTATTACCCGAGCAGCTCAACCGGCCCAGCGCTCATCTATCTGCCAAGCAACCGCAGCGCGGTTTGGGCGCTGAATGTCGGCACCGTTCTTCGTCAAGGACACGATGGCAAATGGAACTACGCGTCACCCGCCTGGGATACATTGATGAAGTCCCAGATTGCACAGGCCGAATCGGAGGAGAGCGAGCCTCATATCGGCTACCCCGCGCCGAAGACCACGGTGGAAAGCTGGACGCGGCCGCGTAGAGGATGGCTCTACGTGCTCGACGCGCAGCCTGAATCGGCGGGATCGCGCGTCTGGCTGTTCGATCCCGCGATCGCGAAAGTGATGGGAAGCATTCGCACAGGCTATCAGCCGGATATCGCGCTTTCGCCGGATGGGAGCCGGCTGTATATCGTTTCGGGCGAACGGGAGAACGGCGAACTTGCCGTGATCAACACTGCCGATGGCTCCGTTCGCGAGATTGGTTTCCCGGACCGCGTATTGTACACGCCCTGGTACCAGACGCTCCCGCCGTTCAACCGCGTCACGGTTTCATCCGACGGCAAAACCTTGCGCATTCTTCAGCCCTCTCCGTTCCCTCCCGAGAAGGCGGGCCTGCAGGTTTGGTCGTTCGATACGACACACGAAAGTTTTTCCACAACCAGGATCGCAATCGACGATTGCAGATCGGGCGGTTTTGTCCCGTCATCCGGCGCCGGCGAACTTGAAGTCCTCTGTTCCAGCAACAATACGCTTCATTCGATCCGTCTCGACGCGGATTCTCGATTGAGATCGCACGTAGTCGCGAATCTTCCCGGAACCCCGCGTTGCCCGGTCGCCCTAGCCCTGCCGGTGAAGGACGAACTTGCCGTAGTCAATCGCACTGGCGCGATCGACACCATGAACCTCGCCACGCACGAATTCACATCGACGGGAGCAACCCGCGCGGGGGAAGAAAAATGCACGGCTCCCTGGACGGTTTTTGGCCTGGATTGGCCTCTCTCGCCCGATCGGACCAAGGTCTATCTAGGGTATGGCCCGCCGGCGCCGGACAACACGGCGACATCGAGCAGCATTCACGTATTCGACACGGACAGTTGGAAGCAGCTCGCGACGGTACAAACGAGCGTTCCTTTCTGGAGCGCCACGCTGAGTGCCGACGGCTGGTTCCTTTATGCCTTCGTGCCGAAGCAGCAGGCCATTCTTGAACTGGATGCACGTACACTACGAGAGAGGCGCAAATTCACCCTGGGCGCGGCGCCCGCACTGGCGATTGTCGCCCCATGAAGGTACCCCGCCGATGCGCTGGTTTTTGCTTGGCATCGTCATTGTTTTTTGCGCGCGCGCGGCAGACGCGCCGGTTCGCGAATTAACGACGCAGGCCGCGCCGTTCCCTCATTCCCAGGTTCCGGTATTCCGGCACGGTTATTTGATTACGTTCCCTCCCCTCGGCCGAAGTGGCGCGTCGGCGTGGTTGAGCCTTTACGGTTTTTCCGCGTGGGCTCCCGACGGCAGTCTTGCTTATCAGGCGAGCATCGAAGTACCTGATGGCAGCCAATCGATTGTAGAAGACATGGACTTTAATGCTGACGGCAGCGCCGTTGTCGCGGCAACCGCTCTCGGAAGCCAATCCAAACTCCTGGCCGGACTTCTATTTTTGGATCGCACGGGCCGGGACACAGGATTTAACAGCACGAGCCCATACTTCCCGGGACACATTGCGATCGCGCCGGATGGCTCAATCTGGACGTTGGGTTGGCAGAATAATCATCAGGACTACAGGATTGTCAGACACTTCTCGTCCGAAGGCACGGAATTAAAGGCGTTCCTTCCGCGATCTTCATTCCCGCCAGGACTCGAACCCGGAACCGGAGGAGCCGGGCCGGAGATTGCAGTTACCGGCGATCGCGTCGATGTTTTGGTTTGCTCGGGGATGCAATGCCCCGGCATGGAATGGGTCGAACTCGACTGGAACGGAAACGTGTTGGATCGGATTCGGACCGACGATCAGGTTCCTGACCCGGTGCGTTTGGCGGTCACGGACGACCATCGCGTGTTTCTTTCCGGCCGCGAAAACGAGCTGTATGAACTCGACCGCGCCGCGCATATGTGGAAGTTGGTCTGGCAAACCGGGCCGATGCTAATGGGCGCCGACGGAAACAATCTGGTGTTTGAAAAGGCGCGAAGCGGGCGTTCTGCCCCGATCGCGCTGCAATGGTTCCATGCGCCGTAGTGGGACATTCTCGAATTAACTACTCGCTCCTGGTCCCTCGGCGTTTCCCAACTTCAACTGCATCACCCGATTGCAGCCCGGTGTATTATGGACGATTCGTTCAGCCACGCAGGCCCTTGAACGGCACTGAAAACAAAAGCGTTTCGGTAGCGCTCCAACTCGCTCCATCAGGGAAGGATGGGGGCCTTGAACCAAACCAGTCCCCCGTGTGCGTGGATATCATCCGGGCTTCCAGTAATCCCAATGCGGGCCGGCGACTAAGCAGGAAAACACTCGCGAGTTGCCCTGTTCCATTTGTGTTACTGACCGCGAGACTGCATTCATCGTCCAGTTCCTGAGAGTTGACAAAAAGCTGGTGTACCGTCTGCCCGCGCGAACTATTGCTCTTAACCGGAGTCTGCTGCCAATACCATGCGGAAGGGATGATATCTGACGGGTCTGTTTTTTTGCGGCCGCAAAGATCGTGGCCGCCAAAAATTCCGAACAAGTTTGACCAGGTGTTGATTCCTACAGAGCTCCACGCTTCGGCGGCGGAGTTCGAGTAGGGTGCATCAGACATTTTGTAGAAGTCCGGCCCATAACCGTCCGTTCTCTCGAATTGCGTTCCACGAGCGGTCAGCCACGCATGAGTGGTGATATAGCATTCGCAATCGGCATTGGCCTGCATAACGTCATACGCCCAGGACAAGGCGGCGTTGCCGGCAAAGAAATCCATTGCCAAGACAAG
>JASHQT010000121.1 GCA_030039005.1 Bryobacteraceae bacterium
ACCAGTACGCCCCAGAGTCCGGAGAGCGTGGAGATGAAGGACGTGAGCGCGATCATGCCCATCACGATGGCGAGCGCTTCGAGTTTGGTGACGCCCAGCACCAACTCCAGGATCTTGACCATCGCGAGATTCACCCAACCGAGGATGATGCAGTTGATGGGGATGCCGAGATAGAGCGCGCGGAAGCCGCGCAGGAAGGCGGCGGGTTTGCCGGAGTAGCGAATTTCGGTGAATTCGATGTCGGTCATTACGCCCGAGCGGCGCCACAGCCGGGCATAGAAGAAGACCGTGAGCATGCCGCTCGCGACAAAATTCCACCACAGCCAGTTGCCCGCGATGCCGCCCATCGCCACCATGCCGGTGACGGCCAACGGCGTGTCCGCGGCGAACGTCGTCGCCACCATCGAGGTGCCGGCGAGCCACCAGGGCACGTTGCGTCCGGAGAGGAAGAATTCGCTGACGTTTTTGCCCGCGCGCGATTTGTAGTAGAAGCCGATGGCGAGGTTGAAGAGGAAGTAAAGGGCGACCACCAGCCAGTCGGTCGGGGTGAGCTGCACACCTGAATTGTAACGGGCTGCGGCGAGATCGTAACGGCTGGCGCACGGGCCGGCGGTGCGAGCGTGTTATTCTGAAGTCGCACCCGGTGCGGACCATGCGTTTTCGCGTCACCTTCGCCTTCTGTTTTGTGGCGATTCTCTCAGCCTGGGGCGTGCTTCGCGCGCAGAAGCCCTTCAAAGAATATCCAGCCATCGAATACAATAATTTTCCACTGCCCCCGGACTGGCAGGACAAGCACGAATGGGTGCGGGCGCGGCTGCGTTATCCGGATATTTACGGTTATCCCTTCCGCACGCTGTATTATCGCAACGGGGAAGAATTCCCGGGCTATTGGACGATGGACTATCCGCGCTCGGACCGGCATTTGCTGGCGGGCATCCGCAGGCTGACGCGCATCGATACGCGGTCGGCCGAGCAGGTGGTGACGCTGGATGGCACCGACGACGTGTACAACTGGCCGGTGCTGTACGGCGTCGAGGTAGGGCACTGGCAGTTGCGGGATCAGGATGCCGCGCAAATGCGCGAGTATCTAATGCGTGGCGGATTCTTCATGTGCGACGATTTTCACGGCACCGAACCGTATCACGGTGTGCGGGAGTGGGACACTTTCCTGGCCAGCATGATGCGGGTGCTACCGGGCGCGAAGATCGAAGATATTCCGGATAACGATCCGATTTTTCACACGCTGTTCGATTTGCAGGACCGCTTCCAGGTGCCGGGCGCGCAGTTCCTGGAAACCGGACTCACATATGAAGATGGCGAGACCGGCAAGGTCCCGCACTGGCGTTGCATCCGCGACGACAAAGGGCGCATCATCGTCGCGATCTGCCACAACATGGACCTGGGCGACGCGTGGGAGCACGCCGACAATCCGCAGTATCCGGAGAAATATTCGTCGCTGGCGTACAGAATTGCCGCGAACTACTTTGTCTACGATCTGACGCACTGAGGTCGCGCCGGGGCGCGGCTGGGAATACAAGCTCGTGCTCGCGCACGAGCCGGAAGACAAGGGAGACGAGGAATAACGGTCAGAAGCCGGTGGGGCGGATCCAGAAGCTTTCGGTCCAGGTCGCGCCCGGTGCGATGCTTTGGAGTTCGGCGAACTTTCCCTCGTGCGCGAGGTTGAAGCCGTTGGTGAGGCCGGTCATGGGTTCGAAACACACCACGTTGCGTGTGGGCGGCGCGTAGACCACCGCAATCGGGAGTTTTTCGCCGTACTTCACCGAGATCTTACGTCCGTCGGCTTCGAGCACGAATTCGGCGCTGTGATCCACGCCGCCAAACACGTCATCGAACTGGCGCCCGGCCAGCGGCGTGGGATCGGGAAAATCGATGGACTTCGATTCGCCCGTCGGGATCAGTTTCTCAGACAACGTGTAGTGCGCGCGCACCGGCAGATGGATCCTCCAGCGATCGCGCGGGACATCGGAGATTTGATACCAGGGATGAAAACCGATCACGAGCGGCATCGGATCGGTGGAATGATTCTCGATCGCGGTGCGAACTTCGAGCGCGCCGCCGTACAGCCGGTGCGTCATGCGGATGGTATGCGCGAAGGGAAACTGCGCCATCCATTCGGGATGACGCCAGAATTCGAGCGTGCTTGCGACTTCGGCGGCGTGTTCATCGGCTTGAAGCCGGCCGACGCGCCAGGCACCCGTGAACAGCAGTAGGCCATGGATGGGCAGGCCATTGGGATCGCGCCGGATTTCGCCGGCGTCGGGATTCAGCAGGTAGCGCTTGCCGTTGGCCCAGTATGAGTCGCCTTCGATCCGATTGGCCCAGGGCGCAAGGAACGGAATACCCAACTGCGAGGGGTTCTGCCTCCATTCGTTCAAGTGGCCGGGGGACAGCAGGATCGGTTGGTCTCGTACGCGCAGGTCGTATGCGATATTACCGATGGATGGGCAGATGGAAACTTCCAGGCCGTGCCCCGGATCGGACAGGCGAATGATCTCGATGGAATCGACGGTGACGCGTTGCGCCGAACAGGTTTCAGCCAAGGTAATCCCTCCGCTATTAGACGAAGATCGTACCTTCAAAGAATCGCACGGCTTTGCCCGAAATGACCACGCGTTCGCCGCGATCCTCGCACCATAGCTCGCCCATGCGCGGCGAAACCTGATAGGCGTGCAGCTTTTTCTTGCCCAGGCGTTTGGACCAATACGGAATCAACGTGCAGTGGGCTGAGCCGGTGACCGGATCCTCGGGCACGCCTTTGGCGGGAGCGAAGAAGCGCGATACGAAATCGGCGTCCGGGCTTTGCGCGCCGGCCGGCGCGGTGGCGATGACGGCGAAACGATCGATGTTCATCAGCGCCTGCATGTCGGGTTTGAGCGCGCGGAGCTCCTGCTCGGTCGCATAGACGACGAAGTAATCGCGCGCCGCGAGGATTTTTTCCGGCTCGCCACCGAGCGCGGGAGCGAGGCTCGGGACCGGTTCGCAGGCTTGCGGCGGGCGCGAAGGGAAATCGAGCGAGTAGAGATCGCCGGAGCGAGTGACTGTCAGCGTCCCGCTCTTCGTTTCAAATGAAACGGAGCGCTCGCCCGGTGTGAGATCGTTCAAAATCACATAGGCCGATGCCAGCGTCGCGTGTCCGCAGAGATCCACTTCAACGGCGGGTGTGAACCAGCGCAGTTTGTATCCCGAGCCATTGCGCACGAAGAAAGCCGTCTCGGCGAGGTTGTTCTCAGCCGCGATGGCCTGCATCTGGTCATCGGGAAGCCAGGCTTCGAGCGGGCAAATTGCGGCGGGATTTCCGGTGAAGACGCGGCCGGCGAAGGCGTCCACCTGGTACATCGGAATTTTCATGGTTGGATTCCTAACTCTCGGCCGTGCGTGAAGCCGGGCCGGTGGCGCTTGGCGACGAGCTCGCGATTTTCGAGCAGCGCCGATACCAGAATCGGCATGGCGATAGTGGAGTCGGAATGGCAGGTCACCATGGAAGCGTCTTTGGCGATCTTGCCCCAGCTCTGCGCTTCTTCGAACGTGCAGCCGGAGAGGCCGCCCCAATGCGGCGCGTCGGTCACGCATTGGATGGCGTACTTGTGGCCGGTGACGCCGGTGTTCATGATGATGGCGGTCACCTCGGTCTGCTGCACGAAATTCTTCGGCGTACCGCCGCCGAAGTAGATGACGCCGGTGGCAGGGGATTCGGCCACAATGCGCGCGGTTTCCACCACGTCGCCGATAACGTCGAAGGTGAACTTGTTCCCGCCCGCATAGCGATTCGCGGCGATGCCGATGCCGATGGAGCTGTCGGCGACGGCCGGGCAATACAGCGGGATGCCCGCTTTCGCGGCCGCCGACACAATGCCATCTTCTTTGGCGTGCTTGGCCAATTCCAAGCCGAGCAGATGGAGAAATTCACGCGTAGTGTAGGGACGCGATGGGTCGAGCGAAGCGGCGAAGCGGCCGATCCACTGATCGTGCTGGCGGAATTTTTCTTCGTCGGCCAACACGTCGTACATACGATCTACCAAGTTTTCGGCCAGCAGCACGTCGTCGATGGCGGGCGACCCCTGGTAATGGAAATTGCCCATGGTTTCGTGGAAATCGTGGAAGAAATTGGCGCCGGTGGAAACCAGGCAGTCGATGAGGCGATTCTCGATCATGCGGACCACCAGGCGGCGCATTCCGGCCGGCACCATGGCGCCCGACATACCCATCATGATGGTGCAGCGATCGCCCAGCATCTTCTTCCACACTTCGAATGCCAGCCCGAGCTGCTTGCCCTGGAACGCAGTGCCCTGCATGCGGGTGAGGATCTCGGTGGCGCTGGATGCACCCACGGGGTCGAAGGGGCGCGTGGGCGTAGAGAGCAGCCGCTCTTTGGCTTGTGGATCGGCGGCGTCTGTTGCTGGCTCTTCAGGCAATGACGGCGTATGAGAATGTTTCATCTTTTTCAGTGTAGGGGAAGCTTGGCCCAGGAAAGTGAAAAAGAGGTTACTTTTTCGCGGCTCAGTGCACGAAGGGCGGCCGGCTCTTCTCGTTCAGAACCAGCTCATCGAAGATGGCCAACACCTGTTTGCGGTAATGATACACGCGGCGAAGCGCGTCCCGGAAGCCGCCTTCGTAGCAATGCCGATTCAACCACTTCTCTAGCACGGGCTTGGGAACATCGATATCGCGGCGCAGGGTTTCCGCCGAGTGGCCGCGCAGGAAAAGGCCGTAGAACATGGCGGCCTCGCGCTGCGGCGCCAATGGATCCAAGTCATCCCGCGGTGTCATGCTCACATTCATCATCGGCAAAAAAGCCAGTATAAACAGGGCAGCGGGGCGAAGCAAGGGTTTTCCCGCCGATCCGCTCGCCCGGTATTACTGGGACTCAACCTCAATTTTAACAAAGAGCTCCAATTCAGCCAATAAAAGCGCGGGAACCCCAGCTAGCGTTCGGTTCTTGCGGGCGGAGGCGCAGGCGCGGTGGCCTTGGCGGGCATGGGGGACGGTTTTTCGAGCGCAGGTTTTGCGGGGGCAGGCTGCGGCGCCGCTGGTTTGCCGGACAAAGGGGAAGGCTTTTCCGCCTCTGATCCGGTGGTGTGCGGCGGCGTCTGCACGCTGTCGCCCGGGGCCAGATATTTCACTACAATCGATACTCGCCGGTTGGAGGGGCTGGTGGGAT
>JASHQT010000122.1 GCA_030039005.1 Bryobacteraceae bacterium
AGACATGTTCGGCACGGTAGTTTCCTGTCAGTGCTTCACGAATCGTCTCTTCGGTCGCGCCGCAGCGAACATCGCGATAGGCGGCCAGTTGCTCCGGAGCGTGAATGCCAGCGACAATCGCTCGAACAATGCGCAGCCCCGTTGCTCCGGTGATGTCCGATACGACATGGTGAAGCTGCACGTTCATCTGCATGAGAGCCTTTTGCATATGTTGCACGTGAGCGGCCGCGTATTCGACCATCCGCTCTCGAAGACGCAGATAGGTCCGCAGTTGAGCGACTTCGGCGCGGGGGTGAAAGCTTCCGCGAAGAAGTCCGTGTTGGTGAAGCTGCTGCAGCCATTGAGCATCGTTGACGTCTGGACTTGCCCCCATTTTTGAGACAAGCAGTTAAGACTCAAAATCCATCCAAGGGAGAATTGAGTCATGGGGTTGTCGAGAAGGACGTTCACCAAGGAGTTTAAGCTGGCCGCAGTGCGGCGGCTGGAGCAAGGGGTTTCCATCGGCGAGGTGGCGCGGGCGTTGGAGGTAAACGCCAACGTGCTACACCGCTGGCGGCGTGAGTTCCGCCAGGGGCCTGGCAATGTGTTTCCGGGTAACGGCAAGCAGCGCTGGTCCGAAGGGCGGATCGCCGAGTTGGAACGTAAGATCGGCCAGCAGGCGCTGGAGCTCGATTTTTTGAAGGGGTGCTTGCAGCGCATCGAGGAACAGCGGATGCTGCAGGCGTTGACTGGAAAGCCGCGGTCTACCAAAAGGTCCAAGAAGAAATGAAGGCCGGAGGCAGACTGACCGTCGAACGCATGCTGAAGCTGGGCCGGGTTTCCCGGTCTGGCTTCTATCGCTTCACGGACGCCGAACCAGGGCCAGATCCGGACATGGACTTGCGCACGCGATCCAGAAGATCGCGCTGGAATGGCCCTGCTACGGACGGCCACGCATAACCAAGGAACTTCGCGAGCGCGGTTGGAAGGTGAACCCCAAGCGCGTCTACCGGCTGATGCGCGAGGACAACCTGCTGTGCGTGCGCAAGCGCAAGTTCATCGTTACCACCGATTCCAACCACACCCGCAAGGTGTATCCCAACCTGGCGCGGGACATGATCCTGACCGCGATCAATCAACTATGGCGGGCCGATATCACCTACATCCGGCTACGCGACGAGTTCGTCTTCCTGGCTGTGATTCTGGATGCCTACTCGCGCCGAGTGATTGGCTGGGCGCTGGATCGCAACATGGAAGATTCGCTCACGTTGACAGCGCTACGCATGGCGCTGTCGCGCCGCACAGTCGAGCCCGGCCTGGTGCATCATTCCGACCGTGGCTCGCAGTACGCCAGCAACGATTACACCGACTTGCTCAAAACCAACGGCATCGACATCAGCATGTCGCGCAAAAGCAACCCGTGGGACAACGCGGCCTGCGAGTCGTTCATGAAAACGCTCAAGTACGAAGAAGTGCTGCGCAACGAATACCGGGACTTGGCCGAGGCGCGCGCGTCGATCCGCGAGTTCTTGGAAAAGATCTACAAACAGAAGCGGCTGCATTCGGCACTCGGCTACGTGCCGCCCGCCCGTTTTGAAAAGGAGGCCGCTGCCCGGCAGCTTTCTCTATGAGTTTTTCCAGGCATCGGGAAATCTATCGTCCGATGTGGTCTTTCCGCGAAACAAGCTTGGGGGCGACTACGGCTGCCGCCCCCACCCATCGTCTCGATGAGTTTCCGGCCGGCTATTCCTCGGCGAGTTGCGCTCCCGCAGAGCTCGCCTCCGCTTCACCAGCCGGGAATCAGTATGCGCTACAGTCGTTTTGCCGGTCGAGGATTTTTCAGCGAACGGCCAACAGTGTCTTAACTGTTTGTGTCAGCCCAGGGGGCAAGCGCAGTCGGTCTTTCGTCCCGGCACGTTCTTGACATCGCGAGCATTCACCAGAAGCACTTCAAAGCCTCGATCCTCGAGAATCTCGAAGACAGGGATCCAGTAGACGCCCGTGGACTCCATCGCGATGGTCTTGATTCCGACACTCGTTAGCCAGTCCGCCATCTGGTGGAGATCGCCACTGAAACTTCGGAACGTCCTCACCGGCCTGTCGTCTTGGTCGCCGCGCACGGCAACAACATGACACGTAGATCCAACGTCCAGCCCCGCGGCGTGGTCATTAATCGTAGAAAGACCGCCCGACGACCGCGCGCGCGTCCTCTTCTCTTTTTCTGGCATGTCTCGACCTCCTTGAATGGGCCGGGAGCAGGGGTAGCGGCAATGATCAATTTCCTAAACGGGATCGTCCGAAGACGTCACCACTTTCAAGTCCGCGAGCCACCCCCAGACCATGTTTTTTTACGGGTTCACAGAACACCAAAAAGTAGGCGGCCATCTCTCCCGACGCACCAAGGTACCTTCCGGGGAGTTTCTGGTCCAGCAGGTGTGCGGAGCCGCCGCGCCCGAAGGTTTTTTACGACGATCTGTCGGCCCAAAAGTCCGTCATGGGCGGGTCCACCGATTCACCGGCCTACCGTCGGGGTGTGGAAATCTTCACCGTTGAGGAGTTTGACGCGGCCATGCACGATATCACGCCTGATGCGTCGTAAAGTAGGGTAGGATTTTCCCGTCACATGAATCACAGAATCACACCATACCCATGGGGGATCGATAACCTGCCATCGGCCCTGTTTGGTGAAGGATTCTTAACGAATATTCAAAGGATTATCCCAGCCCCTCCAGCCGATAGTGGTGGGGAGGAGGTCCCGAAAAAATGAGAACACTACTTGCAATGATTCTTTTCTGCGGCTCGGCGATGCCGCAGAACGATCCAGCCGTGGCTATTGATCCCGTTACGCACCAGATGCAGCCCTTGTTTACCAGCATCGGCCTGCTCAACGGCCACTATTGGAAACAACTGCGGGAGGACGTAAGAGTTGGTATCATTATGGGCATCACTGAAGCGGCGATTGACTATTCGACAACTGAGAAGAATTATCCTTTACCAAAGTTAACTTTCGGCGAACTGAGGTCAAGAATTGACCTCTTTTATTCGGATGATCGTAATTTGAACATCCCGATCATTAACGTCTGGCAGATTCAGGAGCCGCCAGAGTTGCCGGACGATGTGAAGAGCAATTGGGTAAACGCTATGCGCACCACATACGATCAGGAGCACATCAAAGGTACGATACCATCTAGCCATCAGTGATGTTTATGACATTACGACAGCAAAGATAAGTGGGATTCCCGTAGGGAATCGACCTTCACTTATATTTTCAAACGCCCAAAACCGTAAGCTCCGACCCACCCCGCCGGGGCCAGGTACACCCCGCCGTCCACCATGGCGATCCACGCCTGAGTATACTGATCCCCAATGCGACTGTGGTCCCTTCATCCTTCGTTCCTAGACCGCATCGGCCTGGTTGCGTTGTGGCGCGAGGGGCTTCTTGCCCAAAAGGTTTTGGCCGGAGCGACCAAGGGATACCGCCGCCACCCCCAACTTGATCGATTTCGACAGTCCGGCCAACCCATCCGCGCTATCGCGAGCTTCCTTTGGAGCGTGGCGGATGAAGCGAAAGAACGCGGGTACGTGTTCGATGTTTCCAAAATCGCAACGCGACGCACGAGGGTAACCATCCCGGTCACCAAGGGACAACTGGCATATGAACTCGCACACCTCAAAAAGGAAACTTCGCCAGCGTGACCCCAACCGATTGCGAGTGATAAATAAACACAAGCACGTCAAGATTAATTCAACATTTCACGCCGTGGATGGACCAATCGAACCTTGGGAACGAGTCTCGGCGGAGGTGTTCCGAATAAGCTCAAAGACTGATTAGTGGCGATGTAAAATCAGCACCCCCACCGACAGCAGG
>JASHQT010000123.1 GCA_030039005.1 Bryobacteraceae bacterium
CATGGCGCGCAGGAGCTGCTCCACACGACGTTCCAGCAGTTCGAATTCAAAATTCGCGAGCAGCTCGCGCGCATGCTCTCGCCGGGAGGATTCGATCCGGCCGAAGACATCGCGGCCATCACGGTAAATCGCTGGCCTTACGGCTACGCGTATACTTACGACACGCTCGCCGACCCCGACGTCCCACCCGAGCAGCGCCCCCATGTGATCGGCCGCCAGCGCTTCGGCCGCGTGACCATCGCGAACTCCGACGCCGGCGCCGCCGCGTTTACCAATCAGGCTATCGATGAAGCCAATCGCGCGGTGCAGGAGTTGCTTCTGCTCCAGGGATTGACGTAGTGCGCGTTCTCCTGCTGCTGCTGGGGCCCATGCTCGCCTTCGCGCAGGATCGCCCGGCCGCGCCCGCGCAGCCGCTGCCTTATAGCCACAAAACGCACCTCGCCATGGGGCTCAGGTGTGCCGACTGCCACACCAATCCCGAACCAGGCGACCACATGGGATTCCCCGCCACGGCAAAATGCATGTCCTGCCACGCGACCATCGCAAAGGATAAGCCCGCGATCCAAAAGCTGGCCCAGTTCGCCAGCTCCGGCCAGCCGATTCCATGGAACCGCGTCTTTGTGGTCGCGGCGGGCGTTTACTGGAACCATCGCTCGCATCTTGAGGCGGGCGAAACATGCGAATCGTGCCACGGCCAAGTCGCTCAAATGGACGTCATCGCCAATGTCACTAACGTCACAACGATGGCGGGCTGCGTCGATTGTCACCGGCAGCGAAAAGCCGGGACCGGCTGCGAGTTCTGCCACGAAGGAAAGTGAGCGCATGCCGGCATGGCAACTACTTCGGATACTCCAACTGCACCCAATTCCGGCTCGCTGATCCGCGCGCTCGGCGTCATGGATCTGACCTGGCTGTATCTGGTCGCCGTGGTGAATCTCAACGTTGTGCCGGTGATCGCGGTCGCGGGCCCGCGCGTGATCTGGCTGATGGCGGCCGCCGTTCTACTATTCTTCTTGCCGCAAGGGATCGCGGTCATCGAGCTGGCCGAACACCTGCCGGGCGAAGGCGGGCTTTACCTCTGGACCAAGGACAGCTATGGCGACTTTCACGGGTTCCTCTGCGGCTGGTGCTACTGGATGACGAACATGTTTTTCGTGCCGTCGCTGCTCGTTTACGTCACCGGCGTCACCAGCTATATCCTGAGTGCCGGCACTGCGGCCAAGCTCAATGACAGCCGCCTGTTCTTCTTCCTTCTTCCGGTCGCACTGCTGTGGGTCACAATCTTTGCAAACGTCCGCGGCCTGGGTGTCGGCAAATGGGTGAATAACATCGGTGGAATTGGCGCGCTGGTAATCGGCGGCGCGCTCATGCTGATGGCCGGAGTCTCAGCGGTCCAGAATCGCGGCCAGTTGCACCTGCGGGATCTCGTGCCCAGCCATCTGAGCGATTTTCCGCTAGCCACCTTCGGCGTGATTAGCCTGGCGTTGGTGGGGATGGAACTGGGGCCCATTATGGGCGATGAGGTTCGCGATCCGCGCCGCACCATCCCGCGCAGTGTCGCGCTAGGGGGAGCGCTGTGCGCGCTCATGTATAGCGGATGCGTGGTAGCGCTGCTGGCCTCCGTGCCGGGAAAGCAGATGGCGGTGGTGCAGGGCCTGTTGCAGGCGCTCGATGGGATGAGCGCATCGTTTGGAATGGCCTGGATTCTGCTGCCGCTCGCGATCCTGATGGCGGCGTCGATCGCGGGGTCCACATCGGCATGGGTAAGCGGCTCGGCGCGCATCCTGTTCGTCTGCGGTCTCGATCGCTACATGCCCAAAGCGCTCGGCAAGGTCCATCCGCGGCACCACTCGCCACACGTCGCATTGATCATGTTCGGATTCCTGGCCACCGCGATCATCGCCATGAGCTTCATCGGTGCGTCCGTGCAGGAAGCCTACTTGACGCTACTTGATCTGGCCGTCGCGCTACAGATGATCTCCTACGTTTATCTGTTCCTGTCGCTGGTGAGGCGCGTGTTCTCGAAGCACACGGAGCCGCGCTATTTTCGCCGGCCTCTGTTGCAGGTGGCCGCCACCGCGGGCTTGAGCATGGCCGCTCTCGGCTTTGCGATGGCGTTCGTGCCCACGCGCCAGATCTCGTCCATCGCCTCGTTTGAATTGAAAATGTTCCTGACGCTGGGATTCATTCTGGCGCTGGCCGCCGGGCTGTTTGTCTATTACTCGCGGCTGCGCGTCAGCGGTTCGGGAATCGCGGCTTCATCGGCGCGAGGGTCGGATGCGGCATAGTTCACGCTGGTCCTCGAGTTGTGCAGGATGGCCTGCCCGCCGCGGCGCCTCCGGCGCTTCTTGGAGCACCATGCCGTAATCGACGAAGTTCGAGACGAACCGCGCGTGTGCGATGGGCTATACTGCGCCGCACATGATCCCGAAGCCGATGTGCTCGTCGCCCTTTTCCATGAACGCCGAAATAACGCTGTGAAACGGACGCTTGCGGCTGGCGAGCGCTTGGGATCGAGCGTAAAGCTCGTGCCGCGATTTTGCAGCGCAAAACCCCTCCCCGCTACCGTGACGCGCGAGCCGAACGCGCAATACAGGCTCTGAAACCAGCTCGCGATATTGCCGTCCTTGTCGACGACAGCCAAATACGTGGTGTTGCTTCCGGCCGGATGCGGATCGGTAACGTTGGCATGCCTCGCGAATTCCCGCCCGCTCGATTCCAGCGTGCGCACAATCAGCCCGGTCATGTTCGCGAGGAAGCTTGCGCCGTGCAAGTTGCGACGGGGAGGCACTCCGGGTATGCATCAGGAGAGGCCTGAAACATTCCGTCCAGCCGACCGCGGTGATTTGTACAGTGCCTGAACACCCGGCCGACGTGCGGAGGACCAAAATGGACGCCTCGATCGCGGCCTACGGTATCTCCGCGATCCCGCCGGTGACGTCGTTGTTGAGATCCCAGGTTTTCTCGTACTTCAAGGTCGCCGCATCGTACACTTCGATGTCAAAGCCCGCGCCATAGATATACAGCTTCTGCCCGTCGCTCGATATCCCGAAGCTGAAGCGCGTCCGGCACGGCACTTCGGCGCGCTGCGTCACCCGGTCGCTTGCCAGATCGAACTTCCAAAACTCGCACCTTTTATTCTCATAGCCGCCGCTCGTCACTACTGTGTAGGCCAATTTCTTGTCCGGCGTAACCTGCAGGCTCGACATCCCGGCCGGCGCGGGGCCGATCGGATTGTAGTCCACTTCGCGCGTCTCCAGGTTCAACCGCGCCAGGCCGAAGATGCGATTGTGCACGATCGGATCGGACGAGTTGAAAATCGAAACGTGCATGCCAGGCTGGCTGATCAAGTCCAGGTCGCTTCCCAGGCGGACGTTTTCGAGCGCGCCGTAATCCGGCTCAGCCAGATCCAATTCATTCACCAGCTTGAAATCCGACGCGTCGAGGATTTTGATCTTGGTGCCAAACTGATAAAGATACTTGCCGTCGGGTGAAACCTCGAAGGACATCCGGTTGTCCTCGCGGTCTTCGGCCGCCAGATCCGCGGTCTTCAGGATCTTCTGCTGCTCCAGATCGATCACGGTGTACTGGGCGGGCTGTAACTCAAAGTGCTCGGTTAGCCGGTCGATTTCGCGCGTCACTGTGTAGAACAACTTGCCGTCCGGCGACACCGCTCCGCTGCGGAAGCGGAACTGCTTCGTGGCGGTGTTGAGCACGAAATGATTCACCACCTGGCGCGTCGCGACGTCGATCACCTCGATGCCGTTCTGATCGATGGTGGTGACATAAATTTTCTTGTGATCCGGCGCGAGGCGTATGGACCTGGGCGTGCCGGTTTGGAGTGGAATCCGGTCGACGATCTGGCCTTTCGCTTCATCGAACACCAGGACGGCGTTTGGATACGCTGGAAGATACAGCGTACCCGCGTAGGCGGCGGCCGCGAAGATCCAAAGGAGGCCAAACAATCGTTTCATACTTACTGTAAGGTTACGATAAATCGCCCGGTCGCCGCACCCAGCGCGGCGGCAATATGCTTCTTTGCGCTAGACTGTGAAGGTTGCGTAAACCCCGTCGGTCTGCGGGAATTGGAGCTGAATGGATCTGGTCCGCGCCTTACAAGTGGGCCTCTCTTGCTGTCTAGCCTCTTTCATCGCGCTTGCAGAAACCAACGCGCCCGAACCAGGCATCCCAGTCAATAATCCGCTCGTGATCGCAAAATGTGGGGCCTGCCACGCTCGCGATTCGCACGGAGACATGCAGCGGGTTTCTTGGGAGAGGACGACGCCGGAAGGTTGGCAGGAAGCGCTGAAGCGCATGGTTCTCCAATACGGGGTTGCGATTACTCCGTCAGAAGCACACGCCATCATCCAATACCTGAGCGCCGATCACGGGCTGGCGCCGGAAGAAGCCAAAGCAGTGCTCTACGATGCGAATCGCAGCGTCCACCGCGAGACGATTCCCGACGAAGCTTTGGAACATGGTTGCGCAAGGTGCCATACCTTCGCCCGCGCCCTCTCCTGGCGGCGATCGGCCGAAGACTGGAGGGAGATCGTCGAGTGGCACACCAAGGAGTTCAAGCTGCCCCTCAACACGGAAGCCATCGCATATTTTCCCAAGGTGGCGCCGCTCCGTACGCCTGAATGGGATGTCTGGAGCAAGCGGCCGCACACCTCGAATCTGGCGGGCCGATGGCTTGTAACGGCTTCGATGGCGGGTCACGGGAAGTTCTACGGTGAAATGCAAGTGGAACGCACGGGCGACGACGATTACAACACCACTGTCCATCTGACAGCTGTTGAAAATGGGGTTTCACTCACTCGTTCCGGCCGGGCTGTCGTCTACGGCGCGAATGCTTGGCGTGGACGGTCGGAGGGGACGCCAATGGATGCATCCAGTCCCGATGCTTTGTCGAGCGCGGCGCACGAGGTGCTTTGGATCGCCCCGGACCAGGTGACTGCCGAGGGACGCTGGTTTTGGGGGCAATATCAGGAATTCGGATTGGATGTGAAGCTGCGCCGTGCGGACGCCGGCCCCGCCCTGCTCCTGGTGGATCGCCCGTCACTAAAGCTGGGAACGGACGGCAATCGCGTTCGTTTAATCGGCGATCAACTCCCTACGCGCATCACGCCCGTGGATCTTGATTTTGGGCCGGGCGTTCGCGTGCGGCGTATTGTATCCAGCACGCCCGTGGAACTTGTCGCGGACGTTGACGTCGCTCCGGACGCGCCGCTCGGCCAGCGCGACGTCGTCCTCCATCGCCTGGTGCTTCCCCGCGCCATCGCAATTTACGATCGCATCGATTACATCAAAGTGATCCCGGATTCCGCAATGGCTGCCTTTAGCGACGGAACGCACGTGCGCGGTTATCAGCAATTCGCCGCCATCGCTTTTCAACGAGGCGCCGACGGCAAGATGCACACCGCGGACGATCTCGATCTCGGGCCGCTTGCTCCCAGCGACATCACTTGGGCGCTCGAAGTTTTCTATTCCAAGCCCGGGAGCCCAGCCGATTTCGTTGGTGAGATCAGTCCCTCAGGTTTCTTCACGCCCGCTGCGAGAAGTCCCAAGGCCAACTTTGATGTCTGGGTGGTCGCTTCCGCGAAGAGCGAAACGGCCAAAAATGGGCGTCCGCTGGCCGGCAAATCGTACATGGTGGTCACGGTTCCCGCGTATGTTCTGAATGGACGCCGGTACGTGCGGGAACTCGACCGCTGGGTCGATAATGGACCGGCACAATGAAGCAATTCGCCCTTCCGATTCTTGCGGCAAGCGTGGCCCTGATTTCCCTGGCATCTCCGGCCGCCGCGCATCATGGATTCGCCGCCTTCGACACAACCAAGACAGTGACGCTGACAGGAACCGTCACCGATTTTCACTTCGTGAACCCCCATTGCGTCATTGAATTCGACGTGAAGGATGACAAAGGCCGGGTGCAAAGCTGGATGGCGGAGATGACCAGTCCGGTGCATCTCATCCACAAAGGCTGGACCGAGTCTACCGTCCAACCCGGCGAAGTCGTCACCATCACTGGCTATCGCGCGAAGAACGGCGCGCCGTCGCTCTGGACGACCAGGATCGTCTTGAGCAACGGAAAGGAATCGAATATCGACACATCCCAGTAGTTCTCGCGCTGGAGAGCTCCGGGATTGGGGCCGCGCATCGGCCTGACCCCTGGTCCCAATGGCAGCAGTGATCCTTCGCCGGCGGAGGAGGCACGTCCATCGCCGGACTGCGTTCGAAAAATCCATCCGGCTTGAACATGAAACCGAGCATCGCTACCGGCATCACTGGCCAGTCTTCCGGACGCGGCACGTGATTGTGCCCGAACACGTACCACAGCGAAAGCTCCGTATTCACCACCGGCCGATTGGCCTGGGTCCACAGCGGCAGTCCGTCGCCAGTCGGATGCTGGTTCGGATACTCGCCGGCCGCGTAGCGCTCCTTCGGACTGTATGGCGTCACCCACACGTGATTCTGCGTGAACCCCGCGCGCCGCATGATCGGAGCATCCGCCTGTGCGAACGCCGGGCAGTTCTCGCCCGGCACCAGCCGATACCCCACCGGTTGCCCGAGCCGGTTCATTTTACCCGGATTGATCACGCGCCAAAACCGAGCGCTCGCCGAATTCACGCGGCGCTGGGCCTCTTTCTCCGTCCTGAACAGCGTCTCTTCGGCCATGATCGCGTTGCC
>JASHQT010000011.1 GCA_030039005.1 Bryobacteraceae bacterium
GCGCTCTCGCGGCGGGGTCGTTTCGCAACTCTCGGAAGGCTTCGAGAACGGCCTCCGGCGTCAGTGCCGCCAGGATTACCGCGCCGGTGTCGCGCCACAGCGGCTCGGTCTGCGAACTGACATTGGTTACGATGGGGCGGCCATGCGCCAGCGGAGCGAGCGAGGAACCGCGCCGCGCCGTGATGCCGTCCGGGTAAGGTTGGACCATCGCGTCGCAAGCAGTGAGATAGCTGGAAAGAGCGGAGTCGGTCATGTATCCGGTGGCGTGGATGCGCTCCGCCAAATCCGGATACAGCCGCGCCAGCCGCTCGCGAAATTTTTCGCTTCCGGTGCCCAGCAGAACCAGGGATGCATCCAAGCCTCGCAATAGCGCCGGGACCAGAGCTTCCATTAATTCGGTGATCACGGAACCGAAGGTTCCAAAGTGACCGATGAGGAATCCGGAGGGCGCAAGCTCGGCGCGGATCCTGGCCACGGCCGCCGGATCGTCCACCACGGCCACGTTGCTCGGCACAGGTAGCCAACCGAAGCGGACCTTCCGGCCCAGCGCAAAGGGCCGCAGCATGGCTTCATAAACGGGGAGAGCAATCCAAACCTGACTGGCGGCGCGCAAAAGCATCATCACCATCACGCGATGCACCGCGGCCGCTACGTTTTGTTTCCAGGCCCCCTTTTTGAAGGAATGGAAACACTCTTGCACCATCAATTCCACGCGATCTTTATGCCAGGCCGAACGCACCCAAATCCAGAAGCAAAAGGGAACGTTCATGGATTTGTAGCCGTAGGCGTGCGGGACCCAGTACACCAGCAAACGCCGGGGCGCGGGGAAGGCGCGCAAGGCGCGGCCCGTGCGGGCATAATCGCCGATCGAGAGAGTGCCCAGAGTTTTGTGAATCTGTACCGCCGGACATCGCGCGCCCAACTCGGTGGCCTCGGGCTGCCAGACGTGCACTTCCGCTGTCTTAGCCAGGCCGTCCGCCAGCAGCGACATATGCGCGCTCATTCCGCCGGCCAGCGTTGTACCGTTTCCGGTCACAATGTGGTATTGAGGCTTCAAACTGCGCTGCCCGCGAGTTGCATATGACTCTTCCCAGTTTCGCACAGCACCTCTAATGGCGAGCGCTCGCGAGATGTTCCAGGATTCGCGCTTGGGAAGCGACCTTCTGTGGCGAGATGTGCGGGTGCGGCGCTTTCCAAGTCCCGCGCCGGCTCTGTTTCTCGATCGGGACGGCGTGATCATCGAGGAAAAGGGTTACATTGCCAAACCGGAAGACGTCGAGCTGCTTCCGGGCATCCCCGACCTGATCGGGGCCGCGAAACGGCTGGGCATGGCGGTGATCGAGGTGACCAATCAGGCTGGAATCGGGCGCGGCTACTTTGGGTGGGCCGATTTTGTGGGAGTAGAAAACCGTTTGACGGATCTGCTGGCCGGACGCGGCGTATCCATCGACGCTGTCTTTGCTTGTCCTTATCATCCCGAGGGAACGTTCCCCTATCGGGAGGCCAATCATGCGTGGCGCAAACCGAACGCAGGCATGCTTTTGGAAGCAGCGGACCTTCTCAACCTGGCGCTGGACCAGTCCGTGATGGTGGGAGACAAAGCGCTGGACCAATTAACGGCCAAGGCAGCCAAACTGAAATTTGGGATTCACCTGCTGACCGGATATGGGAGGGCGAACGAAGCCGCATCCCGGGCCCTCGCCTCCGACGGCTTCCCCGTGCGTGTCCTACCCCGCGCCGATGAGGCGATAGCCGTACTGTACGCCTCCCGTCCCTCCGAGCGCCGCATCGCGGAGCAAGTGGAAAAATGAGCCAGGAGTGCGCATGCGCATTCTGCTAACCACCTCCTACCGCAACTTGGGGGGAGGCGCCGAGAAGTATCTGCAGTCGGTGATCCCTGGCCTAGTCCGGCGTGGACACTCCCTGGGTCTTTTGTATGAATATCCGTTCGACGCCGCTGGGTCGAGGATCGACTCCGAGGTTGCCCGCATGCCCTCCTGGTGTTCGAAAGAAATGGGCGTGGATTCCGCATTGCAGTCCATCGGAGCCTGGTCTCCCGACGTCGTATATTCGCACGGTCTGGATGACAGCGAACTGGAACGCTCGCTGCTCGAATCGTATCCGGCGGTGTTGTATGCGCACACATATTACGGAACGTGTGTGAGCGGGAGAAAATGTTACTCCTCCCCGCGCGTCGAGCCCTGCTCTCGCGAATTCGGGGCGTCATGCCTGGCGCTTTACTATCCTCGGCGTTGCGGCGGCTTAAACCCGCGAACGCTCGCGCAGCTGTTCCAGCTTCAATCCCGGCGGAAAGTGAGGCTGCCGGACTATCGAGCGGTTCTGGTGGCGAGCGGGCATATGTATCGCGAATACGCGCGTCACGGAGTCAGCGGGGATCGGCTACACCTGGTACCATTGCCGACCGGTAGCCTCCCTGACGCCGATCCGCCTCAGCCGAGACCTTTGAACTTCCGCATCTTGTATGTCGGAAGGTTGATCGATGTGAAAGGCGTCAGCCATCTGCTGCGGGCCATCCCGCTCACAGCCGCCAAGCTGGGCCATTCTCTGAGCCTGACCATTGCCGGAGATGGGCCCGAGCGCGGAAAAATCGAGGATGTGGCGCGGCGGCTGGGCCTGGCTGTGGAATTTGCCGGTTGGGTGGACAGCGAGGGCAGGTCGCGTCTGATCCGCGAGGCTGATCTGATCGCAGTTCCCAGCCTGTGGCCTGAACCGTTCGGTCTGGTCGGCATCGAAGCCGGTTGCGGCGGTGTGCCGGCGGTGGGATTTGCGGTGGGTGGAATTCCGGACTGGCTCATTCCGGGCCGGACGGGGGAACTTGCCCCGGCAGATCCGCCGAAAGCCGAGGCTCTGGCAGAAGCCATGCTGCGTGCGTTGGCCGATCCTGCCCATCACCAGAGGTTGCGCCAAGGCGCGTGGGAGATGGCAAGAAAGTTCAATATGGAACGTCACCTGGAGCGGTTGGAACCGATCCTAGCTGGAGCCCGGCAGGCGGCTGGACAACAGTCGCGCTCCATCACCCAGGATCTTGACGCTGCCCACCTGGCCAGGGAAAGGGAGCAAAGAGTAAGTTCATGACGGTCTCGCCGTTTCGTTGGAAGTTGATGGTCCTGGGGTCTTTCGTGGTGAGCACAATGAAGGTTGCGCTGCGTGCGCCCCTGGTCTATCGGAACTGGATCTATTTTCTATGGAGCCGGTTTTCAGATCGCGAAGGAATTCTGATACTGAGGAACGGGCTGAGGTTTTGGATTCGTCCGCACTCCACGGACCGGGCCGCCATCACCGAAGTGGTCGTTCTGGGGTCCTACAGCGAGGTGCCGCCGGGGGCGATTGTCTTGGATGTGGGAGCCAATATCGGGGCCTTTAGTCTGGCGGCCAGCCGGCGGGCCGCCGTGGTATACGCGCTCGAGCCAGTTGGAGAGAATTTTGAATTGCTGCGCCGCAATATCGAGTTAAACAAGGCCGGCAATATCGTGGCCGAACGCGTGGCGATGGCTGGAGAAAATGGGGAGTGCGAGCTGACCATAGCCGGGGTTTTTTCCAGCATGCACTTCCGGGGCGCCGGCGCGAAGGTTGAAAAGGTCCCGGCCATTACTCTCGAAAGCTTCCTCAATGAGCGCGGGATCCGGGAGCTCGATTATCTGAAAATGGATTGTGAGGGCGCCGAATGGGACATCCTGCTGAAAGCGCCGCCCGAGGTTCTCGCTCGCATCAAGCATATTGAAATGGAATTTCATAACATTGGCACTAAGACCCACCCTCGCATGCTCGAAGAGCACCTCTCTTCAGCGGGTTTTACGAGCACCTATAGCGCGGGGGAGCGATTTAACGGGGGGTTGGTTGCCACCAGGCAGGCGGTTTAGTCCACCTTTCCGCCTTCCCCTATCCAATCCACTTTGCCCCCTTCAACCACTTTGACGTCCGCCGAACCAAGACTCAAGCAGAACGTGAACTCGACCGGCTCCCGGCTCAAGCTGGCGCTGATTTGCGACTTTCTGGAAGAGGGCTGGCCGAGCATGGACTTATTTGGAGACATGCTTTTCGAGGCCTTCACCCAGGAGCACGCCTCGGCGATCGATGCCGAACAACTGCGCCCGGCAATGCGTTCCCGGTTCTCGAAAGCCCCCGGCTTGTCTCGGTTAGGATTCTCCTGGAATGCGGATCGTCTGATGAACCGCTTCCATGATTATCCGGCCTG
>JASHQT010000124.1 GCA_030039005.1 Bryobacteraceae bacterium
CGAAGTTGTCGACAATCGCGGCATCCTCTTCCTTGCGCGGCGCGTAAACCGCCTTCTCGATTCCGAGCTGTTCGGCGATCAATTGCTCCATCGGAGCCGAAACGCGGAACACGGTGATGCATTCGGCGCCGAGTTTCAGTGTGGCGCCGCCTCACCTATGAGGAACTGACTGGCAAGCTTGAGAAGCAGCCCGGTTGAAGAGATCCAAAATCCGGCAAGATTCGCCAGCGAAGGGGGACGCGCCGATAATGGTGTGGTAGTCACAGTACAGTAACCACTTCCTTCAATCTATCTGTAAGCTATTATTACATCAGGATTAAGCGGCTTCTAAGGCTTCTACCCTAACGACAAAGTGCTTGCATTACAAGTTGTCTTTTAGTAAGATCGTTTCGGATAGAAGGACCACCTATGTGGTTCGCTGGGCTTCCGCTCATCTGTCCACCCTTCGCTAGACCGAGAGATCTACCACAGTGGATCGCCCTGGAAGTCTCAGGCTCGGTCTCAAGCCTTTTTGAAAACCGACATTTGGGAGTATTTTGTGTACCTGCTTTATGTTGACGAGTCAGGAGGTGACGACTCGCGAGCTAAAGACGCTCATTTCGTGTTGGGAGGCATCTGCGCCTTCGAGCGCGTGCCGTACCATTTATCGCAAGAAATCGATCAACTTCAAACCCAGACCTTTCCAGGAGTAAATACACCGATTGAGTTCCGTGCTTCTGCGATATGGAATGGAAACGGCTCGCCATGGGACTCAATGAGCAGAAGTGATCGGGTCACGCTAATGAAGAAAATCTATCGGACCGTAGCCCGTGACCAAAAAGGCGTCTCTCTTTTTGGCGTGGCCTTAAGCAAACATGACATGCCGAAAGCTGCTCCGATTCAAAAAACTTGCGAAGAAATGGCCGGACACTTCGACGCCTATCTTCAAAGTCTGGAGGCAGAAGGCGAGGAGAAGCAACGCGGGTTGATGATCTTCGATCAATCACGTCACGAGAAAACAGTCCAAGCTTTGATGACCGAGTACCGGACCACTGGAGCGAGTTTTGGTCGCGTGCGACACTTGGCTGAAGTACCGCTATTCACCGACTCCAAGATTACTAGGATGCTCCAACTTGCCGACTTTGTAGCGTATGCCATCTATCGCCGCTTTGAAAGTGGCGATGCGCAGTTCTTCGACATCATTCTTCCACGGTTCGTAGAAGCTGGAGGCGTGATACACGGCTTGGTGCATCTAAACGCCAACAAACGTGAATGTTATTGTCCAGCCTGCTTGACGAGACGCAATGCTGCGATGGTCTAATCCAAAAGTGGAGTACACTTAGTAGCGGATGGCCACAAGCCCCAAGCCTTCACAACCGCCCCCCGACTCGCCGTTTGGTCGATTCCAAGTGTTCATGCGCAAGCTAGTGCAGGTTCCGAAAGCGGAACTGGATCGCAAGCTAGCAGAAGAGCAGAAGCGTAAAGCATCATCCCCAAAAAAGAAGTAGAATCTTTACTTATCACGCATTTTTTTGAACAGAACATAGGCAACGCCGCAAATCTGCAACATGAAGCCTACGGCTCCGGCCCAGGTTCCGAGAGAAGTGGGATATCTTTTATCGCTTTCTAGATCGGCAACCAATAAGGGGCTTGATGTCTCCGAATGGGGCCTTCTGATCGCGGGTCTCGTTTTGCTTGTTGGCATTGTCGGCGAGTACAAGTTGCCAACTTGGCACCATCTCCTGAAGAGATTTGAGGCACTCGTGCTTATCGGAGTTCTTTTGGAACTTCTTTTTGACGGCGGTATATTTTTCTTCACCAGCCATTTGCAAACGATCTTAGATGCTGAGTCAGAGACTCTAAGACACGCTATAGCTTTTCGGGTGTTAGATAAGGATAAGTTTCTTGCGCCACTGAAGGGCAAACCTATCGCCAAGGTTTCAGTATGGTATGTCCCGGAAGACGTAGAATCTCTATCACTGGCAAACGAGATAGCAATGTGGATCGGTAAGGGGCTCAATAACGACGGAGCTGGGTGGCTGGTCAAAGAATTTCGTAGCATCCCAGCGACGGCCGTGCCCACGACTAAAGGCGTAGGTCCCAACGCAATGTCGCTGCCGATAGCCCTGCGATTTGAAGGTGGCTCTGGAATAACGATACTATCGTCTCCACATCCAACGGCGCGATCACCCAAGGACTTCGAATCGCCTTTGTGGTGGCTTACGGATGCATTGCGCGACGGCGTTGGAGTTGCTACCTGGAACTTGCCGCAGACGTGGATCACGGACGACAGTCTAGTGATTGTAGTAGGACAGAAACCACCGCCTTCACCTCCGAACAAATAAATCCAGATCATCGTTAGGTATACGCCCTTAACCAGCACCGTGACATCATCTCCTTTGGTTAGCGAAGTATGTTGTTGCCAAGTTTTTGAATTAATTCCGTTCACCGTTACAGCCGCGATTCTAACGTTCCCGCGCGGTTTTCCAGGTGTAGAATTCGCGTGGAGGCTCACACTGAATGCGAGCCTCATCGCAGTCAAGCGGCAGTCAAGCAACGACACGAGGTGAACCAATGACGAGCAGCTTAATGACCGGAGACGTCCGGCAGACGTTGGATCATTTCCGGCGTTCCGTCGATCAGCTCTTTGAAAATTTCTATGGGCTCCCGGCGGAATCCGGCCGATCTCTGTTGCAACCCGGCGGCCAGTGGACCTTCAGTCCCGTCGTGGAAACGGCCTGGGGAGATTCCAACCTGCATATCCGCGCGGTAGTTCCCGGGATTCCCCAGCAGGACCTTAAAGTCAGCGTGCAGAACAATCAATTGATTCTGGAAGGCGAGCGCAAGCAGCCGGAGGATTTCAAAAAGAATGGCAACACCATGCTCACCTACGGGAGGTTCTATGCCGCGGTCGGTTTGCCGAACAACCTGAATGTCGACAAGCTCACGTGCCGGTTGCAAGACGGCATTGTGGATGTTCAAATTCCGTTCTCCGAGCAGATGAAACCGCGTCAGATCCAGATTCAATCCAGCGAGCCGCGCAAGAGCATTTCCTCGTCGTAGCGGCGGACCTGGCCGCGCCATGTGGCGGCCTACGAGTCCCGAATCTTTAGAGCTGTTGCGGCAGACCAGGCACGAGATCACCGAACGCGGCGATAGCTGTCTCGCGCTGCTGCTGGCGGGTGTGGAACTCTACGCGGCTCTGGGACGCGAGTTCGATCTGCTCGAAACCATGCGCTCCTTCGCGCACGACATGCATCAGGCCGTGGAAGGCACGCCCACGGTTCGCGAGTTGGAGCAGTTATTCGAGCGGGATCCGCCGTCTTAAGCGGCTTCTTCGGCGACTACGGGATTGCGCAATTCGCCGAGCCCGGCGATCGCGCCCACCACTTCATCGCCCGCCCGCAGATAGCGCGGCGGTTTGCGTGTAAACCCGACGCCGGCCGGCGTGCCGGTGGCCACCACGTCGCCCGGCTCCAGCGTCACTACGCTTGAAATATATTCCACCAGTTCGGGAATCTTGAAGATCAGCTCGCGGGTGTTGGAATGTTGCAGCACTTCGGCGCCAATGCGCAAGCTGATGTCGAGCGCGTGCGGGTCGGCGATTTCCTCGGCGCTCACTATATAAGGGCCCATGGGCGCAAAGGTATCGAACGTTTTGCCGATCATCCACTGCGAAGTGGCGGATTGAAAATCCCGCGCGCTGACGTCGTTGAAGATGGTGTATCCGAAGACGTGCCGCTGCCAGTCCGCGGCGGCGATGCGCCGGCCGCCCGTGCCGATGACGAACATGAACTCGGCTTCGTAATCCGGCTTCCGCGAGATCTTGGGCAGTACGATCGGATCGCCCGGTCCGATGACGACGTTCGAGAATTTCGCGAAGACCGTGGGAACCTTTGGAATTTCGTTACGCGTTTCAGCGGCGTGGTCGCGATAGTTGAGCCCGATGCAGATCAGTTTCGGCGGGCGTGGGATGGGAGCGAGCAGGCGAACCGAATCCAACGGAAAAATCGAACTCGATGGCGCGGTGCGGACATACTCGTTCACTTTGGCCCGCGCGGCGTCACCGCCAGCGAGCACCGCGATCATGTCCGCGAATCTGGCGGGGGCGAGTGAAATCACTTGATCGCTGGACAGAACTCCGGCTTCCGGGCCGGCGGTGGCCCGTTGAAAAGTGACGAATTTCATCGATAGGGTTTATTATGCTGCGGCGGTCTTCTCGGCCTTACCGGCTTTCTGAACTTTGCCGCTGCGGATGCAGGCGGTGCAAACGCGAATACGCTTTTGCACGCCCTTCACCACGGCGTGCACGGTTTGCAGATTGATGTTCCAACGGCGCTTGGTGACGTTGTGCGCGTGGCTGATCCGGTTGCCGAACTGCGGCCCGCGTCCACACACTTCACATACTTTCGCCATAATCGTCGCTCCTAGTCGGTAAATGTCGGGTAAATCCAACTGTATCACATCCGCGGTTAGACGCGCACATCAAACGCTCCAGTGCGTATCGTGTGAATGATGCGGTCCCGAATAGCGCCGACTTCCTCAGAGGATAGCGTGCGGTCCGCTGCACCGACTGTGAGCCTATACGTCACGCTTTTCCGGCCGGGAGGAATCGGGTCGCCGGTGTAGACGCGCACGAATTCAATATGCACGAGGTCCCCGCCCGCCGCCGCGACTAAGCTGTGTTCGACGTTACCCGCCGGTTCGCGCAATCCGGCCACGACGGAAAGATCGAAAGCGCTCACCGGGAACCGGCGCAAAGGCTGATAGCGGCGTTCCTGGCGCTCGTGAAGCTTTTCCGTGATGGCCAGATCGAGATCGAGAATGGCGGCGCGGCCTTCGATTCCTAACGCTGGATGGAATTCGAACAAGCGGCCCACGTCTTCGCCGTGCCACGCCAAGATCGCGGCGCGCTGGGGATGCTCGAACGAACGCGCTTCCGCCTGGCGAGCTTCGCATCCGGGCATCAGGCACTCGGCTAGGCGCTTCAGCTCGAACAAACCAGCGCTGCCGTCGCCCTCGCGGGCGTAAATGGCAGCGGCGAAATGCGGGACCTCATTGGGGAGCGCGCCATCTGGACGCGGATGGATCTCGCGGCCGATTTCGAACAAACGGAAATTCTGAAAATGACGGCTGTTGTCCAAAATGTTTTTTCGAATGGCGGGTAGGAGGCTCGCGCGCAACAGCGTTTGATCGGACGCGATGGGATTGGTGACGCGCACGTGCGCGGACGCATCCCAACCGAACGCGCGAATCATTTCTTCGTTGACGAACGAATAATTGTAGACTTCGGTGAATCCCTGGGCCGAGGCCATGTTGCGCACGCCGCGGAAGTACATACGCGACGGCGTCTGGGGGGGCACCACCGATTCGATCAACGGGGGCGTTGGCGTGATGGACTCGTAGCCTACCATCCTGCCAATTTCTTCGAGAAGATCGTCCTTGATGGAAATATCCTTGGTGGCCCGCCAGCTCGGGACACGCACAAGAAAATGACCGGGCGCGCGTTCGTCGACGCCGAATTCGAGCGATTCGAGAATCGAGCGGACTTCGCGCGCGTCCAGATCGCGGCCCAGTTTCATTTTCAGCCAATCCACCGATAGTTCGATGGGAGCAGCGGTTTTGAATTCGCCGTGCGAATCCGCCAGGCCTCCGGCCAGACGGATGCCAGGCGAGACCTCGCGTAACAGCTCGATGGCCCGCGCAAGACCACGCACGGTGTTGAGCGGGTCTTGCGATTTTTCGAATCGCATGGAAGCGTCGGTGCGCAGCTTCAGCGCCACCGACGTCTTGCGAACACTCGCGGCCTGGAAATTCGCGCTCTCCAGCACGATGCGCTTCGTTTCCCGACCGATCGCGCTCGGTCCGCCGCCGATCACACCGGCCAGCGCGATTGCCCCCTCGGCGTCGGCGATGACAAGATTCGACGGGCTCAACGCATAGTTCTCGCCATTCAACGCCGCGAACGGCTCGCCCGATCGCGCATTGCGAACGAAAATCGTGTTGCCGTGCAGTTTATCGGCGTCGAAAGCGTGCATGGGCTGCGCGAGTTCCGCCATCACGTAATTGGTGACGTCCACGATATTGTTGATGGCGTTCAGCCCGATGGATTCCAGGCGATATTGCAGCCACAACGGCGACGGCTGCACCGTGACATTTTCGAAGACCAGCGCGCTGTAGCGCGGGCAGAGTGCGAAGTCGTCAATACGGATTTCGACCGGCGCCGCGCCTTTCGGCAGAAGCTCCGGCCTTACAGGATCGCGCAGGGTGCGATGCACGATCGCCGCCACCTCGCGCGCCATGCCGCAATGGCCCCATAGATCCGGGCGATGCGTGAGCGATTTGTTATCGACTTCGATGACCGTATCCGGCGAGGGCATCGCTTCACCATCGAGTTCTACGATTCCCGCGTGATCGCCGCCGATGCCCAGTTCGAGTGCGCTCGCGAGCATACCGTCGCTTTCCACGCCGTCGATCATTTTGGACGCGAGCGGCAAGTACGCCGTGAGCATTCCCGGCCTGCAATTGGGCGCGCCGCAAACCACGCGCTTGACGCCGTAGCGCGCGGTCTCGACAACGGCGATCTGGTTGTGGCTTCCGGCGATCCATTCCACTTCCTTCACGCGTGCCACGGAGGCATCGGCAAGCTTCGCGCCGACGTACTCCAGCCCCTCGCACTCGGCGGTCTTCATGGTGATCCGGCGCATCAATTCCGCCGGGAGGGTCGAGTCCAGGCCTGGGATCAGCTCATGTAGCCAGCGATAAGAGAATTTCATGTCAAAACTGCCGCAGGAAGCGCAAATCTCCGCTTGCAAGCAGCCGAATGTCGTCTGTGCCGTAACGCATCATGGCCAGGCGCGTGAGCCCCAAGCCGAAAGCGAATCCGCCCCATTGGTCCGGATCGATGCCGCTTATGCGCAGAACGTTGGGATGTACCAGGCCGCAGGGCAGCAGCTCCACCCACCCGCTCTGCTTGCACACGGGACAGCCGGGTCCCCCGCAAATCAGGCACCGAATATCGAGCTCGAATCCGGGTTCCACGAACGGAAAATAGCCCGGGCGCAAGCGCACATCGGCGTCCCGATGGAAGATCCCGCTGAGCAGGGTCTTCATGAAGTAGATCAGGTGCGCGACGGAAATGTTGCGGTCCACCATCATGCCTTCGAGCTGGTAGAACGTGTGCTCGTGCGAAGCATCCACTTCTTCATTGCGAAACACGCGGCCGGGCGCGATCATGCGCAGCGGCGGGCCCAATTTCTCCATGCCGCGCACCTGCACGGGCGATGTGTGGGTGCGCAGAAGATGGCCGTTCGCAAGCCAAAAAGTGTCCTGCATGTCGCGCGCGGGATGCTCGGGCGGGATATTGAGCGCGTCGAAATTGTGATACTCGGTTTCCACTTCGGGGCCGTCCAGCACCGCGAAGCCGAGCGAAGTGAACAGGTCCTCGATCTCATTCTGGATGATGGTGACCGGATGCAGGCTCCCAGGAAGCGGCGCGGGCGCGGGAAGTGTCAGGTCCAGCCATTCCTGTTCCAGTCGGGCATTGAGCACGGTGGATGCAAACGCCTGCTCTCTTGTTTGAAACGCCGCTTCAAGTGCTTGTTTTGCCGCGTTCAGCGCTTTCCCGGCAATCTTGCGCTCCTCGGGAAGCAACTTGCCGACGTTGATTTGCGCGAGCATGCCCTTGCGCCCGAGTACATCCACGCGCACTTTTTCGAGCGCGTCCAGATCTTGCGCCCCTTCGATGCGCGCCAGTGTGCCCGACTGCAGCTCTTGGATTTCCTGTTCGATCACTGCCTAGATTCGTCCAGCAGGGGCTTCGTCCAATACATTCACGACGGCCTGATGGCCTTTGGTCATCGCCAGATCCATTGCGTTCTGCTGATTATCGGCGCGCAGATCGATGTCCGCGCCGCCGCCCACGAGCAGCCGCACCATCTCCACGTCTCCATTTTGCGATGCGGCGTGCAGCGCCGTCCATCCGCCGTACTGGCGCGCATTGACGTCGGCGCCATGCTCTAAAAGCAAGCGGACCGCTTCCCGATTGCCCCCGGCGGCCGCGGCGTGCAGCGGCATGTTCTGCATGGGGTTGCGCGACCGCGCATTCACATCCGCGCCGAGCGCGATCAGAATTTCGGCGATCTCCGGTTGGCCGAAGAAACAAGCCAGGTGCAGAGGCGTCCAGCCGTCGCTGCTGTAGGCGTCCGTGAGACCCGGATCATCGGCAATCATGCGTGCAACCGTCTCTCTCGCTCCCGCCATGCAAGCTGCGTAGACATCCAATTTCACGCCTTGTTCGAGCAGCAGTGCCGCGATTTCATTGTGGCCGGAATATCGAGCTACGGCGTAAGCGCCCAGCCCATTTTCGTCCAGCGCGCCGAGCAGACTGGAATCGGAGGCGAGTAACGTGTCTACCGTGGCACGGTCGCCCGCGCGAATCGCATCGAAAAAAGTTTTGCTCATGCCGGTGAGGCCTGCGCGGGAGCTTGAAACAGCTCTTCACTCTTGGCCAGCTCCCAGGCCAAATGGTTGATGTAGAACAGCAGCACGGCCGCCGAATAGCGATCCTTGAATTTATCGTAGATGCGCTCGCGCCAACCCTCTGTGAGGTACTTGGAGCCGTCGATGTCCTTGTCGAAAAAGCCGTCCTGATTGGGAATGCCCAGCTCGTCAACCACGGCCTTAATCATGTCGAGGTGGGAGACGAGAATAGCCTGGGCCAGATCGGTGCAGAACGCCTCGTCCTGTTCGTTGACGCGGGTCCAAAACCGCGGCACCGCCTTGCGCATGTTTTCGGCATTCAGCTTGGCCAAATGGAAACGGACTTTGGCGCGGTCGTAAAGCTGATAGGTCTTGAGTTTGCCGATGGAGATGGCCCGAACCAGTTCAGTGAATCCCTGCTCGCCCTGGCCGAGGAAGACTTCGGACAACTGCATAAAGAGCCAGCGTAGCACTCCACGGCTGGCCATTGGCCATTGGCTAGGGGCGGCCACGGCCCACAGAGATTCGCGGAGCGTGTCGTTTGTAGGAGACAAGGTAATATTCAAGTGACGCTCGCGGGCGCTGCCCGCCTGGAAGTTGCTGACAGCAAAAGAAAAGATAGCCGAGTGCGTACGCCGCCGATTTCGGGCTAGCGGTGCTGCTTTCGATATATAGTTGAGAAGAGCATACCATCAGCTCCAGAGGAGGCCCACGATGGCAGTCACCTTCATCTTGAACGGGAAATCCCAGACGGTCGATGTTTCGCCGCAAATGCCGCTGCTTTGGGTGTTGCGCGATACGCTCGGCATGACCGGCACCAAGTTCGGCTGCGGCATGGCGCTGTGCGGCTGCTGCACGGTGCATCTGAACGGCCAGCCGATCCGGTCTTGCGTCACGCCGGTGGCCAACGTGGCAGGCAAGCACATCACCACGATCGAAGGCTTGTCGCGGGACAGCAGTCATCCGGTACAGCGCGCGTGGCTGGAGGTGGATGTTCCCCAGTGTGGCTATTGCCAGTCCGGCCAGATCATGACCGCGGCGGGTTTGTTGATGAAGACCTCTCATCCCACCGACGCCGATATCGACGAGGCCATGCACGGCAACATTTGCCGCTGCGGGACTTACCAGGCGATTCGCAAGGCGGTGCACCTGGCGGCGCAGTATCAAGCGGCGGCCGCGGGCAAGCGGACCGTAGCGGAAAATGGCCGCGCCAATGAAGGAGGTGCGCAATGAACGCGGTGACTTCGGATTCGAAGCGCAAACTGGACCGGCGCAGTTTCCTGAAAGCCAGCGCCGCGTCGGCGGGGGGCCTGCTGATCGCGTTCCAATTCACGGAGTCTGAGCTCGCAGCCGCGCCGGAATCGGCGGCGAAACTGAACGCGTATATCCACGTCGCAAGCGACGATGTGGTCACGTTCATGATCGCGAAGTCCGAAATGGGCCAGGGACCGATGACGTCGCTCTCGCAGATTCTGGCCGACGAGCTGGATTGCGATTGGAAGAAGATCCGGACCGAGTTCGCGCCGGTGGATCCGGCCTACGGGCCGCTGCAGGGCACATTCGGAAGCATGAGCATACGGTTCTCCTATGAACCGCTGCGCAAGGCGGGCGCGTCGGCGCGCGACATGTTGCTCCAGGCTGCGGCGCAGAAGTGGGGCGTGGCGAAATCTCAGCTTCGCACCGAAAACGGCTATGTGATCAATACGGCCAGCAATGAGCGCGCCAGCTACGGGAGCTTGGCCGACGCGGCGGGAAAGCTGCAGGCGCCCGCGAAAGTGGCGGTGAAAGATCCGAAAGACTTTCATCTGATCGGGACCTCGGTCAAGCGGCTGGATACGCCCTTGAAGATCAACGGGACGGCGGAGTTCGGCATCGACGCGCGGCGTCCAGGCATGGTTTACGCCGTGGTGCAGCGCTGCCCCGTGTTCGGCGGCAAAGTGGCCAGCTTCGATGCCACGAAGGCCAAAGCAGTGCCGGGCGTGAAGGACGTGGTGGAGATTTCGCGAGGCGTGGCGGTGATCGCCGACAATACCTGGGCAGCCATGGAAGGGCGCAAAGCGCTGGCCGTGAAATATGACGAAGGCAAGAACGCCAATCTCAGCAGCGCCGGCATCCGTGAGCTGTTCGTGAATCTCGCGCAAAAACCCGGCGCGGTGGCGCGCCACGACGGCGACGTGAACGCGGCGCTGGCCAATGCGTCGAAGAAAATCGAGGCGGTGTACGAGGCGCCGTATCTTTCGCACGCGCCCATGGAACCGATGAATTGCACTGCCGACGTGCGGCCGGATAGCGCGGAAGTGTGGGTGTCAACACAGATCCAAACGGCGGCGATGGGCACCACGGCGAAGATCACCGGCCTTCCTCCGAGCAAGATCCAGATTCACACGCTGTTTCTGGGCGGCGGTTTTGGGCGTCGCGGCGGAGACGATTTCGTCGGAGAAGCGGTGGAGATTTCCAAGGCCATCGGCAAGCCGGTGAAGCTGACCTGGTCGCGCGAGGACGATATGCAGCACGATTTGTACCGGCCCGCCTCGTACGCGAAGTTTACGGGAGCTCTCGATCAGGACGGGTGGCCGGTAGCCTGGGACACGCGCGTAGTGTGCCCTTCGTTCGGCGGCTTGCGCGACGGCGTGGACCGCACCAGCGTGGAAGGCATCATCGATCTCGAATACACGATCCCGAATTTCCACGTCGACTATCATCCGCCAGACGTCGACATTCCGACGACCTACTGGCGTTCGGTGGGATTCTCGCAGAATTGCTTTTTTTCGGAGAGTTTCCTGGACGAGCTGGCGCACGAGACCGGCAAGGACCCGTTCGAGTTCCGGCGCAAGCTGCTTTCTAAGTCGCCGCGCCTGCTGGGCGTTCTGGAGCTTGCGGCGCAGAAGGCCGGTTGGGGCAAGCCGCTGCCGGCCGGACACGCGCGCGGCATTTCAGTGGTGAACAATATCGGCAGCTACAACGCGCAAGTGGCCGAGGTTTCGGTGGACCAAGGCAAGCTGCGTGTGCATCGCGTCGTGTGCGCCGTGGATTGCGGGCAGGTGGTGAATCCCGCCGGCGTGGAACAGCAGATCCAGAGCGGAATCGTGTATGGGTTGAGCGCTGCGATGAAGGGCGCGATCACGATCGAGCGTGGCCGCGTGGTGCAGGGCAACTTCAACCACTACGACGTGATGCGTATTAACGAAATGCCGGTGGTGGAGGTGTACCTCGTGCCGAGCCAGGCGGCACCGGGAGGGATCGGAGAGGCGAGCACGCCCTCGAGCATTCCGGCGGTGACGAACGCGATCTTTGCCGCGACTGGCAAGCGGATCCGCACGCTGCCGATCCGGGCCGAGGATTTGGTATAAGCCGCTGCATTTGACTTAGTCCACTTAGGTGGACTAACCTGGACTCGTGGCCGATTTGGTGAACGTTCACGAAGCCAAGACGCATTTTTCCAAGCTGCTGGCGCGCGTGCTTCGAGGCGAAGAAATTGTCATCGCCAAGGCGGGGCAGCCGGTTGCGCGCCTGATCCCGGAGCGAAAACTAGCCCCCACGCGCCGCGTGCCAGGAGTCGACAAAGGAAAGCTCAAGATCGCGAGCGATTTCGATACGATGTCCGATTCTGAGCTGGAGTTGTGGTATGGCTCTGACAAACGCCGCAGATGAGGCTCCTGCTGGACACGCACGTTTTTCTGTGGTGGAACGAGGGTAGCCCGAGACTTTCGCGCAACGCTCACCGGCTCTTAGCCGACCCGGGAAACAACCTTTTCTTTAGCGTGGTGAGCGCGTGGGAAATGGCCCTGAAGGCGCAGTCAGGCAAGTTGGGCTTACCAACTCCGGTATCGGCGTATGTTCCGGCGCGTCTCAGCCACTACGGGATGGAAGCGTTGGGACTCACTTTGGTACACGTGCTCGCATCGAGCGCTCTTCCCGCGCATCACCGGGACCCATTCGACCGAATGCTCGTCGCGCAGGCGCAAATCGAACAGCTCACCATCGTGACTCATGACTCCGAGCTTCGGCGGTACGCCGTTGAAACGGTCTGGTAGGATGGCGAACACGCGCGAAAACCTGCTGTTGCTGCCGGGATTGGTATGTGACCAGGGCGTCTGGCAGCAACAAATTGACGCGTTGAGCGACGTGGCGGCGTGCACCTGCGCCGATTACGGCTCGCTCGATTCATTGGCCGCGATGGCGGAAGCGGCGCTGCGCGCGGCGCCCGAGCGGTTTTCCGTCGCCGGGCATTCGATGGGCGGGCGCGTGGCACTGGAGATTTACCGGCTCGCGCCGGACCGCGTGGCACGCATCGCGCTCCTCAACACCGGATACTTGCCGCTTGCCTCGGGGCCGGCGGGCGAAGAGGAGCGGCGCAAGCGCGGCGACTTTGTGGCGCTGGCGCAATCGCAAGGGATGCGCGCCATGCTTGAGCAGTGGCTGCCGCCGATGATCGATTCACAGCGCCATGGCGATACGGCGCTGGTGAATTCGATTATCGAAATGATGTCGCGCAAAACGCCGGAGATTTTCGCGGCGCAAGTACGCGCTCTTCTTGCCCGGCCGGATGCCAGCCAGGTGCTGGAACAGATCCGCTGCCCGGCGCTATTGATCACCGGGCGCGAGGATGGGTGGAGCGGTCCGGCGCAGCATCAGGCCATGTTTCACAAGCTGGCGGCGAGAATCGCAGGTAGCAAGCTCGTCGTAGTGCCGGACTGTGGCCACATGTCGACCATGGAGCGGCCGGTAGAAGTGAGCGCGGCGCTGCGGGACTGGCTGCGGTGATATGCTGGCTGCGTTATGTTGTCCCGCCGCGATCTTCTGAACACCTTGACCGCGTTTGCGGCCGCGCCACTCGCCGGACGTCTTTACGGGCAAACCGCCGAAGAATTGTTCCACCGCAACATCGGATCGCCCGACCAGTTCAACAAGCCTTTCCCACCGCATAAGGTGATCGGTAACATCTATTACGTCGGTTCCGAATCGCTCGGGTCGTTTCTTTTCGTCACTCCGGAAGGAAACATCCTGCTGAACAGTTGTTTCGAGGCGACGGTGCCGGTAATCCGGGCTTCGGTGGAAAAGCTGGGCTTCAAGTTCACCGACGTCAAGATCCTGATCGGCAGCCACGCGCACGCCGACCACATGCAGGGTGATGCGCTGGTGAAGGAACTCACCGGGGCCACAGTGATGGCCATGGCCGAGGACGTGCCGGCGTTGATGAAGATCACACCCGAAAACAAGCCGCACCCGGTCGACAAAATTCTGCACGATGGTGACAAGGTGAAGCTGGGCGGGACGACGCTCACGGCGCGCTTAACCCCAGGCCACACACGCGGTTGCACCAGTTGGGTAGCCCATGTCGAAGAGGGCGGAAAGACGCACGAAGTGGTGGTGATCGGCAGCATGGGCGTGAATCCGGGCTACCGGCTCATCGATAACAAAGACGTTCCCGATATCGTGGGCGAATACACGCGCGGCTTCAAGCTGCTGCGCTCGCTTCCGTGCGACGTGCCGCTCGGATCGCATCCGGCGATGTACAACATGCAGGAAAAGTACGCGAGGATCGGCAAGGGACCGAATCCGTTCATCGATCCGGAAGGCTACACGCACGAGCTGGATCTGGAAGAACACGCGTTCCTCGAAGTGCTGAACCAGCAGAAGAAGGCCGCCGGGCTCAGTTAGCGCCTTTCGGCGAACCCTGGCTGTGGGCTTCGGCCGCGGCGTGGCGCACGTTCACGGTCAGGAGCACCAGCAGGCCGCCAACGAAAAATGTGACCAGCGACAGAATCGAGAGGCGATAGCTGCCGGTAAATTGCAGCGCCAGGCCGAATAGCAGCGGGCACAGCCAACTGGTGCCTTTATCGGAGATTCCATAGAGTCCGAAATATTCCGCTTCGCGGCCCTGGGGAATCATCAACGAAAACATCGAGCGGCTGAGCGCCTGCGTGCCGCCCAGGACCATCGCCACCACCGCTGCCGCGATGAAAAATTGCTTCTCGGTGCGCACGGAAACGTACATGGACACGAGCACGCTGGTCCAGATCAGCAAGCTCAGGACCACGGCCGGCTTCGCGCCGATCCATTTCGCGATCCAATCGAAAACGAAGGCGCCGAAGAAGGCGATGAACTGGACCATCAGGATCACTTCGGTGAGATCGCCCATCGAGATCTTCAACTCCTGGCTGCCGAATTGAGCCGCCAAGGCAATGACGGCTTGCACGGCGTCGCTATATAAAAGGAATGCGATCAGAAAACGAAGGGTTTGCGGATAGCGGCGCATATCGCGCAAGGTGTCGGCGAACTCGCGAACCTTGTGAGTTAGGTTTTCACCCGGCGGACGCCTGCGCCCCGGCGGACGATTGCGCAGGGCCACCAGTGGAAGGACGCAGAAGACCGCCCACCACACGCCGGACGACGCCAGATTGATGCGCACCGCGAGAGCAGTCGAGATGCCGAGCGCTTGGGCTTTGGCGAACAGCAGCAGGTTGAGGGCGAGTAGAATGCCGTTCGCCAGATATCCGATTCCCCAGCCGGTCGACGACACCGCGTCGCGCTGTTCGGGGGGAGCGATGTCGGGCAGGAAGGAGTTGTACACCACTACGGACATTCCGTAGGCGAGGTTCGCGATCAGGAACAGCGCCCCTCCGAGCAGATATTCGCTGCCCTGAAGAAAGAACATGGCAACGATGGCGAGAGCGCCGATGTAGGCGAAGAGCGCGAGCAGCCCTTTTTTGTTGGGACTGTAATCGGCGATGGCGCCGGCGATGGGCAGGCCGAAAATCTGGGTGACCACCGAGAGCGAGATCAAGTAGCCCCACCAGGAGCCTGGCTCGATCGGAATGCCCAACGGGTGCACGCGACCGTCCGGACCGGCGGCGGCTTTGGCCAGCACCGTCAGGTACGGCCCCAGCAAAAGCGTGATCACCGTGCTGTTGAAGGTGTCGCTGGCCCAATCGAACATGTACCAGCCGCGGACTTCGCCCTTGCTGTAGGGCAGACTGGGACTGTCGTGGGCTGCGGGCGGAGTCATGCGGCGGGGGCAAGTCTCTTTGCGACCATTACAGCACACGGTACAATGGGGAGGTTTTGGCTGCTCACATGGGAAATATCGTCGTACTGGGCGCTCAATGGGGCGATGAGGGTAAGGGGAAGGTCGTCGACCTGTTTTCCGAGAAGTTTCAAATTGTGGCGCGCTATCAGGGCGGCCATAACGCCGGCCATACGGTTTACATTGGTCCGAAAAAGTTCGTTCTGAAGCTGATTCCGAGCGGGATTTTGCGGCCGTCGGTGCAGGCGGTGATCGGCAACGGGGTGGTGATCGACCCGGCGGCGCTGATTGAAGAAATCGAAAAGCTGGAGCAGGCGGGTATCGACGTGCGCAAGCAGCTAGCGATCAGCAACCGCGCACACGTGATCTTTCCGTTCCATCGCATCGTGGAAAAAATGTCCGAGAACCGGCAGGATCGCGTGGCCATCGGAACCACTTCGCGAGGCATCGGCCCGTGTTACGAGGACAAGATCGGGCGGCGCGGCATCCGGATCGCCGATCTCTACGAGCATGACAGCTTCTGCGCGATGTACACGGCGCTGGCCGAAGACAAGCAGCTGCTGGCGCAGACGTTCGATATCCACGAGAGTATCGACTATGAGCTGATTCGCGACCAATACCTGGAATTCGCCGAGCGCATCCAGCCGCTGGTGTGCGATACCGCGCAACTGCTGAACGATGCGATCCGCGCAGGCAAGCGCGTGCTGTTCGAAGGCGCGCAGGGAACCATGCTGGACGTCGACCACGGAACGTATCCGTTCGTGACGTCTTCGAGCGCGACGGCGGGCGGGGCCTGCACCGGCGCGGGCATTCCGCCTACGGCGATTCAGGGCGTGGTGGGAGTTTCCAAGGCCTACACGACGCGCGTTGGCAGCGGACCGTTTCCCACGGAGCTTGAGGGCGACGAGTGCGAAAAAATCCGCAAAGCCGGGAACGAATACGGCGCCGTCACCGGACGGCCGCGGCGTTGCGGATGGCTGGATCTGCCGCTGTTGCGCTACACCGCGATGATCAACGGATTCACCAGCCTGGTCATCACCAAACTGGATGTCCTGGATCAATTCGATGAGATCCCGATTTGCACCGAATATAAGAATGTCAAAGGCATGCCGGCGACGTTCCGCGGCCTGGAATCGGCGGAGCCGGTGTACGAGACCCTGCCGGGGTGGAAGTCCGAGACGCGCGGCCTTACGCGCGAGCGCGATCTTCCGCCGCGGGCGCGCGACTATCTGCGGTTCCTGAGTGAACGCACGGATGTAGAAGTCGGATGCATCTCCACGGGGCCGGAGCGCGACGAGACCATCCTCATCGAAAATTCGCGCCTGGCCGAATTGTTGTAGCCGTCTACTGTTGCTCGACCATAATTGACCTCCAGGATTGATTTCCCGCGGTATCGGTGGCGTAGATCATGATCGTGGTCATGCCCTCGTATAGCGAGATCGGGCCGGTCGACCAGTTACTCGTTCCCGACGCGACGCCGGCGCCGCCTGTAGAGCTGGTCCATGTGATCTGCGTGATGCCCAGGCTGTCTTGCGCGATGCCGCTCACAATGATTGAACCCGTCGACGTGGATACGAAGGTCGCCGCCGGGGATAAGATCGTGAGCGAGGGAGGCGCGGAATTGCCTCCGGGGCTGGGATTGGCCGGAGGGCTAGGAGCGGACGGGCTGGGATTGGATGGGCTCGGGTTCGGACTGCCAGAAATCGGAGTATCGGTAAGCGGCGGCTGGCTGGTGACCGTGACACTGGCCGAGACCGTATCCCCGATCGCATCCTGAGCGGTGACGGTGATGACGTTGGCTCCGGCAATTAGAGGAATCGAAGCCACCGACCAGCTTGATGACGAGCTCGATGAATTTTCCGGCGGAGAAACTTGGGCCGTTCCGGATGCACCCTGGTCAGTGGACCAGCTCACAGCAATCGCTCCCGAGCCGCCCGATGCCGTCCCGTTCAGCGCCGTGGACGTTGCGGTGGTCGTCGCGGCGGGCGGTTGGATCGTTATAGCCAGCGGACTTGGACTTGAAGTCGTCGTCGAAACCGGCGGCGCCGGAGCGGGGGAAGTCACCGGCGCGTAGAGCAGCTGGCCGGCGGCGATATCGTCGGGCGACAGACCCGCAACCTTCTTATAGTACGGGTACATGACGTCCGCGGGATTGTCGGAATGTCCCAGCCCCAGCGCGTGGCCGGTTTCGTGCAGCGCGACGCTGAACACGTCCACGTCCGCTCCAATTCGCCAGGTCTCGGCATCGTTGAAGTGCTGATGACCCGCAATCGATTCCGGATTCAACGGATAAGGATAGAAGGTGTGCGCCAGGGTGGTTGCGCTGGTAAACGGGTAATCGTCGCCGTGCGCGCCGTTGGCAAACAACACCGCTAGTGTCTGGGGCCCGTCAGGATCGTTGGTCTGCGTGAACGTGACTTGGACATATTTGGCCCACTCGGCATACGCACGTTCGATCTCCGATTCCACTTCGCTCTGTGGGTCCTGGCCGGTGACGGAAACGAAGGCGTAGTTCAGACTGGCGCTGCCATTTCCCGGCCATGCCCCCACCAGCGGCACTGCCTGCGCCACTGGACCGGCTGAGGTGAGCGCGCCCGCGCATCCGTATGCCGGCACTCCCTGCACCAGATCCTGCGACGCGGGAAATATATAGGAGACTTCGTCCCAATCCGCCAACTGCCGCACCTGATCGCCCGTGCCTTCGATCAAAAGATGGTGCGGCAGAAGATCCGGATTGTCCAGGATGGACGCGCCGGTCTCGGCCGCGATCGCGCGCGCGTCTCCTTCCAGAACGTCGGAATAAAATTCCACGATCACCGGCGGCGCCGGACCGGACGTGAGCTTCGCCGTCAACAGCGGGCTGATTTTCTCCGCGGGCTGAAGCTGGCCCATCCAGCGAATGCCCAGCCCGCTTAAGTCCGTACCATTGGGCATCGAAATCGAGAGCGTGAAATCGGGAACGTAGGAAAGCGCATTCGCGCCGCGGCCGGCAAGCGCGCTTAACTGCGGCGCGCCAGGCTGTGCGGCGAACTGAACCAGGAAATGCGAACGGCCGGGTTTGCGCGTTCTGCGAAATCCTTGTACGGCCTTAGGGATCGAGTCCCAACCCCTCAGGTGCAAAACCGGTTGAGCCTGCGCGGCGGCGGCCAGGAGAATCCACCCCAGTGCATAAAAGCTGTAGTGTTTCAGCGTAAACACGACAGATCCATCGGAACTCTCCTGAGAGTTTTTCATGGGGCAGACACACTACTCCATTCAGGAGTACCCGTGGTTAGCTGTGATCGACTTCTTCTGCTTTCGGTCGTGAGCGTCATCTCACGCGCGGCCGGTCCCGCCTCTACCGTACCCGCCACCTACACGATTCAAACGGTCACCGGAAGTGACGATTCCGGCGATGGCGGCAGCGCTCTGGCTGTTGCGTTAGGCCAGCCGGAGGGAATCGCGGTGGATCGCTCAGGCAACGTTTATGTCGCCGAAGCCTCGAATCATCGCGTCCGCAAGATTTCGGCCGACGGCACGATCCAAACGATCGCGGGCACGGGTGTCGCGGGATTTTCGGGCGATGGCGGCGCGGCCAGTGCCGCTCAACTCAACCAGCCGTACGGGCTGGCGCTCGATTCAAACGGCAATCTCTACATCGCGGATCTGGGAAACTCACGCGTGCGCGAGGTGTCGGCCGATGGCACCATCCAGACGGTAGCGGGCGGTGGCAGTTTGGCCGCAACCGGCGCGGGACAGGGCGGACCGGCCACGATGGCGCAGTTGATGCAGCCGCGCAACGTGGCCTTCGATACCAGCGGCAATATCTACATTTCCGATTTCGGCGCAAACCAGGTGTACCGGGTTACGAGCGCAGGCATTTTATCGCTGGTGGCGGGAACGGGGACTGCGGGATTTTCCGGCGTCGGCACGTCCGCCCTGCTTGCTCAACTCAACGCGCCTGCGGGACTGGCTGTCGATTCGAGCGGCGCGATTTACATCGCCGACAGCGGCAACAATCTCGTTCGCAAAGTCTATAACGGTGTCATCATTGACGTCTTCAATACGCCGGCGCCAACGGGCGTGGCAGTGGATTCCACGGGGATGGTGTACGTCGCGGCGGGCAGCTATTTCGGCAGTGTGGTCCAGCCGATTGCGGGCGTCACCTCGGCACGGGATCTCACGGTGGATTCTTCGGGCAACATATTCACCACGTCAGGTGCGTTCGTGCTGGAGGTATCGAGCGGCGGCACAGTGACCACCGTCGCGGGTAGCGGCGGATCGCCGTACTTTGGGGGCGACGGCGGCCCGGCGACGTCGGCGATGTTGAATTCGCCGGCCGGCATCGCTGTGGATTCAAGCGGCAATTGGTACATCGCCGATACCGCGAACAATCGCATCCGCATGGTGTCGACGGCAGGCGAGATCAGTACCCTCGCGGGTACAGGGACGGCCGGATCGAGCGGAGACAATGGCCCGGCGGCAGTGGCCGAACTTAGCTCGCCCCAGGGGCTCGCGATCGATAGCGCCAATAATCTTTACATCGCCGACAGCGGGAATAATGAAGTGCGCAAGATCACGGCGGGCGGCACGATCTCGACCATCGCGAGCCAATTAAACAATCCGTTATCCGTTGCGGTGGACGGCCAGGGATCGGTCTATATCGCCGACTCCGGTGACAATCAGATCGTCGAGGTGAACGCCGCCGGGAGCACGAGCACATTCGCGAAGCTCGCGGGCGTACTCGCGGTGGCTGTAGACAGTTCCGGGAATGTGGTGGCGGCCGATACGAGCCAAATCTGGAAGATTGCTGTCGATAGTACAGGCAACACGTCTGCGACTTCGATCGCGACAGGGCTCACGTCGCCCGGCGGTCTCGCGTTCGCCTCCGATGGAACCTTGTTCATCGCCGATACCGGTGCGAATGTCGTTCGCGAGCTGAACACGGCCGGAGCTTTGAGCGCGATTGCGGGCAACGGCACCGCGGGGTTTTCAGGCGATGGCGGCTTGGCCCTGGACGCCGAGCTGAGCGCGCCATCCGGCATCGCGACCGGCGCGAACGGAATGCTGCTGGTGGCGGATACGGCCAACAACCGCATTCGGAGCCTGACTCCGGCCACCACCGCCGATGTGACGGCGATTTCTCCACTGAATGCCGCGAGCCTGGACGCCGGCCCTATCGCGCCCGGCGAAATCATCACGATCTTCGGAACCGGCTTCGACGCATCCAATACGCAACTGCTCTTCGACGGACAGCCCGCCACGCTGTTCTACAGCAACGCGACGCAGATCAACGCGCTCGCGCCCACGACGCTCTCCCCCGGTTCGAGCACCGTGATGAGCATCGTTGTGGATGGCGCGGGACTGGCGAGTTCCAGTGTTCCTGTGGTGGCCGCGGCGCCGGGCATCTTCACCACGGGATCGAGCGGCCAGGCTGCCGCCGTCAACCAGGATGGAACGGTGAATTCGGCTTCCAATCCCGCCGCGCGCGGGTCGGTCATCGCGCTTTACGCCACCGGCCAAGGCTCGGGGTCGCCGGCCGTGACGGTGAACATCGCGGGCTATCCCGCGCCGGTGCTTTATGCCGGACCCGCGCCGGGTTTTCCGGGACTGATGCAGATCAACGCGCAAATTCCCGGAGGGTTCCTCCCGCCGGGCATCCAGTCGGTGGTGTTCAGCGTGGGCAGCGTGAGCAGCCAGGCGGGCGTGACCATCACGATCGATTAACTGGCCGAAACTCTAAACCACCGCCCTCTCACGGTCGCGTCTCCGAACGGTCACCTGGAACGCGCTTCGTGATGCTGAGCCGCGCGCGTGAGCAAGCGGATCCTGGCCTTCTTGGCGAGGCATCAGCGCCGGAGCTTCGCCGGGAATCTAGAATAAAAGCAGATGAATTACCTCGCTCTGCTCCTGCTTTTCGCGGCTCCCGCGGCCAACCAGATCGCCCGCATGCTGGCGCAATGGAAGCCCGTCGAGATGCCGTACCATTCCGATACGCTCACCGCGCGCCAGCGCCAGGAAGTGGACAAGCTGGTGGCGGCGTCGCGCGAGATGGAGCTGATTTACTGGCAACAGAGCGATCCGAAAGCGCTCGAACTCTACAAGACCGCCACCGATCCCCAGCTCAAGCGGCTCCTGTTCATCAACGGCTGCCGTTGGGATCTCATCGACGGCAACAAACCGTTCGTGGGCACGAATCCCATTCCGCCCGGACGCAATCTGTACCCCGAAGGCCTCACCAGCGCGCAAATCGAAGCTTACGTGAAGGCGCATCCCGCGGAGAAGGATGCGATTTACAGCCCGTACACCGTGCTGCGCTGGCAAAATGGCCACCCCGGGACGAAGCTGGAGGCGATCCCCTACCACGTCGCGTATAAGCACTGGTTGGAACCGGCAGCGCGAGATCTGCGCCAAGCGGCCGATTTGAGCGACGACGCCGATTTCGCCGAGTTCTTGCGGATGCGCGCCGATGCCTTGCTCTCCGACGATTATTACCCGAGCGATCTGAAATGGATGGATCTGAAGAATCCGAAGATCGACGTGATATTCGCGCCGTACGAGGTGTACCTGGATGACGTGCTGGGCGTGAAGACGTCGTACGAAGCAGCCATCCTGATTCGCAACGAGCCCGAAACCGCAAAACTGGCTCTGTATCAAAAATACATTCCCGATATTCAGGACGCGCTCCCGCTCGCCGCTGCCGACAAGCCATCCAAACGCGGGCAGCCGACGCCCATGGAAGTAGTGGACGCGCCGTTCCGCACCGGCGACATGTTGCACGGTTATCAGGCCGTGGCTGACAATTTGCCGAACGATCCGCGCGTGCACGCCACCAAGGGCACCAAGAAAATCTTCTTCAAGAATTTCATGGATGCGCGCGTGAACTACGTCGTGCTCCCGCTGGCGAAATACGTGATGCCGGACGCGCAGGCCGCCCAAGCTTCGGCCGAAGGTTATCTGGCGGCGGTGGTGTTGCATGAGATCTCGCATGGGCTGGGGCCGGCTTACTCCCACGTGAACGGCAAGCAAGTGCCGATCACAGAGGCGATCGGCCCGGTGTATTCACCGCTCGAAGAAGCCAAAGCGGACGTGGTGGGCATGTATGGCCTCGCGTGGCTGATGGATCACGGGGCGCTGCCGAAGGGCAGGGCACAGGAATATTACGCGTCCTATGTGGCGGGAATTTTCCGTTCGGTGCGCTATGGCGTGGCCGAAGCGCACGGCCGCGCCGAGATGATGGAGTTCAATTACCTCGTGGAGCAGAAAGCGGTGAATCGCGTGACGGAGAAATATTCGATCGACTACGCGAAGATTCCCGGCGCCATCGCAGCGCTCTCCAAGGAACTGCTGACCATCGAAGCCACCGGCGATCGCGCTCGCGCCGAGGCCTGGTTCAACCGCTACGACAAGATGCCGCCGGAGTTGGCCGAAGCGATGAAACCGGCATCGAAACTGCCGGTGGATATCTGGCCCGAGTTTTCGTTCAAAGTGATGGAATAAGGAGGATCGGCGCGATCCTCGAGGGCCATTTCGCCTCCCTTGCGCCTGCCGAGGGCGAACGGAGGGAGCAAACCTTCATTAGGGCCGCTAGGGAGATCGATACTCGCGCCCAGCAGTGATAGCACCCCTAATAGCGCGCCGCCTAGGCAGTTCGCAAGCTGCAAACCTATTGGCGCATCGCTCCAGTGGAGCACGGGCGGGGTCCCAGATCAGCGATGCCCAACTGTGCTACATTGGGTAATCCTCGGAAATTGAGGTAGTCTGCCGTCCCATCGTCCCTATTGAGAGCAGGAGATCCGTTATGAACCTTCGTCCGTTGCATGACCGCGTGCTCGTCAAGCGGCTGGAAGAGCAGGAATCCAAGCGTGGGGGCCTCTTCATCCCCGACAGCGCCAAAGAGAAGCCGCAGCAGGCCGAAGTGGTCGCGGTGGGCGCGGGCAAACTTCTGGATGACGGAACGCGCTCGACCCCGGAAGTCAAAGCCGGCGACAAGATTCTATTCGGCAAGTACTCGGGCTCCGACATCCGCATCGATGGCGACGAATACCTCATCCTCCGCGAGGACGAAATTTTAGGAGTTTTAAGCTAATGAACAAGCTCTTATTCGCGGTTGTCACACTCGCCGGAATCGGCGCGGGCGTGGCCAACGCACAGATCAAAATCGCGGTCATCAACACCCAGAAGGCGCTGCTGGATACCGACGACATCAAGAAGGCGCAGCGCGACATGGAAGCCAAATACAAGCCGCGCCAGGACGAAATCATCAAGGTGCAAAAAGAGCTGGAGGACATTCAGGCGCAGTTGAACAGCGGGAAACTGAACGAACTGGGCGTGCAGGACCTGCAGAACGAAGGCCAGCGCAAACAGCGCGAGCTCCAGCGCATGCAACAGGATTTGCAGGAAGACGTGGAGCGCGAGCGCACCGACATACTCCAGCGCGCCGGCGGGCGGATGCAGCAGGTGGTGAAGCAAATTGCCACCGATAAAGGCCTGGATATCGTGGTGGACAGCGCCAATACTCTCTTCTTCAAAGCGCCGCTTGAGATCACTTCTGAGGCCACGGCCGCCTACAATAAACAATTTCCTGTCGGCGCTACTTCAGCGAGTACGGCTCCAGCGAAGTAGTTGGGCCGAATAACAGCTAAGATGGGAGTAGGATGTCCAGTTACCTGGAAGCCTACGGAGACGCCGAAGAGCATCGCGCGCGCGTTTTCGCGATCGTCAAAACTTCATCCATCGTTCTGGTGTGTGTCTTGATCGCCGGCCTGATCCTGTACGGCCTCTTCAAAAATCACTCCGAAGAACAGCGCGCCAGGACTTTTCTGGGGCTATTGCAGGCGCACAATTATCCAGCCGCCTACGCCATGTGGGGCTGCACGGACGCGCATCCCTGTCCCGAATATCCGTTCACGAAATTCCAGGAAGATTGGGGACCGCAAAGCACTCACGCCAGCGAGTCGACGGCCCACCTCGGGCTCTCGGAGTCCTGCGGTTCAGGCGTCTTGCTGCGGGTCGATTACCAGGGCTCGGAGGAACCGGTGTCGCTATGGGTAGAGCGTTCGAGCGGCGTGATCAGCTTCGCGCCGTGGCCGGAGTGTCCCGGCCGGCATCTGCACTTCGGAGCCTGGCTCAGGTCCGTGTTTGGCCGCGGCTGATCGTGCTTCAGCCTCGTTGAGGGGACGCCGCTCGCCTCCAATTTAAGAGATTCACGGAGGGCCCATGCCCGCCACAACAAGCGCTGCCAGGAGCCGTGCACTGGTTCCTGTCGTGATTGAAAATCGAATTGCGATGGCTCGGGGACACAAGGTCATGCTCGATTCCGACTTGGCCGAACTGTACGAGGTCGAGACTCGTGCACTGGTCCAAGCCATCAAACGGAACCTCAACTGCTTTCCGCCGGACTTCATGTTCCATTTACCGATATCGTTCGCGATCCGCGAATCCAAAGATACGTGGCCGACGATACCAACGCCAACCTGCGCGGCTTCGACACCGATGCGGCCGTTTCCGATCATCGGCTCAACAATGCGAGCTCCTGCATCGGCTGCCACATCGATGGGATGAACCGTGCCAACGACAACATGCGGGGCTGGCTGGACGAAGGCGGCAAGCAGTTTCCGAAGGGCGAGTACAGCGCCGATCCCTGGTTGAAGGACCCCGAGACCGTGGCGAAGGTGCGCGAGCTTTATCCGCCGTCTTCCGTGATGCGCGTCAAGATGGAAAACGACCGCCGCGTGTTCTTGAACGCGATGGCCCAGATCAAGCAGGCGATGGTCGCTCCGGAACTCGCGAAAAGTAGCTGGTGTCCACCTCCTCCCCTACGCGGCCGTCCACCCCCGGGCGGTCAGGCTCCCATTTTCGCCGCCAGATCGAGCATGTCGCCAGAGACCACGTCGAAATCGCCGGGCTTGGCGTCATCGGCCTGGCGCGTGGGCCCGTACTCCTTCGGCCGGTGAATGAAACCCGTGCGCAGCCCGAAACCTCGGGCGGCCTTCAGATCCGCTGAGTGCGCCGCGCACATCATCACCTCCTCGGGCTTCAGCTCCAGGAGGCTCACGGCGGTCAGATAGGCTTCGCGGTCGGGCTTGTAATGCTTGGCCAGCTCGGCCGAGAGGATGAGATCCCACGGGATGCCGGCGTTCTTGGCCATATCGGCGAGGAGCGCGACGTTGCCGTTCGATAGCGGCGCTATCGTGTAGCGCTTCTTCAAGCGCCTGAGACCGGCGACGGAATCGGGCCAAGGGGTGAGGCGATGCCAGACGCGATTCCAGTGGTCCTTCTCTTCTTCCGACAGACCATCGATGTGAAACTCTTGGAGCAGGTTTTCGAGCAGCGCGCGATGCAGATGGTCGAGGTTGGTCCAGGGCATTTCGCCGCGGCGAACCTTGTCCATGGAAGGCGCATAACCGGCGCGCCAGCGGTCGGCGAAGTGCCCCCAATCAATCGTGATGCCTTTGGTCTTCTCCCACGCCTTGCCCTCCGAGATAATCGATCCGCGCCAATCGACCACGGTGCCGAAGGTGTCAAAGACGAGGGCCTTCACCATCAGTGAAGGAGGCGCAGGCTCCTGCGCATCCGCACCGATACCCCGCAGTAGCGCCGCGGCGGCGCCGATTCCGGCGGAAGTCGCGATCTGTCTTCGAGTCACGCGAGCCCTACTATACTAAAATCCGCGAGCTGCCGCGCGAAGTCTTTCTCTCACTAGCCGGACCTTTGGTGGCCGGAGCGAACAACGCGAGTTGGTCCTCGAAGAATGGCTCCGGCGATTCGGGCGCCCGGTGCTCGATGAGGTTGTGACGCGCGCGAATGCGCTCCACGCGCTCGGCGATGATTTCCGGATAAGCGCCCTTCAGATACGCCGATTTCTCATACCGCTCACGATAGCGGCGCACCAGGTGCGGGAAGCGTTGTTCGAGAAACGGAAGGAACACCTGGTAAGAGCACGGCTTCAGGAACAACGGCGCGGCGCTGAACGACGATGCACCCGCGCGAGCGGCGGCCTCGCATACGCGATCCAGACTGCGCTCGCTGTCGTTGATGAGCGGCATGACGGGATGGGCCAGCACGCTGACGGGAATTCCGGCATCGGTGAGCTTTTTCACCGCCGCCAGCCGCAGCGCCGGACGGGGAGCGCGCGGTTCAAGTATTCGGGCCAGGCCTTCATCGAGCGTGGTGATGGTGAGGTGCACGCGGATCCGGTTGCGGCGCAGGATACCCGCCATTAACGGAGCATCGCGGGCGACGAAATCGGATTTGCTAGTGATGCCAATATCGAATCCGCGCTCGCCGGTGAAAACTTCCAGGATTTGGCGTGTCACTTGGAAGCGGCGCTCGGCGGGCTGATAAGGATCGGTAGCGGTGCCGATCCAGACGGTCGAGCCGAGCTTCAACCGGCGGAGCTCGGCCCGAAACGCGGCGGCGTCGAAATGTTTGGCGTAGATTTTGCGCTCGAACAGCTCGGGATCGCGCAGCTCCATAAACTCATGCGCGTAGCGGGCATAGCAATACTTGCAGCCGTACTCACAGCCCCGGTAAGGATTGATGGTCCAGATGGACGCCATACGGCCGGAGCCGCGGCCGACGAAACGACGCGTTTCAAGCTCCAGGTACTCGACCTGTCGCTTGGCTTCGAGCACGCCACTTTGGGCTGCGAGGCGCGCGATGCCGACGAGTTGAGGGCCGGGCGGGTCGTCGAAAAGCATAGCGGGTCGTTTCCTGCAAATATCCTAATATTCGTCTTTTCTTCTCCTACTGTCAAGCTATAGAACAATTCTTCCATCGCCTTGCCGCTTGGTAATGTGCACGCGATCGAGGTATTCGAGCAGTGGAATTGCGTACTTGCGGGAGATGCCGGTCCAGTCCTTGAATTCGGGGACGGCGAATTGCACGCCCTTCTTGGCGGCGAGCAGGGTTCGCAGCGCTTGCATGGCTGTAGCGTGGAATACGAGCTCGTTCGTGATGCGCACCAGGCGTTTATCGCGCAGGAGCAATTGCAGGATAGTGCGGGCGCGCGCAGCGTCGACGCCCGATTTCGCCAGAACTTCATTGACGGCGGGGGTCGTAAGGCCAGCAGCTCGGAAAGCGTTCTCGATTTTGGCGGCAGCCTGCTCCTCGTCCTGCTTCAACGCAACCTTATGAGACGAAAGGCGAATGGTTTCACCCTCGGCCGCGAGCGTCTTAGAACGGGCGAGCAGTGCGTCCATCAACCAGGGAGGGGCCCCAGGTAAAAATTTGCTACGGAGTTCCTCTTTGGAGACTCCAGCAAGTAAGGGATTCTGCCGATGAAATTGCTTCAGATGCTCGTGCAAGGATTCCAGCGTCTTCGCCACCCATTCGGAATCGAGCAGCCAGAACTGCGGGGATTCGAGCGGAGTGAGCGAGACGGAGGCTCCGGCGGCAGCGCGGACTTCGGCTTCGACCAGGCCGGTGCGAGCGACGAGTTCTGGCAGCCCCACGCCGTAGCGCGATTCGCGCGCAAGCAGAGCGATACGTTCCGGAAGCGGCGCCGATTCCAGGATGCGCAGGCGATCGGCATTGGCGCGGCGCGGCGGGTCAATGTCCAGCACCACTCCACCGCCGATGGTGATGACCGGCGAGAACATGCGCACGATGAAACGGTCGCCGGGGAGGATCAGCAGCGGCTCCTTCAGCACGAAACGCACGTATTCGCGCGAGCCCGGAGCGATGGGTTCAGTCTTCTGGACGCGGCGGACTTCGGCTTCCACTTCAGACGTGCCCGCGTGAAAATGCACCGGCGCGCGATGCTTCAGCGGCTTGGCGGACGGAAGGAGGTCGAACGCGCAGTCAATGACGCGAGTCACGTGGAAACGGCCGGCTTCGGCGAGCGCCATGCCGCGCGCGAGCTCGGAAACGTCGACGCCTGCAAGGTTCAAGGCCGTGCGCTGTCCGGCGCGGGCCTCCTGGACATCCGCGCCGTGGACTTGAATGCCGCGCACACGGACGCGTTTTCGCGCTGGATGCAGCTCCACCTCCTGATCCAGGCGCACAAGGCCCGAGACCAGCGTACCGGTGACCACGGCGCCGAATCCGCGCATGGCAAAGGCGCGGTCGATCGGCAGCCGGAAATACTTCGAGGAATCCTTTTCGGGCACGCCCGCGGCGAGTTTCGCGAGCTCCGCCCGCAATTCCTCCAGACCCGCGCCGGTCACAGCGCTGACGGCGACCATGGGCGCATTTTCCAGGAACGAACCTTCCACGAACTCGGCCGCCTCCAGGCGCGCGAGTTCGAGCAAATCGCCTTGGGCCAGGTCCGCCTTGGTGAGGACGACAATTCCGGTCCGTATGCCTAACAACATACAGATATCGAAATGTTCGCGGGTTTGTGGCTTTATGGACTCGTCGGACGCTATAACTAAGAGAACAGCATCTATGCCGCTCACACCAGCCAGCATATTTTTAATGAACCTTTCGTGGCCCGGTACGTCTACAAAACCGAGGCGCACAGCCGGGGATAGCTGTAGGTGCGCAAAGCCCAAATCGATGGATATACCACGCTGCTTTTCTTCCTTCAGACGGTCGGTATCGACGCCGGTCAGGGCGCGGACCAGGGCGGTTTTGCCGTGGTCGATGTGGCCGGCCGTGCCGATGATGATGTTTTTCATCGCAACGATTTTCATCCTAGCGCCTCTGGGCGCTCAGGAGGCGCCGGGAAATCCCGCGGTGAACGCCAAGGCGGCGGAATCGCAGCAGGATGCCGAGGAGACGCCGATTTTCAAGACGGGCGTCGCGGACGTGCGCGT
>JASHQT010000125.1 GCA_030039005.1 Bryobacteraceae bacterium
TTTCGTGGGGAGCGGTGATGCCAAGGTTGGCCGAGCGCTTCACCGTCTATGCGATGGACCGGCGCGGGCGCGCGCCTTCGGGCGACGCGGACGCATATTCCATCGCGAGCGAGTCCGACGATGTTGTGAACGTCGCGGCGGCCATCGGCCGCCCGGTGACCATTCTGGCGCATTCCTACGGCGCGCTCGTGATGCTGGACGCGCTGGATCGGCTCCGGCACGTGTCGCGATTGGTCCTGTACGAACCGCCGGTCACGGCCGAAGGCGCGCGTCCGGATTCTTCAGCGGTTTTGGAAAAACTGGACAACGCGCTGGCGGCCGGGAATCGCGAGGAGGTCGTGATCACTTTCCTGCGCGATCAGGTGAAGGCGCCGCCCGAGGCTTTGCAGGGTTTTCAGTCCTCGCCGGTTTGGCCAGTGGTGCTGCAGAATGCCTCCACGCTGCCGCGCGAATCGCGCGCCGTGAACACGTATCGCCCGTTTACGGAGCGCCTGGCGAATTGGAAAGTTCCCACGACGCTGTTGCTCGGCAGCGAAAGTAAGGGCCTGCTGCGCGACGCCGCATACTTTGTGCGGGACAACATTCCTGGTTCGCAGCTCGTGATCCTGGAGGGCCAAGGCCACGGCGCGATGCTGGACGCGCCCGATTGGTTCGCCGCGAAGATCATCGAGCTGACGATTCAATAGTGTGGTAGCCACTCTCCGTTGAGAGCGGCACGGACCAAGGCCGCCGAATAGGCGTGATCGGAATCGACCGCCGTTCTGGAATTCATTCCGCGCTGCCAGCTTGTTGGCGCCTCCGGGTGAACTCCGGTGAGAACCACCCAGCCGCTGCCGCATGTCCCTTCCACGATTGCGGGCGCGCCATCGGGATACTTGCCTACAACCGTCCCCCAACCGGTCAGCTGTGGCCCATCCTCCCAATACTGGTCGAGCGTCTGTCCGCCGGCCAGAGCGATTGTCACCACCGCCTTGCGCATGCCCCGAGCTTCGGCTGCGTAGAACGGGAAGCGCACACCCGACGTTAGATTCAGGCCGTTATAGGGCGAGTTGCCTGCGAAGAAGGCGCCGGCACAGATGCCGAGATAGTTCAACCCATTTTGTATCGCCTTGCGGATGTTCGTGGTTGTGCTCGCCGTCAAGCTGTTCCCGATCTCCTCGAAGTTTCCACCCGGAACGATCAGCAGTCGATATCCGCGGATACTTGATGCAGTCATTCGGTTCAACTGCCAAGAGCCTACCGTGGAATAGCTGAGATGCTGGCTGGTGAGGATTTTCTTCAGGGCAGCGACGTCTCCGGTCGAAGTTCCGGAGCCATTGAACAATAGAATCGAACTGGCGGAACCGGCATGGCACGCCATCAGCGCGGTCGAGATCACGATAGCGGACCCGCTCGCCAGCATTCTGCAGGTTGTTTGAAAGGTCATCCACAAGATCCTTCGTGACAGATTCGCCTGTAATTGTATCCGTGACACGGATATCGGAGGTGAAACGCTGCAGAGCGTGCGATAGTAAGGGTGTGCCAGGTCCACTCCCCCGTCTCCGGCTGGGACTCGATTTCATTCCCTCCTCCGATCCTCAGCATCCGGGTTTGCTGATTCGCGATCCGTTGAAATTCTCCGATGCCATGCTCCTCATTCCGCCGCCGCTGGTGGAGTGCCTGGCGTGTTTCGACGGCGAACAGACCAGCCTGGATCTGCGCGCGGCGCTGGTGCGGATCACGGGTGAAATCCAGACCAGCGAGCTCGAGAAACATTTCTTCGACACGTTGAGCCAGGCGGGATTCCTGGAAGACGAGACGTTCGAGACGCAGCGGCGGACGCGCCTCGCTGAATTCGCCGCCGCGCCGAAGCGCGATGCCTCGCACGCGGGCTCGGCCTATCCCCACGACCGTGAGGAAGCGCGCAAAGCGCTTTCCGAATTCATGCAAAGTGCGCCGGACGCGGGTCCCGATTCACTGCTCGGCATCGCCGCGCCGCACGTCAGCCCGTTCGGCGGCTGGGAATCTTATCGGGATGCTTATTCGGCCATGCGGCCCTCGGATCACACGGGTTCGCAGGCCGATCGCACGTTCGTCGTATTGGGCACGTCGCATTACGGCGAGCCGGATCGCTTCGGCTTGACGCGCAAGCCGTTCGTCACACCGTTCGGCGAGACCGTTACCGACAACCGTCTGGTGGAGGAACTCGCGCGGTCCGCGCCGCAATCGATTCGCATGGAGGACTACTGCCACGCCATCGAGCACTCCATCGAATTTCAGGTGCTGTTCCTGCAATATCTCTACGGAGGGAACATCCGCATTCTTCCCATTCTGTGCGGATCGTTCCTGCGTAGTATTCATCAGGGCGGAAAGCCGGAATCGAACGAAGGCGTCCAGCGCTTCTTCGACGCTCTGGGCAATCTAGCGGCGCGGGAAGGGGACAAGCTGTTTTGGGTGCTCGGCGTAGACATGGCCCACATGGGACGCCGCTACGGGGATCAAATGGTCGCGCGCGCTGAGCAAGGGGAAATGGCTGCCGTGGCCGAGCGCGACAAGCGCCGAATCGAGCGGATGGTCGCGGGCGATTCCCAGGGTTTTTGGGAGCAGATTCGCGAGAATCAGGACGATCTGAAATGGTGCGGATCGGCGCCCATTTACACGTTCCTGAAAACGGTCCCGCAGGCGCGCGGAGAACTACGGCGCTATCAGCAGTGGAACATCGACGAGCAGAGCGTGGTTAGTTTTGCCGGGGTCGCCTTTCGAGGATAGTTCGTACTAACACTAGCCCTTACCATCTCTCTATGTTCGCGCGCGCCTTCCGCGCCTACGCTGGAATCATGCGAGGAGAAGCTTCGGCTTTAATCTGGGGGCGCTGAAACCCTACTCCGGCCGCCCTGCAATCCAATAGCCCGGACGCGTGCGAACTTCCAGGTTCGGGCGGTTCACGATGACCTTGATGTCGTGGAATCCCCCTTTGGTCTGATCGTTCGGGGAATAGCTCAGCAAGTATTGGCTGTGCAGCTCTTCGCTGATCCCTTCGATCGCTTTGTTCAGGCTTTTCTCTCCGATGAACGAATATTCGCGCCCGCCGGTGTAGCGGGTGAAGACATCCAGCGTGTCATCCACGAAGAGGCTCTTCACGCCTTTGAAAATATCCACGAAGACCGGCACATAATTTCCCATGTAGTAGTTCTGATCAATGGTGGTCGGAGTGGCGGCATAACCGCCCGGTAGGTGCTGCGCCTCCGGAGGAACGGCGTACGGACGCGGCGGCAAGCCCGGGTCGGTGAGGGCGGCCACGACGGTGGAAATATCCAACGAGTAGACCGAAACATTGGCGAATTGAGCCGCCTCCAAAGCTTCCCTTAGATGCAATTCACTGCCGTGGTCCCGCTTTTCGGCGATCAAAAGCAAAACGCGACGCCGGTCCGGCGGGCGATGCTTGAGCATGTTGATGCTATAGTTCACAGCGTCGATCACGGCATGCTGCGAACTGCCCGGCGTCATCTTGTGCATGGCCTCCGAGATCTTGGTTCCCTCTTTGGTGAAGTCCTGGAAGAGCTCCATGCGATGATCGAATCCAACGACGGCGATTTCCCCGTCCTGGCCCGCCACCAACTGGTTGAGCTGGGTTCCGATGAGCTGGAGCTTCGGCAGAAAATCAACCAGGTTCGAACTGCGCTGGACGGCCACCACCAGCGACAGGGGCTCGTCCCGCACGTCGGCGTTGATTTTTTGCAGCTTGTTATCGTCGTAAAGCGAGAAATCCTGGAGTTGCAGGCCGTTGACGTACTCCCCGTTCCGGTCCCGCACCGTGGTGGGGGCGATAACCACCGTTGCGCCCCCACGGAACGTAACATTGCCGTCGTCTGAAGGAGGTTCGGCTTGCTGGCTCGAAGGGGGCTGGGTCGAAGTGGGCTGCGACGGTGTGGGCTCTGTCGAGGTCGGTCCGGTCGAGATGGCCGGAGGCAGCAACGGTCCGTTGGGCGCTGTGGCGCCTGGACTGTTCTCCGGGTGCACCTTAGATGGATCAATCGTTCCGGGGGCCTGCGCGAATCCCCCCTGGAAAAACACGGCGCAAACGAGAACCATCAGCGCGGGACGCATAAGTTTAGTTTGGCACATCCGTATTCTGGGCATGACCCGTCCTCCCCTCCAAAAGATCGAGCACGTGAGGGACCAGTTTCGCAATCGCATCCAAGGACTCCACGGCGCCCTGAGGCGATCCCGGCAAATTCACGATGAGCGTCCGCCCACGCAATCCGGCCAATCCTCTTGACAACACAGCCGTTGGCGTAAACTTCCGGCCTTCGGTCCGCATCAACTCGCCCAAGCCGGGAATTTCGCGATCAATGATGGTGCGCGTCGCTTCCGGTGTGACGTCGCGTAAGGCGACGCCGGTTCCACCCGTCGTCAGGATGAGTGAGAACTGGCCCGAGTCGGCCAGACGGCGCACCGTATCGGCGATTTCCAAAGACTCGTCGGGTACTAACTCCTGGGCGGCCACCGTCCAGCCGAAGGATTCGGCGCGCTCGCGCACCGCTGGGCCGGATTGGTCCTCCCGGGTGCCGGCCATGGCCGAGTCGCTGACGGTCACAACGGCGACTCGAATCACGAGAGGCCTATCATGAAGCCAGCAATCATGAACCTTGGGCCGCCGCGCGCCGGTAATCGCCGCTTTTTCCGCCGGTTTTTTCGAGCAGATAAAGATCCTGAATCTCGATTCCCTTGTCGAGCGCCTTGGTCATGTCGTAGACCGTGAGAGCCGCGACGGAGGCGGCGGTGAGCGCTTCCATCTCGACGCCCGTTGACGCCATAGTGGCCACGCTCGACACAATCCGCACGCCCTGCTCTTCGAGCGTCACTTCCACGTCCACGTGCGACAGCATCAGGGGATGGCACAGCGGGATCAGGTCCGACGTCTTCTTGGCCGCGGAAATTCCCGCCACGCGCGCGATTTCGAGCGGATTGCCCTTGGGATTGCTCGGCAACTGCGCGATCACGGACGGCTGCATTTTGACGAACGCGTGTGCGCGCGCCGTGCGCTTGGTGGGCGACTTCGCCGAGACGTCCACCATGCGCGCCACGCCTGCGTCGTCGTAATGGCTGAGTTTGCGCTTGGTCGACATAACCCGTGGGCCGCTACTTCAACAACACGCGAATCCAATCGCCCGCGGCCCAGGTTTCGCGTTCGGGCTCAGTAACCAGAAAGGCGTTGGCCCGCGTGAGCGTGGGCACATCGCCGGAGCCTTGCCAGGGAAGCGGCGCGATCTCAGAGCCGTCAGCGCTCAAGACCGCGGGCAGAAAGCGCGTCAAACCTTTCTTTTGGCTGAAATCCTTGGATAGTCGGCTCCAGAGCAGCGGCAGAGCGGTCCGGCCCTGGCCTCCCAGCAGTTCCACCGCCGCACGCGCGAAAATTTCGAACGTCACCATGGTGGACGCCGGATTGCCAGGCAGACCGAAGAAGAACTTACCGCGCGCTTTGCCGAAAACCAGCGGCTGGCCCGGCATGATGAGAACGCGATCGAAGTAAAATTCGGCGCCCACATCGGCCAGCACGCGCTCCACAATGTCGTATTTTCCGGCCGAAACGCCGCCCGAGAGCAGCAACATGTCGAAACGCAGCCCGTGCTCCACCAGTTCGCGAGTGGAAGCGTACAAATCGCGGGCAACGGGAAGAATCGTGGGGCAGCCGCCCGCGCGCCTCACTTGCACTGCGAGCGATTCCGCGTTCGAGTTTCGGATTTGATAGTCCAGCGGCGTCTCGTGAACCTCGACGATTTCATCGCCCGTGGCGATGATCGCGACTTGCGGAAGCGCATATACGGAAACTCGGCCGCGGCCTACCGCGGCGAGCAGCGCGATTTCGGCAAAACCCAAGCGCTGGCCGGGATCCAGCAGCACTTCCTTCTCGCGCGCCTGTGAAGCGCGCGCGCTGATGTTTTCGCCGTGCGCGAGCGTTCGCGCGATGTTCACGCGGTCGCCGGCAACGGTGCAGTGCTCCACCATGACGACGGCGTTCGCGCCGCGAGGCACCGGAGCGCCGGTCATGATCTCAACCGCTTCCCCCGGCCCGACGTCGCCCGCGAACGATTCCCCGGCGCGCACCTCGCCGACCATGAATAGTTCGCCCGGCAGATCCTCGGCGCGAACAGCGAAGCCATCGCGGACCGAGCGGGGCAGAGCGGGATAGTCGCGATCCGCGGCAATCGGTTCAGCTAGCACGCGGCCGGCCGCTTCGGCCAAGCTAACCCTTTCCGCATTTGGCTCGGCTTGCGCGGCGCTTACCTCCCTCAGGACGCACTGCCGCGCCTGCTCGAACGTAAGTGTCGCCACGACTGCTATTGTACCTTTGGATGTATGCGATGCCCCAGGTTG
>JASHQT010000126.1 GCA_030039005.1 Bryobacteraceae bacterium
AGGGTCCGCTGCGCCGCGCAAAACCAGCGCGCCCTTGACCGCTCCGGGCCGTTCTACAGAATCCAACTGATATGAAAGAAAGGGAGCCTCTGAATCTCGCCTCGACCAGTCGTGCGCCTCCCGTTGGTCGGCCCTGTCCATTCTGGGTGGGGGAATTTTCAACCGGTACAATGGGGAATTTTCAACTGGTATTGACATTAGACCCAAATCGTTTGCCCGTCTGCCAAACGATCGCTCCGCCCCTCGGTCTTCAAACTCATGTTTTCACTCGGCAACGGCTGTCAAGGGACAAGCAGCCCACCCAAATCAACCACCCACTTCCCCGCTCCTAAGATCGTTTGTGAGAGAGTCCGCCGGACGATCTCTTGATACGCTCCATGGTCATGTCAACGCCACGCCGGCCTGATCATTTGACAGAATCCGCGGTCTGCCCTAACTAGGGAATGCGCGAGCGCTCATAGCCGAGGCAATCCAATGGAACAAATGAATAGGCACGCCGCGGAAAACCCTTTACCAACCTCGATCTCCATCGATGAGCCCATACGTCAGCTAGTTAAAGCCAGGGATGTCGCACAGAAGCTGGGAGTGAGTGTTTCGTGGGTGATCCAGCACGCCTCCGGCAAGCGTAGGCCGTACCTACCGGCCGTGAAAATGGGCCCTGGCAGAAGTCCGTTGCGGTTTGATCCAACAGATGTGGAGAGGTTTATTGATGAATGCCGACGGCTCGCTTCGCAACGGGCTCGCTCTCCGGATCGTTAGGGCGGCATGGTTCAGGCAATCGCCGTTTCCGAGTTCGGGCGAAGTGTCTTGAGGAAAAGTGGGTCCGGATGAATCGGGCTGAGGCGGGCTTGGGAATCCGGATTTACTGATTAGTGGAACTTCCAAAAAAGAACGCAACCCTAATCTTGGCGAAATCCCAGCCTGAGAAGCTGGCATTCTACCACTGGCGCGACGTGGAAAATCAAAGGTTTAGGATGGAGGTTTTTGAACGGGAGCAAGGCACTCAAAAGATGACTTCGGCAAATTCGGGCCTGGGTACAGTCCGAACAAATCTTGGTCGACCGCAGAAATCATTGATCCACTGCATCGCCATGAGAACCAGATCGGGAGCCAGCTCAATGCAGAGCCCCTCTCGCCCGGAGCTGACTAAGTGTCTCCCGGTCCTGTTCGAAGTTCGCTGCCGTAAAGTCGTAGACCTCGTGGTCCTTCAAAAAGGCATCCACCTGCATGCGCGTTTCGAAGCCGAGCAGCTTGCCCAACTCAGCCGCCGTCAGGGCCTGGGAGCGGTATGCTTCAAGTGCTAAGCTTTCCAGTGCCGCCCGAGGTAAGTCCTCCCACTTGGAGGCGAGCCTTTGTGCGATATCTTCGGGCAGTTTCAACGTGATCCGCATGGCGTCGCCCTTCAGTTCATTATCTCAAGCACGGCTCTTGTCGGTCGATCTCTTCCCCCACGAACGTTATCACGGCGGATTTTGCAGCTACCGCTCATGAAAAGTTCCTAGCAGGCGATTCTTGCTGGACCCACTTTTACTCAGTCCAGCTCATCCGAGAAGATGAGTCTGTGATGGAGCTTAGCTAGAGCGGACGAGTCGAATTCTTGGATTGACAACCGATGCGATCCAGCTTTGAGTTTCTTCAGCACTTCGATCTTTGGCCATACTGCCCATTCAAAATTGTTTGCGAAGCTGCCCTTGGTCAGACGGCATTCTTCTTCCACAATTTGCTGTCGCTCGCCGTTGAAGCGCGCCTTCAGGCTGCACGCTACGTCTACGTCATTCGGCCTTTCCACACCAGCCAGGACACTTCCAAAGAGGGCCAGCCAGCGTACGCGGTAAGCCAATCGTTCATTGCGGTTGATTTCGCGCGTGCGTTGAATAACCTGTTCGATCAATCGCTCTGCGGTAACTCTGCGAAAGGCGCCGCCGCAGTTGCCATCGCGAGAGCATGGCCACTTTCCGTTGCTTTCCAAAAATCTTCTTCTACGGCGATCAGCCCCTCCCTCTGGAGCGCCCTGAGCAACCCTAGAGCCTCATCTTCACGCAGCCCTAAGACCTCTCTAACTGTGCGCGTTCGAATGTTGAAACCAGCCGCCTCACGCATAAGTTTTCGGACGTCCGCTGCGGGCAGCCCCGCGATCACTTGAGCTTTGTCTATTCGCATAACAGATCCTTTGAGTCGCTAAGCATGGACGTAGGAGCGGAGTTGGCGTCCGCACCGTTTTTTGATGTGTTCGGTGTTCCAGTAATCTCAGCGTCAAGAGCGGCGACCGCCGTTCGCAAACTTGCAGGGATGACTTTCGCGTAGTGCTTCAGCGTAGTTTGCGGGTCACTGTGACGCAGGTGGCGCTGCATGTCTTTGACGGTCGCGTGATTCTGCATGTGGGTCGACGAGGTTCGTCGGAATGTCTGGTGCGTCAAGTCGTGGATCCCTGCGTGTTCGCCCAGCGGTTTGAGATGCCGCTTCAGATAGTTGCCCACACTGAACGCCCGGCCCCGCGCATTAGGAAAAAGAAAGGCCCGCGGATTCTCCCGCTCAGGATGTTCCGCGATCCACGCTTCAATCTCTTTCCGGAGGTCTGGAGGCACCGGAACGAAGTTATCGCTCTCGTCGGTCTTCGTATCTCCGATACGATCTTCCCCGGTCATACGATCCTTCAGCGCTTCGTCGATTCGAAGTTGGTCGCCCTCGAAATCCTCTATACGTAAAACCAGAGCCTCTGCGGCGCGTAGGCCGCAGACACCGAGGATTCGCAAAACCAAATGCTCGCGAGGGGGCGCCTCTGAGAGCAGGGCTTGAAACTCATGCACCTCCAGGAACCTGCCACAAGGCTTTTTCCGGATCCTCGGTAAGACAACCTTCTTCGCAGGGTTCTTGCCGAGGAGATCCTCATCAACCGCGTATTCAAGGCAAGCTTTCAAATAGACGCGGATCTTGCATACTACGGATTTGCTGAAACCGCGCTCCGCCACGCTGTTGACAAGGAGTTGCAGAGGGGTCAATGTGATCTCCTCAATCCG
>JASHQT010000127.1 GCA_030039005.1 Bryobacteraceae bacterium
CTCGCGCCCGCCTGGCTGTGGTTCCAGCCGGAGTTTGTGGTCGACGAATCGCTCAAAGGATTGCGCCGGCGAAAGCTCTTCATCGTTCCCGGATGGCCGTACAAAGCGGTCGTGGCGGTCGCGTCAAAATTGCCCACCGCTCTCCGCATCGCCGTGGAAAGCACTCGTGTAGCCCGGCCAAAAGCCAATAGCCAATAGCCAATCGCGTGCGAGCGGACGCACGTGCCCTACTCCCCCGCCGCCTTTTGCAGCAGTTGCTTCATGTTCAGATTGCGGATCAGCCGGTGCAGATAATTGGGATGCAGCCCCAGCAGCTTCGCCGCCTCGGTATAGCGGCCCTGCGCCTGTTCGAATGCGTTCAGGATCAGCTCCTTCTTGGCCTCGCGCAGCGCGTCATGGAACGCGGTCATGCTCGCGCCCGACGCAAATGCCTCCGCCTTTTCGAGCACCGCCTCCGGCAAATCCTCCGGCAGAATCATATCGGACGAACCCAGCACTACCGCGCGCTCGATCGCATTCTCCAGCTCCCGCACGTTGCCTGGCCAGTCATAGCTCACCAAGCAGGCCCGCGCCGGCGGCGAGACTCCCAATACCGGCCGGTTGGAGCGTTGCGAGAATTTCGCGGCAAAATAACTGGCCAGGAGCGGAATGTCCTCGCGCCGCTCGCGCAACGCGGGCATCCGCAGCGCGACCACGTTCAGCCGGTAGAACAGATCCTCACGGAAGCGTCCTTTCTTGACCTCTTCCTCCAGGTCGCGATTGGTGGCCGCCACTAGCCGCACGTCCAGCTTGATGGTGCGCGTCCCGCCGACGCGTTCGAACTCACGCTCCTGCAAAACGCGCAGGAGCTTGGCTTGCAAGAGCGGCGCCAGCTCGCCGATTTCATCCAGGAACACCGTCCCGCCCTCGGCGATTTCGAGCTTGCCCTTTTTCTGCGCAATGGCGCCCGTGAACGCACCCTTTTCGTGGCCGAACAGCTCGCTTTCGAGCAGGTTTTCCGCCAGCGCGGCACAGTTGATGGCCACGCACGGCTTGCTGGCGCGGCTGCTTGCCCGATGGATGGCGCGCGCCACCAACTCTTTGCCCGTACCGCTTTCGCCGTAAATCAGCACCGTGATGTCGCGCGGCGCCACGCGCGCGATGAACTGGTATACGTCGCGCATGCGCGGGCTGTCGCCCACCATGTTGTGCTCCAGGCTGATCTCCTCTTGCAGCCGGCGGTTCTCCTGCTCCAGCGACTCCATCCGCCGCGCGTTTTCGAGCGCCGCGGCCGCAATGCTTCCGATCCCGGTCAGCAATTGCAGGTGATCCTCGTCGAAGCGCGCCTCGGGATTCGAGGAGTCCAGATAAATCACACCCAGGATGCGCTCGAACACCTCCAGCGGCACCGCCAGGACGCTGCGAATTCGCCGCTCGACGATGCTGGCGGTGTCGGAAAAGGATTCCTCGGCGGGAAGGTCGTTGGAAAGAATCGCCACGCCGTCGGAAAGCACCTGCGAAACGATCGTGCGGCTCACTTGCACCGGCTGATTGGCGCCCCCGCGCCGGTCCCACCCGAACACCGAAGTCCATTCCTCCGCGCCATGCTCGCACAGCAGGATCGCGGCGCGATCGGCCGGTGCGACCTCAAAAATAGATTCCAGAATCTTCTTTTCCAGAACTTCCAGTCCGCGCACCGAGTTCACGGCTTTGCTGATCCGCAGCAGCACGTCCAAATCCCGTACCGTCCGGTTGCTTTTGCCGTTTTCAAACGAAATCTTCTCCAGGTCCCGCAGGTACCGCGCATCCTGCTTGCGCAGGATGATGGTGGACCCGGCGCCGGCATCGGTCCTTTCGAACTCCACCGAAGTGGAGACATCCTTTTCCGCCTCTGCTTTGGAGAGCACAAACACGAACAACGAGCTTCCGATCTTGATTTCATCGCCCGAATCGAGCGTGCGTTCCGTGACCGGAACGCCGTTGACGAACGTACTGTTGCGGCTATTCAGGTCCTGAATCTTGAACTGCCCCTCGCTGTACGTAATGACGCAGTGCTTGCGCGACACCGCCGCATCCAACAGCGCGACGTCGTTGGAAGGTTCCCGCCCCAGCGACGTCTCGTTTTCCGTCAGCGGGATCGCGCTGCCTTTCAGTGGGCCAGCCACTGCCTCGAGTTCAGCCGGATTGTCGGGCATCTTCAGGCGTAAGTATAACGGATCGTGCGCAGGTTGGTATCTGAGAGAAACACCTGAAAAGCGTTAGCGCGAATCGTAGGCCGGCGTGTTTTATTGATTAAATCCTGCGGGCAATCGGCCCGTCTGGATCAGAATCTTGATATCGCGTGCCTGGTCCTCCAGCGTTTTGCGAACCTCGGAAGGTTGCGCGCCGGGCGGGGGCGGGGGAACCAAGGCGAGTCCCCGCTCCACGGTTTCCAGAGCCTTGCTTGCTTCTCCATTGTTGGCGTAGGCTTGTGCAAGATAGACAATCGCGCCCGGCTCTTTGCCTCCCGACAAATCGTAGGCGCGTTGAGCATAACCGAGCGCTCGCCGGTAATCCCGCAAGGCTGCAATCGGAGTCGCCATCAAAACGATCGCCGCCTCGCTCAGATTCTGTGCCGCTGCATCGGGCTGATCGGCGATTCGCTCGAGTGTCGCGATACTGGCCTTCGAATACTGCGCGGCCTGGTCCATACGTCCTTCGGATGCCAGAATTTTTGCAGCTCGTCCTTGCGCTTCCGCGCCGATCACAAAATTGGACGCTTTCGAAGGATCGATGGCCGCCAGCGCATTGCTGAGATCGATTAACTTTTGATAGTCGCTCAGGGCTTCATTCTTGTTGCCGAGCGCCAACTGAACCATCGCCAGCGTCCGGTACACATTCATTCGCCTGCGAGCATTCGTAGCGTTTTTGGGATCCACCGTCGCGGTGCGATCGTACACCTGGCGCGGATGTTCGAGCATGCGGAGCGCGTCGGCATATTCGCCAATCTGCGCTTCGCCGAATGCGATCATGTTCTCCATGCGCGCTCGATTAATCTCGGCTTCCGGCGTATCGCGCTCCGCGGGCGGAAGCCGGCTTAAGGCCTCCAGTCCTTTCCGAATGGTCGCGATTCCCAGCCGCGGATCCAGCATCATCTGCACCGTGCCTGCTAGATTCTCCGCTCGGGAAAGGCTGAGCAATGCGCGAGCGTCCTCGGGCGAGATGGCCAAAGCAGCCTCCAGGTGGGCGCGCGCCTTTTGCGCGGCAGCCAGCACTCGATCGGTGGCGCCCTGTTCGGTCAAGCCGCCGCCCGGGCTGCCGATCACGTCCATCAGCGCGACATAGGCTTGGCCGGCATCCACCTGACGATCCAGATCGCGCGGGTTCGCCGCAACCAGGCGCTCGAAAATCGCCGTCGACTGATTCAGCTTTGCGATCGCATCGCGGTTGTGCCCCAGAAGATTCAATGCCGGTCCGAGTTGGAAGTACGCACGTGCCAAATCCTGTTGCACGCGCACGTCGCTAGCGTTCTCGCGTTCGAGCGTGTCCAGAATGCCGATCGCCTTTTGATCGCTTTCGTAAGCCTCACTTGCGTTGCCCAAACTGTCGCCACCGCCGAGCGGCGCTTCCAGGATTTCGCCGAGCCTGAGGTAGCCTTCGGCCAACTCCAGACTCAAAGCGCGATCCTGCCCTTTTGCGGCAGCCAAACGATCCAGGTAAAGCAGAGATTGGCTCGCCATGCCGGCCCGAACTGGCAAGGAACCGGGCAGCGCTTGGACCGCATCGTAAAGCGGGAACAAAAGATAATTCGCCAGCTTTCTCGAATCGGAGAAACGCTGCTCGGCCAGAGCGCGTTCCTTGTCCGCCACCCGAGCTTGCCACAGGGTTCCCGCTAAGCCAGCAATCAGCAGCAGCAGAATGAAAATGACCGACGCGACACCCACGCGATGACGGCGCAGAAATTTGCGAGCCACATAGACGCGCGTACCCTCCACCGCGATTACCGGTAAGCCGTCCAGATGCCGCGTAATATCTTCGGAGAACTGCTCTACCGATCCGTAGCGGTCCTCTGGCTTCTTGGCGAGCGCCTTCATCGCGATGCTATCCAGATCGCCGCGCAACGGGGCTTTCCGATCCGCGGGGGCGAGCGAACTGGGCCGTTGCGCTTCGCTCGTGACGACGGCCGCGATCATCTCCGCCGCGCTCGATGCAGTGGCCGAGAACGGCCCGCGGCCGGCCAGCAGTTCATACAGAATCACACCCAGCGAATAAACATCGCTGGCGACCGTGCAGGGCAATCCCTGGATTTGCTCCGGACTCGCGTATTGCGGCGTGAGCAGCAGACTGGTAATCATCGTGAGCGTCTGTTCCGTGCCGCTACCCGGAGGCGCCAGCACCTTCGCGATTCCAAAATCCAGCAGTTTCGGCTCGCCCGCCGCGTTGACCAAAATGTTGCCGGGCTTCAGGTCGCGGTGAATCACCAGATGCTGATGCGCGTAATGCACCGCCGCGCAAATCTTGCCGAACACCTCCAGCCGCTGCCGGACGGAAAGATGGTGCGATTCGCAATATTCGTCCAGCCTCACGCCTTCCACGTACTCCATCACCAGGTACGGTTGGCCGTCGCGAGTGACGCCGCCATCGAGCAACCGCGCGATATTGGGATGCTCGAGCCCCGCCAGGATCTGGCGTTCTTCGAGGAAGCGCTCGGCCATGAGGGCGGCAGCGGCCGGAGTTCCGCTAATCAGCTTGATGGCGGCACGCTGCTCAAAATCTTCCACCCGCCGCGCCAGGTACACCGCGCCCATGCCGCCTTCGCCGATTTTCCTGACAATTTCAAAAGCGCCTACGCGGGAGCCCTCGAGCGGCCGACTCGCGCGCAGCAAGCTGATGCGCTCCTGCTCCTCGTAACCGGCGAGCGTCCCCCGAACTTCCCGTTCCATCGCAGGATCGCCGCCGCAGCGCTCGCGAATGAAGGAAGCCCGCGCCCCGACCGGGACATCGAGCGCTTCATGGAAGATTTCCTCCACTAGGCGCCAGTAGTCGCTGGACTTGGCATCAGGCATGGCGGGGCGCCTCGTTTGGACCAAGGCCGGGACGGAGCCGGTTGAAGAGCCATCCGCGCGCGAATCTCAGATCGCGTTCCGCCGTCGCGAGAGAAACCTCCAATATCTCGGCCGATTCTTGCGTGGTGCATCCCAGTATATGGCACAATTCCACCATCTGCGCCTTGCGTTTATCGATCTTCTCCAACTCATCCAGCGCGGAATCGAGATCGATATACTCCGGCCCGTTTAAGTTGAACCACGGAAGCTGATCCGAAAGACGCTGGTCGCTCAGGGGTACGCGCTCGTTGTGACCTCCGCGCTTCTCCCGCAGGTTGCGGCGCGCATGATCGATCAGAATCATGCGCATGATCTTCGCTGTAAAAGTGAAAAAATGCGCCCGGTCCGCCCAGTTCGGCGACCGCTGATTACAGAGCCGCAGGTACAACTCGTGAACCAGACCGGTGGCTTGCAACGTGTGCCCGGGATGCTCGCGTTGCAAACAGGCATAAGCGATGCGCCGCAGATCCGGATAGACTAGCGGAACCAGCTCTTGAAAAGCCCCGGATTGGCCCTCCTTCCATTCCCGGAGCAACCGAGTGATCTCGCCTGCCTCAGCCATAGAGACCAGCCATAGAGAACGATTGTTGCACGGCAAACGCGGCATCGGCGCGTTAGGCCAGGCGCAGTTCAGTTCACATGCTTGCTCATCCAGCTTTGAATCAAGGCCGCGATCTGCAGATTGTTCTTCTCAACCATCACCATGTGACCGTTGCCGTGAATCCCGTGGTCCTCTAGGCGGAAATGGGTATTGGAAACCCCGGCTTGCGTCAGGAACTTGGCCGTGCAGTGGTCGTAGGGCGCGTGGTAGGACGCCTCGGCGGTAACGATGAGCACCGGAATCCCCTGAAGGTTGACGATTCGTCGCGGCGGCTCCGCCTGTTCCCAGCAGCGCACCAAGTCCGGCCCGTCCGCTTTGGGCTCCTGCACGATGGCCAGGTCGGCGGGACTTTGCGCCGGCGGCGCGTAGGCGATCGGGATGTCGGTGATACCCCAAGCGCGATTCTTGTCTTGGTCGAAAACGGCGTCACGGAAGGGCGGTCCACTGGGCTCGATGGCCACGATTCCCTTGACCGCTTTCGGCCGCGCATCGGCCAACAGCCACCCAAACGCTCCCGACTGCGAGTGGGTAACCAGAATCGCCGGGCCGATCTTGTCGAGCAGAATTGCGCCGGCGGCCCGCACCAGAGTTTGCGTCTCGACGGCGCTCTCCAGGCCCTCCACCTGGGTTGCGTAGAAGGCGTCGAACGTTGGATCCCCTTTTCGGCCAGTTCCCGGCCACTGGGTGTGCTTTCGGGCCTGCGGCCAGATATGCGCGATTTCGGGCGCGGTAAAGCGCTCTTCGACCCACGCCGGCGGCCTCATCTGCAATGGGCCATTGGCGTTGGGATGCCAGGGAGATCGCCCTCGCGCGGGCTGATCGACGAGATACACCACGTACCCTTGCTCCAGAAAGTAGTCCGCCCACCCGGCGCGCCCATCGGGCGTTCCCATCCAGTTGGTGGCGGTCTGTCCAGCGCCGTGGATGAACACGAGCGGATATTTCCTGGAAACAACGCGCGGGCGAAGCACCTCAACGTACATTTGACCGGCCATGACTTCATTGCCCGGCTTGCCTGCGTACTTGCCGCCGACATAGAAGTAGTCCCGTGTTGACAAAGCATGTTGGCCGAACACTGGAAAAATACACGCGAATAGGGCGACGGCTAGGGCGGCGGGCCGAATCATCTCGACATTATATGGGACTCGCCTGTGCTACCGGCGGCTCAAGACATGGGCGGGCGGACCTAATTGAGGGCGTTTACCCGCCAATGACGCAGGGTGAGTATGCGGACCTTTATCGGAGGTTTATTTCTCTTAACCGCGACTCTCGCGAACGCACAGCCGGTGGTGACCAGCGTCTTGAACGGCGGCGACGCCAGCACGCAACTTTGTCCGGGCCTGGAGGTGATCATCCTGGGCTCCAATTTGGGCGCTTTCGGTGCACAAAGCACCATCACTGTCGGAGGCCAGCAGGCGCAAATCATCCAGAACGGCTCCGGCGAGGTTTTTGCGGTGCTCCCCAGTGATCTTTCCGCCGGTCCAACCACTTTGACGGTCGGCTACAACGGACAAACCTCCGCACCGTTTTCGATCACGCTGGCCGAGTACGCGCCCGCCATCGCGCAGATCAATAGCGCGTACTTCTTCCCCACCTGCCCGCAATGTTTCGATCCCATCAACAATCAGCCGCCGGGAATCAATGCGGCGAATCCCGCGGCGCCCGGTTCCCAGGTCGGGACCTTTATGGTCGGACTCGGGGCGAACCCGGTGCCTTTGCCCGTGGTGTCGGTGGGGGGCCAAACAGCTCAAGATGTCACCGAACAGGGCGACGAAAAAGCCGGATATTACGATGTCATCTTTACCGTGCCAAACGGTCTGGCCGCTGGTCCGCAGCCGGTGATCGTCTCGGTTGCGGGAGTTTCGGCGCCGCCGCGAACCTTGTACGTGGGCGTTGCTCTGCCGTCCATTTCGGCCATCGAAAACGCCGCATCCGGGGCGGTGGAAAGCGCTTCGCATGCCGCGGCGCCGAATTCCATCCTGAGCATCTACGCGGCCAACGCCGGCAATACCACCGCGATCCCGTCCGCTTATCCGACCACCACCGTCGAGGGTGTGCAGGTTCTGGTGAACGGAACAGCGGTACCCATTTATGCTCTGGTACCTGCCGCGGGCCAAATCAATGTTCAATTGCCTTCAGAGCTTCCGACGACGGGAACCGCGACGGTCTCGGTGTCGACCGCGAGCGGCGCCAGCGCGGACTTTACGCTGACGCTCGGGCCCGCCGATGTGGGCATCTTCCGCATCCCATCGTCTGCGTATCCCAATAGTGCGGCCATTCAGTTCGCCGGCGCCGTTTGGGACGTGATGCCTGCCGCGCTGGCGAGTTCCTACGGCCTGCCGGCGTGCATCGGTCTAGCGAACACAACCCTGTGCGGTGAACCTGCCAAGCCCGGACAAGATATCGTGATCTACTGGACCGGCGGAGGCCCAACTACGCCGCTTCTCCCGGCCGGTCAAGTCGCGCCCGTTGACGGCAGCACTCTTTACCGCACCACGCAAACTCCTACCGTCACCATCGGCGGCATTCCAGCCACCGTCTCGTTCTCGGGAATTACGCCCGGTACCGCCGGCGAATACCAAGTCAACACTACGATTCCCGCAACAGCCCCCGTGGGCGACCAAGTCCCGCTGGTGGTGAGCATCGGTAATAGTTCGGATACCGCAACGATCGCGGTCGCGGCGCCATGAGGGGTTTGGGATCGCATTGGCGCAGAGTGAAGTGGAGGAAACGCAATGAAAAGCTCGACGCGGATGCTGATGTTCGCTGCTTTTGGCGCCGGGATGGCCTGTGCGCAGACCGCTCCCGGCTGGGTCACCATGGTTGACGCGCGGGAACACGCCTTCTCCATCGACGTGCCGCGGGGATGGAAAGCTTACGGCGGAATGTTCCGTTCGAGCGTGGTGGACGTGAAGCCATTTGTCGATATGACTTCCCCCGACGGCGAGATCAATCTCCGGGTGGGCGATGCCTCCATCCCCTCTTATGACCTGCCGAATCCCAGGCTGCAAGCGTTGCAACAGCGGTTTAATCGGTCGAGGACCTCGGCAGCGCGCCAATTCGTAGCGCCTTACGCCTCCGGCGATGAGTTCGCAGCCCGATACGGCCAAAGCCGCTTCGGCGGCGTGTGCCAGAACTTGCAGGTTTCCAAAACCGGACAGTCCGAGCCCACCATGGGCCGCGGGACGAACGGAATTCGCATCACCGCGGGCTGGGCGGGATTTACCTGCAGCGAAAACGGCCGGCCGACGGACGCCTATGGATACGCCGAAACACTTGAAGTGCTGCCCACTTTGGGGTCGGCGGGGAAGTGGTATGTGATCGTATTGGGCAGCGCCATCGCCCCGGACAAACGCGCCAAGGAGGCAGGCGACCTGCTCCTGCACGCTTATAAGTCCGTCGTCCTGAATCCAGATTGGCAGCGCGAACAAGCCGCGCGGATTCGGGCGGCCACCGCTGGCGTGGTCGCGGGCTCCCAATGGGCAACCTCCGTCTACAACAACGCGCTCGCCAATTACAAAAGGAATATGGATTTGCAAGCCAGGGAGGTGGATAATTTCAACGACGTGCAACTGGGGCAGACGTATGCCAGGGGTGCGAATGGCCAGACGTATGTTGTACCCACCGGTAATGGCGGCACGCAGTGGATCGATCCCTTCAATAGCGTAAAAGAATCGCCGCTGACTCCCGGCCCCGCATATACCCAGCTAACGCCCATTAGCCACTGATGCCAACACCCGGCCGGGGATTTTCTTGCCGCTCGGCTCGTGGAGTGGCGATCTAGCCGGAAATGGTTCGAGGCGGCCGGGGAAGGAGGTCGCAAAGAGCTGCTACGCAAAGCTCGGGGAAACCGGCCTACACTTGAAAACAGGCCCTAATGGACAAATCGCTGCCAGCACTGTTCCGCCAGGCGATGTACAACCTGCGCGGCGGCTTTCTGATCCGCCCGCTGACCATCACGCTGGTGCTGGGATTCGCGGGGGCGTTCCTTTCGTGGCTGGAAGAGGCTATGCCCGCGGTCAGCGATATCGTGCCGCGCGTGCTGTTTCCGTCGCACTCGGACCCGCAGGTGGCGCAGGCGATTTTGGGCGATATCGCGGCATCCATCATGACCGTGGTCTCCATCGTGTTCGCCATTCTTTTGATGACGCTGACGCTCGCGTCCATGCAGTTCTCGCCGCGGATCATCGTGAGCTTCGTGCAGGATCGCGTGACGCAGTGGACGCTGGGGATTTTTCTGGGCACGTTTTCTTACTGCATGACCGCGCTGCCCACCGCGCACAGCCTGCCGAGGCCGTTTGCCCCGGTGGCCACCACGACAGGCGCGATGCTGCTGGCGTTGACGTGCGTGGTATGGCTGCTGTTTTTCATCCATCACATTTCGCAGTCCATCAGCGTAAGCCACATTGTGGCTCGGATCGCGACCGAGACCGAGGCCATCATCGACGATATGATGCCCTGGCCGCACAACGCGAGCGGCCAGGTGGAAGCCGCCGCGGTGGACTTCAGCACATGGGACATGCCACTGGCGAGCCAGGCATCGGGCTACATCCGCTATATCGACACGAAGAAGCTGCTGTCGCTCGCGAGCGAGTTCAAGGTGAAGGTGCGGGTGCTGCGGCGCGTGGGCCATTTTGTTCCGGAGGGTGCGCCGGTCTTCATGATCTATAAGGGTGAGCGGCTGACCGAGGAGAATCGCGCGGAGCTGCTGGGCGTGCTCGATCTGGGGCCGAGCCGGACATTGCAGCAGGACGTGGAGTTCGGCGTATTGCAGATCGTGGATATCGCGCTGAAGGCGATCTCGCCGGCGGTAAACGATCCGAGCACCGGAGTCACGTGCGTCGATCAGCTCAGCCGCATCATGATCCGGTTTGCGGCGCGAGATCCGGCCGTATCGCTGCTGTACGATCCGCCGAGCGTGGTGCGCGTTGCGATTCCGTGGATTCATTTCGACCGGCTGCTGGCGGCGGCGTTCGAGCAGGTCCGGCTATATTCGAGCGCGGATATGGCGGTCAGCCTGCGGATGCTCAGGGCGCTGGGCGATATCGCGGGGAGCTCGACGGACGCCTCGTACCGGCGGTCACTCTACGAGGCAGGCAAGCGAATTGTGGAGGGCTGCGCCGGGAAAATGGGGCCGGTGGAACTGGAGCCGATGCGGGCTAGGCTCGCGCTGCTCGAGAAACTCAACGATCGTTCGGCGAACGATCGTCCGGCCGAGGTGCTGTAGGCCAGCGCGCGAAATCGGGTTGGGTTTCGCGGAGGATTTCGATGATGGCTGCGCGATCGGCCGGCGAGAGACGCGCGTATCGATGGTCGTGGACCCGGCCCAACAAGACTTGCCGCATGCGTTCGTAGATCGCGGCTTTGGCGGGCGCGGGCAGGCCAGCGAACGCGGCACTGTAAATCATATAGCTGCACGGATAACGGAACAGGCGCGTCTTCAGATCGAAATCGCGCAAGGACCGGCCGTGGCTGTCGCGAGGACCTTGCGCACCGAATATTTTGGCGAATGCCCCGGATGCGTGGACGGGGCCCGGCAACGGCGCTTCGTCGATAAAGAGCAGATAATCCACCAACTCTTCGGCGGATTGGCGCAGCAGCGTCTCGAATTCGTGCGGTGGCATGCGATCGTATAGCGCGCATCGGACCTCCCAGCCGACGCGTGTGATCAGGTTGGCCATGTGCATTTGGTGATTGAAGACCAGGAGCGCGACGATGTCCGAGGCCGCGCCGGGGTCGTGAAGAGCGGTCAATGAGTCCGGATTATCGGGATCGGCGAGCACGGCATTACCCATGTGATGCGCGTGCTCGATGGAGCCGGTGACGTACCATCCGCCCCAGCGTTCTTCAAAGGGACTGCGATCGTCGGTAGCGAATCCGCCCAGGATGAGCT
>JASHQT010000128.1 GCA_030039005.1 Bryobacteraceae bacterium
TCGCGAGCCGCAAAACTGGCTCACCTATTCGGGGACCACGTTCAGCCAGCGCTACAGCCTGCTCACCCAAATCACGCCGGACAACGTAAACCGTCTCGAATTGCAGTGGGTGTTCCAAGCCAAGTCGCTCGAAAAATTCGAAGCCACGCCGCTGGTGGTGAACGGCGTGCTGTACACCGTGCAGGCGCCCGACGACGTGTTCGCTCTCGACGCCGCCTCGGGCCGCATCTTCTGGTCATTGAACTATAGCCCGCATCCCAAGGCCGGCCCGTGCTGCGGGCGCGTGAATCGCGGTCTGGCGATCCTGGGCGACACCCTGTTCATGGGGACCATCGACGCGCATCTGCTCGCTATCGACGCCAAGAACGGGCAGGTGCTGTGGAACACCACGGTGGCGCCGGTGGAGGAGGCCTACGCCATCACGCATGCGCCGCTAATCGTCAAGGACAAGGTGATTGTCGGCACTGCGGGTGGCGACCGCGGTGTCAGCGCATTCATCGCGGCCTTTGATACCAAGACCGGCAAAGAGGTTTGGCGCTTCCACACCATCCCGCAGCCGGGCGAACCGAATTTCGGCACCTGGTCGGGCGATTCTTGGAAAAAAGGCGGCGCCGCGATTTGGAACACCGGCTCCTACGATCCGGAAACCAATCTCACGTTTTGGGGCACCGGAAACCCGGCGCCGGATTGGGACGGCCGCAAGCGTCTGGGCGACAACCTCTATAGCGATTCGGTGCTCGCGCTCGATGCCGACACAGGCAAGCTGAAATGGTTTTATCAATTCACCCCGCACGACGAAACGGATTACGACGCCACACAGGTCCCCGTGCTGGCCGACATCGATTGGAAAGGCGCGCCGCGCAAAGTGATGCTGTGGGCGAACCGCAATGGCCTGATGTACGTCATGGACCGCACCTCCGGCGAATTTCTTCTGGGCAAACCGTTCGTCAAGGTGAATTGGATGAACGGATTCGACGAAAAAGGCCGGCCCATGCGCGTTCCGGGCAAAGTGCCTTCGCCCGAGGGCACGCTCCTCATGCCCACCGTGCTCGGCGCCACCAACTGGTATCCGCCCTCCTTCAGCCCGCGCACCGGCTGGTTCTACCTTCCGCTGTGGGAGAACACGGCGACCATCGCCAAACTCGGCGCTTTTCCCAAGGGTGTCGGCAACAATCCCATGGGCGCCGTGAATTTGCAGCCCGACTTCAAAACCGAGGAGGAAGGCTACGGCGCCGTGAGCGCGTTCGACCCCCAGACCGGCGAGCGCAAATGGGAATTCAAGATGACCGACATCACCTGGGCCGGCGTGCTGACCACGGCTTCGGATCTTCTGTTCAGCGGCGGCCGCGAAGGCTATTTCTTCGCGCTCGATGACCGCACCGGCAAACTGCTGTGGAAGGCTTCGCTCGGCGGGCAAATCAACAGCGGCCCCATGACGTATGCGGTGAATGGCAAGCAGTACGTCGCGGTGGACGCCGGCAACGCGTTGTTCACGTTCGCGCTGCGGCAGTAATTGGGGCGTGCTACGCGCAAACGGCCCGGGCGGCCTTCAGCCGGCCGAGCAGATCCTCCAGATCGTGATGGTCGAGCGGCTTGCGCAGGAAACCGGAGCAGCCGGATTGCGCCGCTGACCGCATTTGGGTGTTCAGATCGTCGGAAGAGAGCACCACGATCGGAGTGCGCGCGTTTCCGGTTTGCGTCTCCCAGTCGCGGACCGAGCGGATCGCCTTGTAGCCATCCAGGCCGGGCATGTGAACATCCATGAAGACCACATCGAAGCGGCGGGCCTTCATCATGCTCACGGCCTCCACGCCGTCGTGCGCCCGCCACACGGTCTCTTTTTGCAGCAGAAGCCCGGTCAGGGCGAAGCTCTCGTCGGAATCCTCGGCCACCAGAACACTGAGCGCGGACTGATCGCTCTCGGCCGGATCCGGTTGCGGGGCGTCCTCGGATTCCACGGCCCAGGGAAGCCGGAGGCGCAGCGCCATCGGCGCTCGGGCGTCGGAGACGAACTCGGCCGTTCCGCCGAGCGCGCGCAGGCGCTGGCCGGCCACCAGTGTCGAAACCCCGAACAGGATATCGTCGTTGTCCTGAAATTCGATCTGCTCGGGATCCGCATTCATCCAGTCCGCCACGCGCAGGGCGATTTTGGAGTTGGCCGGCACGATCTCGATCACCACGCCCCGGCCGTCCGCCGCGGCCACGGATGCGATTCTGGCCTCTCCTCTCCGTCCCAGTTTCGAAACCGCGTCCAGGATCCGCGCAAGTACCTGTTCGATGGCCCGGCGGTGCAGGCGCCCCACGGCGGGCGATGCCGGCGATTGCAGGATTAGGCGGCTGGCGCGGTCGTCCGCGGCCAGATTGAGCACTTCCATGGTCTCCCCGAGCGTGAGCGTCAAGTCGAATTCTTCGGCCGGCTCGAGCACGGGCGCCTCGTTCGCCAGCAGCTCGCGGATGTCGTCGATCGAGTGCAGCAGACGATCCGCGCTCGCTCTGCTGTTTTCCAGATACATTCGCCAGCCGGGATCGCCCCCGGCGCCGGGGCCGAGCGTCATCAGGCCGAAGGTGGCGTGCACGGAATTTCTGGCTTCATTGCACAGATAATCCAAAAGGCTGAGCATGGTTTGATTGGTCATGCGCGTCTCCTTTCACGCTACCCGGGGCTACCTCTGCCCCTCGCGCGCGGCGCTGACCGAGAAGTATTCGACGAAGCGCCGCACCGCGTTGGGCTTTTTGGTCAACCGCCGGTCGGCCGTCATCTCTTCGGCGATCCGGACCAGGTGTTTCCCCAAGCCCGAAGCACTGTCCAGCACCGCGCCCTTCTGCACCGCGCGCGAGATCTCGCTTGCGGCCGCCGGGAGCAGGTGGCGCACCGGCAGTTGGATAATCCGCTGGATGTCGTCCACCGAGAGCGTGCTACGGCGTTCAGTGCGATTGAGCACCACCGAAATTTTGTCGGTCAGGCGCAGATCCTTCAACCAGCTCGCTTTCCGCCGCGCCACGTGCAGAGCGCCGATGTCGGGGGTCGAGACCAGGTAGATCCGCTTGGCGCGCAGCAAGGTCTCGCATTCCTGATCCTCCATGGTGCCCGGCAGATCCACCGCGACCAGCGCATAGCGGCGCAGCGCGAAGTCCAGCAGCTCCATGAAACGCTCGGTGGAGACGTGGCGCGAGAAATCCATGGGCCCCGAGCCCAACAGATGCAGGTGGTGAACCTGGGACACCAGGTTCGACCAGATGTCGGAGTCCAGGCGCTCGGTCTGCAGCAGCGCGTCGACGATCGTATGGGCGCCTTCGGCCTTGAGCAGAAATGAGGTCACGCCTAAACGGATGTCAAAATCGAGCAACAGCGTCGGATCCGCGGTCCGTTCGGCCGCCATGGCCGTCGCATAGGTGGCCACCGTGGTGCCGCCGCAGCCGGGCTTGGAGGGCATGAAGGCGAACAGATCCGCCAGAATTTCGCCGGAATTCGCTAGCGTCGAGGCGGCGCGCGCCGCTGCCTGCCGGATCTCCCGCTGCGTGAATTCGGGCAACACCTCGCGCACCCCGGCCTGCATTAACTGCAACAGCTCCTCGCGGCTCCCTCCGGCCCTCACGGCGATGACCACTACGTGCGTCCGCCCGTCCACCGCGCGCGCCACCGGTATGGCATGCGGCACATCGGCGAAATCCACCACCAGAATGCATGGATACTCCGGACCCAGCCCCCGCAGCCGGCTCGCGTCCTCGTACTTGAGGTCCCAGGCGGCCTCGAACCGAAGGTGGCCGTCGAGCGAGGTCCGGACGTCGCCATGAAATCCTGGGTCCGACGAAACCGTGGCCAGGATCACCGTGGTCTCCTCACGTCTACGTCTGTTCTCACGCAGGGCTTATCGGTTGCACGTTGGCCGAACAAGAGCGGCGGAAGCGTGCCGGCCGGTCAGACGCGCGGCACCTCGCCAGTAAAGGCTCACAGGCCGCCGGTTCAAAGTTTTTCGCCGCGCTGCCGATGAGTTTGCGTTGTGGCCCACGAGGTCTCGGAGAAAACCTGGCGCCCCCCCGGCGCACGCTGGCACGGAAGAGTGCTGGTGGTCGATGACGACGAGCACTTCCGCGTGCTGGCCCGGTCCATCCTGGAGCCTGCCGGTTTCGAGGTGCTCGAATCAGCGGACACCGAACAGTGCCTGGCCGAGTTGCGGCGCCAGGCGGTGGACGCCGTGGTGCTCGACATGGTGATGCCGGGCCGCGATGGCATCGAAGCCCTGCGAGAGCTGAAGAAATCCTTCCCCCAAGTCCGCATCGTCGCGGTCTCCGGCACCGAGCAGTCCGAGCTCTATTTGTCCGTCTCGGCGTACCTCGGCGCCGATGCTTCGCTCGAGAAGGCGCGCATCAGCTCGTTGTGCCCCTTGTTGCAGGTGGTCTTGGACGGCTAGCTTATGCCCTGGCCGATCCCCAAGAATCGTGGCTGGGCGGATCTTCCGCTGCGCACCAAATGCCTGCTGCTGATCTCGTTTCCCGCCCTCGCCACGGTAGCCATGTCGGCCGCCGCACATGTACTGAGCGCGCGCCTGACCGCAGCCGAAGGCCAGGTGCGGCGGGCGCTCGAAACCGGCCGCGAGATCGAGAGCGTGCGCGCCGCCGAAACCGAGATCAGCGCGGATGCCCGGGCTTATTTCCTTACCGCTGACGAAACGTTCGCCGGCCGCACGCGCTCTGCGCTCGCGTTCTTTGACGCAGCCCGTCTCCGGCTCATTGCCGCTGTCTCAGACCTGCCCGCCGCTGCGCAACGCCTGGCACGCTTCGGCGCGCTCGAAAATGCGCGCGAGGAGCGCATGTTCGGCGATATGGCGCGCTTCCGCTCGCACAACCTTGCCCGCGAGCAATTACCAGCAGAACTGAAATTGTTGGAGCAGGCGCGCCTCCAGATCCAGAACCTCCTCGAATCCATCGCCCAGGACAACCAGAGCCGGCTCGAAGCCTCTCGCAGGCGCGTTGAAGCGCTGCGCTCCCAGCAGTCAGCCATCCTCGCCACGTGCCTTTTCGGGGGGCTGCTCGGCGGCATCGCCATGTCGCTGCTATTTGCCCGCGGCATCACGAGCCGCGTTGCGCGCCTGCAGCGCAACATGGCGCGCCTGAATGCCGGCGCCGAGCCGGAGCCGGTCACCGGACGCGATGAAATCGCCCGCTTGAACCAGGACGTGCTCCACGTGGCCCAGATTCTGCGGCGCAAGACCCGGGCACTCGACCAGGCGCTGCACGGCATTGCCGAAGTGGACGCCGCCGGCTACTGCGTGTGGTGCAACCAAGCTTTTGCGGAAGCCACCGGCATCCTGGGCAAGGACCGGCCGGCCCACATCTCTAGCCTGGTCCAACCGCAGGACCGGCCGCGCCTGGAGCAGGCCATCGCCGAGATGCCCCGGAACGGACGCTCGGAGATCGCCCTACGGCTGGATACCTCTTCGGCACAAGCAGCCGATGTGGCCTTCACGCTCCTCGCCCTGGGGGCCGACTCCCCCCCGCACGCCGGCTTTTTCGTGTTCCTGCGCGATCTCTGGGGCGGCAAGCGCGCCGACGCCGCGCTCATCCGGGCCAAGGAAGCGGCCGAGGCTTCCAGTCGCGCCAAGACCGAGTTCCTGGCCAGAATCAGCCACGATATCCGCACTCCGCTCAACGCCATCCTCGGATCGGCCGATCTGCTGTCGCAAACTTCGCTCAGCTTCGATCAGAGCGAATACGTGAACATGTTCCAGCGCAACTGCCGGCGGCTGGTGGCGCTCATCAACGATTTTCTCGATTTTTCCCGCATCGAAGCCGGCGCGCTGCGCATCGAACGCAGTCCCTACCGGGTCCGCGAAGCCGTCCTCGACGCAGTGGGGACCTTTCGGGAACCGGCGGCTCGCAAGGGCGTGGCACTGGGCGTGGAGATCGAACCGGCGACACCCGAATGCGCATTGGGAGACGGCTGGCGCATCCAGCAAATCCTGGTGAACCTTCTGAGCAATGCCCTGAAGTTCACGGGCTCAGGACGCGTCGACGTGCGCGTCCGCGTACTCACCCAAGCGGCCGGAGGAGATCGGCTCCGCTTCGAAATCGCAGATACCGGCCCCGGAATCCGCCTGGAGGATCAGGACAAGATCTTTGCGCGCTTCGTGCAGTTGCCCCATCCGAGCAACGGCCAGCGTGGCGCGGGGCTAGGTCTCACCATTTGCCGCGATCTGGTGGAATTGATGGGCGGCGAGATCGGCGTCGCGAGCCGGGAGGGAACGGGAAGCACTTTCTATTTCAACCTCCCGCTCGAGGCCCTCGATTCCTCTGTGGCCGATGACCCACCTCTGACCGATGCGGAAAGCGCCGATGCCCTGCCGTCCCAGCTTTCTGTGGCACAGCCGCTCAAGATCCTGTTGGCCGAGGATAACGAAGATAACCGGCTGCTGATCGCGCATTATCTCCGGGACCAGCCGGTCGAGCTTTGTTTTGCAGCCAACGGTCTGGAAGCGGTGGAGGCCGTGCAACGCGGCGAGCCATTCGATCTGATTCTGATGGACATCGACATGCCGGGCATGGACGGCCACACTGCCACGCGCCAGATTCTAGCTTTCGAGCAATCCCCCCAGTCCAGCATGCTGTCCGGCACGCTGCCCGCCGCGGCGCCCGGCCTGTTGCCGCCGTTCGCGCCGCCGGAGCTCACACCGCCGCCTTTCACACCGATTGTCGCGCTCTCGGCCGATGCCCTCCAGGACGCGGTTGAGACCAGCCTGGAAGCGGGATGCGTGGCGCACGTCGCCAAGCCGGTGGACCGGCAAACGCTGCTCAGGACCATTCGCCGCTTTGCCTCCCAGAAACTTGCCCAACAAGCGCGAGGCGCGCGGATGCAATCCATTTCCGAGCAGGTGAAGGCTCTGGTTCCGCAGTACCTCGCTTCCAAAGAGAAGCAAATCGAAGAGGCGCGCGTTTCACTCGCCGCGCGCGACTTCGGTCCCATCCGGCGCTTCGGCCATAATCTCAAAGGCACGGGCAAAGGCTATGGTTTCCCGATCATCGAAGAGCTCGGCCGGGAGATCGAACGGGCGGCGGCGGAGGCCGACGCTCAACGCATCGCCTCGCAATTGGACGCGTTGCATCGCTTTGTGAGCGAATCGGCCGAGACGTTGGCCAACTCTTAGCCGCGAACGATTGCCCAGACCGTCGCCGCGGCCAGCGCCAACAACCCCGCGGCCGCGATCCATACCGGCGTGGGAACGCTTCGTACTCTGGCCTGGCCAGAAGATTCCGGTTCGGCCACGGGAGCCGCATCCGGTGTCTCGCCACCTTCCGCTTGCGCTGTTCCAGCCTCGGGTGGGGGGCTGGCGGCTGCCAGCAAGGCCAGGGTCTCTTCGGGAGGCGGGCCGTGTTCCTCCCCGTCGAATTCGCGAATCCGGCGTTCAATGCGTTTGGAGAACGCTTCCGGGTCGCTAGTCAAGCGTGTGCGCGCCGGCGATGGCAATTCCGCGAATACGTCGGCCACACTGCATTCCACAAGCGGCCTGACCACGTCGTAGCCGAGCACGTCGGCCAGGCGGCAGGCCACGTGGACGATCCTGAGCAGGCTCAATTCCGTGCCTTCGCAAGGATCGTGATGGCGGCCCGCCACCAACAGCATCTCGGAGGGCAATCCCCAGCGTTCCGCCAGAATGCGGCCGGCTTCGGCGTGGTGCGCTCCGAACAACTCCGCCTCGAAATCCAGCACGTCCAGGCAGCGCTCGGCGGCGTTGCGAATCGCACGCTCGTACTCTTCCGGATAGGCCACCAGCAGACCCAGTCTTCCAATGTCGTGGATAATTCCGGCGGTGAAGGCGACGCCGGTGAATTCCCGGCAGGCGGTTGCAATTTCATCCGCCAGCACCGCGGTCGCGACGGTGTGTTGCCAGCAGCGCCGCATCGTTTCGGTCTTCAGACTTCCGCTCGCGTAGGCCCCGGCGGCGTGCGCCAGGGAGACTTTTCGGGTCGTGTCGAGACCGAGCAGGGCGATTGCGCGCCGCACGTCGGTAACGCCCGCGGCCAGCCCGAATTCGGCTGAATTCACGCGCTGGAGCAGGCGTGCCGTGAAGGTGGCGTCGCTCGCGATCAAATCCGCCACTTCGTTCGTGTCCACCTCGGGATCGGAGAGCAAATTCAGCAGCTTGGCCGCAACGGGCGGAAAGGGAGGCACCTTTTTCAGGCTGTCGTAAATGGTCGCAGCGGACCTTGGCATGTCGGATGGGACCTGTAAAAGTACTATCGTCGGCGGATTCCCGCTGCATTAGTCTCCTGTTGCATCAGTTTCTCGTTCTGTTTGAAACATTTCCACCGCGGTGCGCCAGGACATCGAGGGCGCAGCGGGAAGGGCGGCTGTCAGGCGCTGAGCGCGTCGGCCAGCTGCTGTAACCGGACTTGAAACTTGGCCAGGTCCGAACCGGGAGTGAACTCCACCACGCCCGCGCGCGGGCTGAACACGATGGACTGCGTTCCGCCCTTCTCGCGTTCCAGAAACGGCTGGGAGAGCTTGCGGACCACCTCATTCGATCTTTCGATGGCGTTTCCGGGCGCGGCGCTCAAAACGGCCGCGAATTGGTTCTTCGTCCAGCGTCCCACGATAGCCGAAGAGGGCAGAACGTTTTCGAAGCGCGACTGGAACGCGTGCAAAGCGCTCTCGATGACATTCACCGAATAGCAGTTTTGCAGGCCCTCCAGATTGTGAACCACCACCAGCAGCACGGAAAATGGCGTCTTCTTCTGAATGAACTCCTCTATGCGGCCGTTCATCTGCTGCCGGCTCTCCGGGACCGGTTCCGGCGTTTGCGCGCGCCGTGCGGCCCGCACCTCCTGATGCAACAGCCGGATTTCGTCCTTGAGCTGCGCGATGGCCAGCTGGTTGGAAGCCCGCATCTGCTGGATATCGGCGGAGATGACGGAGGTGGCTTCTTCGATGGCGCGGCGAATTTCGCGAATATCCTCGCTGCGCGCGGTCTGGTTGAGACCGCTCAATTCGCGCTGGATCGCCGACGCCAGCCCGGTCTCGCTTTGGTTCACCGAGCCGGCGAAATTTTCGACCGCGGCGGCGGCGGCCTGCACCTCGTCGCGCAGCCGCTGGATCTGCTGGCGAGCCTTTTCCTGGTAGTCCTTCAATTCGGCATCAAACGAATTTCGGACTCCCTCGAGATCCCCGGCCAGGGCGTCGGCCCGCAGCCGGTCCCGCAGAGTTTGCAATTGCGCGCGGAAATGCGCGGCTTGCGCCGAATCCAGCTCGATGGCGTTCTGTTCGGTGGAGTGCAGTGCTTCCGAGTAGCAGTGGACGGCGGTACGGTGCAATTCCTCCAGCCGTTCGAGCTCGGAAGCGGTCTTGCGCAGCGAGATCATGAATGCGACACACTCCTCTGCTGACTTATCGAACTCCTAGCGCGGAACTTTAGCTTTTCTGCGGTGCCAAGATGCTCTCCCGCGCGCATCCCGCGCGCAGGTATACTGATACGGACTACGCGCCCGCATTTGCGTGATGCTGGCGTGATCTTCATGACGAAAGCAATTTCCGCCTCTCTCTACCTTTTGATCCTGGGTTTTCCTCCCCTCGCCCCAGCGCAATGGTTCGATATCAAAACTCCCGGAATTCCGCGCCTGGCCGACGGCAAACCCAATCTCACGGCGCCGGCGCCGCGCAGGCCCGACGGCCGCATCGACATCTCAGGGATTTGGGACCCCACGACCCGCCTGTTCATCAACGTCGTGACCGACGCGAAAACGGGCGAGCTGCCCATGCAGCCCTGGGCCGCGGCGCTCTACCAGCATCGCCGCGACACCGAAAGCATTGACGATCCCACCGGGCACTGCATTCCCGGCGGCGTTCCCCGCTCCGATGCCGTTCCCTATCCGTGGAAAATCGTCAACAGCAAAAAAATGGTGATCATTCTCTACGAGGCCGTTCACAGCTATCGCCAGATCTTCACCGACGGCCGCCAACTGCCCAAGGATCCCAATCCCACCTGGCAGGGCTACTCGATCGGCCATTGGGAAGGCGACGACTTCGTGGCCGAAACCTCCGGCTTCAACGATCACGGCTGGATCGACAATGACGGGCACCCGGCTACCGACGCCGAGCGCGTCACCGAACGTTTCCACCGCAAAGATTTCGGGCACATGGATGTCGTCATTACGGTCGACGATCCCAAGGCCTACACCAAACCCTGGACCATCACCGAACCGTTCAAGCTGTTGGCTGACACCGAACTGCTCGAATACGTGTGCAACGAGAACAACAAAGACTTGAAACACCTGGTGGGCAAATGAAAACTCTCCTACTGATCCTTGCGGCCGCGCCGGTCCTCCTCGCGCAGGAAAATCCGTTCAGCGACGATGCGCGCCAGAGCTACGCGTTGGTGAAGCCCAGTCTGCTCAAGGCCGCTGACCGCATGCCGGCCGAAGATTATTCGTTCCGCACCACGCCCCAGGTGCGCACGTTCGCCGAAATGGTCGCGCACGTCGCCGATGCGCAGATGCTGATGTGCCAGGTGGTGACCGGCGAGAAAACCACCGCCCAGGCAAAATTCGAGAAGCCTAAGACCGATAAGTCCTCGCTGGTCGTCTCGCTCAAAGCCTCCTTCGATTACTGCGATCCCGTCTACGCCTCGATGACCGACAAGGCCGGCGCGGCCCAGGTCACCTGGTTCCGCTGGAAGATGTCCAAGCTCGGCCTCCTCAACTGGAACATCGCGCACGACAACGAAATGTACGGCATCATCGGCGCGTTCTTGCGCATCAAGGGACTGGTGCCGCCGTCGAGCGACCGGCCGTAATCACTCGGGCCTGCCCCCACGGCAGACCGATCTCTTTCACCGCGATCTCCACGTCAGATCCCTTCACCGTCACTGCAACGTGGCCGTAAAACCAGCCTTTGTCGAAGCCCTGGCCTTTCAGCTTGCCGCCGGAGCTGGGCGCCGAGAGATACGTGACGCCATCCAGGCGTCCGTGAACGTATTGATGCACGTGACCGCTCACCACGAAATACGCGCCGTACTGCGTGATCAGTTGATGAAAGGCGAAGCGGGAGTTCTGAAACGTCACCGGAAGGAGCCACAGCGGCTTGTGGAAGAAAATAAACTTGGGCTCGCGATCGCGATTGCGCTCCAGGTCGCGTTCGAGAAATCGCATCTGATCTTCGGGCAGGCTGTCGCTTAAGTCCGGGGCCTCGCTGTTGTCGAGCACAATGAAATGCGCCTTTTGGTAGTCGAAACTGTAAAACGTAGGGCGGCCGGTTTGTTGTTCGTATATGAGGCCCGACTCGCGCGACCAGACGTCGTGATTGCCGGGAGTCAGATAAAGCGGATAGCGATAGCGATTCCAGAGCCGCCGCAGCGCCTGCCACTCCGATGTCGCAGTGGAGTCGTGGCCGCCCTGGATCGAATCGCCCACGTTGATGACGAAATCGGGATGCTCGCGATCGACCTCGCGCCAGATCTCTTCGTAGACGCCCGGCTGGGCGTCGCCCGTGCGGTCGCCCAGGATCGCAAAACGGAAATCGTTGGCGGGCGAACTCGCGGGTGGATTTGCAGGATGACCCGCCGCGACCAGCCCCAGCACCACGAGCGAGCCCATCCACAGGCGTGCCAGCCTCATGCGCGCGATTGTAACAGGAGACGGTAGAATAAAGACATCCTGCGAATGTTTCGTGTTTTCTTTTCCCTCCTGGCCCTGGCGTCCGTTTTCTCCTTGTGTGCGTGCAAGCACGCGGTATCGAGCGACGTGGCTGCCACGGTGAACGGCCGCGTCATCACCTACGCCGATCTCGACAAGCAGTACCAGGCGCAGTTCATGTCGTCGAGTGAGAAGCCCAGCGCCGACCAGATGGAGATTCAGAAGCTGGAAGTCCTGCGCACCCTCGTCGATAACGAAATCATGTTGCAACGCGCCGAAAAGCTGGGCCTGATGGCGACCGACGCCGACGTGGAATCGCGCTTCGCCGAGTTGCGCGCGCCCTATACGCAGGAGGAGTTTCAAAAGCAGCTCGAAGCGCGCAAAATGACCGTGGACGACATGAAGGCGCAGCTCAAGCGCGACCTGAGCATCACCAAGCTGTTCAACAAGGAGATCACCTCGCATATTTCGATCTCCGACAAGGACGTCAGCGATTTCTACAACGCCAACAAGAGCAGCTTCAATTTCCCTGAGCCTCAAGTCCACTTGGCGCAGATCCTGGTGTCGCCGATGCCGGATCCCAACGTGCGCAATCTAAAGAACGACAAGGCGCAGAACGACGAACAGGCGCGCAAGAAGATGGACATGCTGGTGGCGCGCTTGAAGCAGGGCGAGGATTTCGTCACCCTGGCGCAGAATTTCTCCGAAGATCCCACCACGGCGCCCAACGGCGGCGATCTGGGCTTTGTGCCGGAGTCCGCGCTCGAAAAGGCCAACACCGAGATTCGCGCGACCATCCAGGCGGCGCCGGCGGGCAGCATCACTCCGGTGGTCAAGACGGCCGAAGGCTATCGCATTTTCAAGATCTATTCCAAGGAGCCGGCCGGCCAGCGCGAGCTCACCGACCCGCGCGTGCAGCAGAATATTCGCGAGACGCTGATCAACCGCAAGGACCAGCTTCTACGCGCCGCGTACTACGAGGTCGCACGCGACGAAGCGCAAGTGGTGAACTACCTGGCGCAGGCGGTCGCGCAGACCAAGGATGGAAAATA
>JASHQT010000129.1 GCA_030039005.1 Bryobacteraceae bacterium
GGCTCACGGACAAAATCGCTGTAATCGACGCGGGCGGTTCCAATGTCCTGTCCTTTAGCTCAGGCGACGGACTCGTGCTGGTGGATAGTGGCGCTCCCAAGAGCATCACCGCCCTCTCCAACGTGCGCATTCTCTTCAACACGCACTATCACATGGATCAGACAGGCAACAATGAAGCCTTCAGCGCAGCCGGCGCGAAGATCATCGCCCACGAACGCACGCGCCAGTGGATGTCCACCGATTATTGGGTTCCCGCCGAGGATCGCTACGAGAAAGCTCGTCCCAAAGCCGCCTGGCCGACCGAAGTCTTCGAGACCACCGGCTCTTTGAAAGCGGGAGACGAGCAAATTGATTACGGCTACCTCGAATTAGCCCACACCAGCGGCGACATCTACGTTCACTTCCGGAGCGCGGACGTTCTCGCCGTGGGCGACGTGGCATCGCCCCTCCGCGATCCCGCGCTCGATTGGTTTACCGGCGCCTGGATCGGAGGCCGCGTGGACGCGATGGACGCCGTGCTCAAACTCGCGAACGACCAGACCAAAATCGTGCCCGCCTACGGTCCTGCGATGACGCGCGCCGAATTCAAAGCCGAGCGCGACATGCTGGAGGAGGTTCGCAAGCGCCTGTTCGACCAGGTGCGCGAAGGCGAAGGTCCCCAGGACATGCTGCAGGCAGGCCTGCTGAACGGCCTGCCGCGCACCTGGAAAGATCCCGAAAAGTTCCTGTATGCCGCGGCCAAAGGTCTGTGGGCGCATCATGACAAGCTGGGTCCCAATGTCGTCTAAGGTCATCGCTCTTCTTTGCGCGGCCGCGGCCGCTCTGCCCGTTTGCGCGCAGACTCCGGCCGTTCCGCTGGCGACCCTCATCGAACAAGGCAATCGCAAAGCCGCGCTGGCCGAGATTCGCGCCGGCGCCGACGTGAACGCAGCGCAGCCAGACGGCACCCGCCCCATCCACTGGGCAGTCTACAAGGTGGATTATGAGATCCTCGATGCACTGATCGCTAAGAAAGCGAAAGTCGACGTGACTAACGAATTCGGATCCACGCCGCTCGGAGAAGCGGCTAAGCTGGGCGACGCCAGGATGGTAAAGGCGCTGCTCGCCGCCGGTGCGCGGCCGGATCTTGCCAATCAGGACGGCGAGACGCCTCTGATGCTGGCGATCAAGACTGGAGAGCTGCCCGCGGTCGAAATGCTTCTTGAAGCCGGCGCGAACGCGAACGCGCGCGAGAAGTTTCACAAGCAAACGGCGCTGATGTGGGCCGCTACAGCGTCCAAGAACGCGGGCGAGCTGGTGAAGCTGCTTCTCGCGAAGGGTGCCGACGTGACGCCTCGGGCGCTGTACAGCGATTGGCCGAGCCAGATCACTTCGGAGCCCCGCGCGCAGTACCGTCCGGTCGGCGGGCTGACCGCGCTGCTATATGCGGCGCGCGACGGCTGTTATGAATGCGTGGAGGAACTGCTCGGCGCGGGCGCAGACGTGAACTATCCGACGCCCGAAGGCGTAACGCCGCTGATGCTCGCCCTCGACAACGATCACAACGAGGTCGCCAAACTGCTGCTCGAGCACGGCGCCAACGCCAACCTCTGGGACTGGTGGGGACGCACGCCGCTCTACATCGCGATCGATCGCCGGGAGGCCGTGATCGCTCCCCTGCGCACCGGGATCGCCACCATCGGCAACCGCGCTGCTCCTCCTCCCACCCACGCTCCCGGCCATCCGCCCGTTTCTACCATGGACATGATCCAAGCTCTGCTGGCCGCGGACATCGATGTCAATGCGCAGCTCAACATGCATCGCCCCAGCCGCGGGGGAAATAGCGGACGCTTCGTCGAGGAGTTCTACAATACCGGATGCACGCCGCTGATGCGCGCCACGCTTTCAAGCGACGTGGAAGTGGTGCGCATGCTGCTCGCGAAAGGCGCCGACCCCAATATCGGCGCCATGGGCCTGACGCCGTTCCTGGTTGCGGCGGGCGTCGGAACCGGCGGAAAAGGGACTGGGTTGGCGTCCGCCACCAGCACCGGCTTTGCCCCCAACATGGCGATCATGGATCTGCTCATCGCGCACGGCGCCGATGTGAATGCACGAGTCACCGGCATGGTCACATACACACTCCGCATCTCCCGCGCGCCCACGTCGACCGAAGGCATGACGGCGCTCCACGTCGCAGCCCAAAAAGGACAAGCCGATGTGGTGCGCTACTTACTGGCCAAGGGCGCGAGAACCGATCTCCTCGATGCCTCGGGCCACAAGCCGATCGACCTGGTGGGCACGGATGCCGGGGTTTCCGCGGCCCTGCGCAGCAACGTCGCCGCACCGAGTGGATCGCGCGCAAAAGGCGACAGCGCGGCGAGCCCGGCCGAAATTCGCGCGCTGCTCGAGAACAAGGGCGCTCAACGGTAGGGGCGCTCGTCAGACGACGGCACTCAGCGTGAGCAGGGCGAATGCAACAATCAATCCCGCGGTGCGCGCCCAGTGATACAGATCCCATCTGTGCTCTTGGGCGGCCCAGTCAGGGGGAAAGGCGTCGGGCTTCCAGCGCGCGATCCGGTTATTGATGGGCACAGGCCCGAGCAGCGAAAAAACAACCGCCAGCACCTGAAGCGCCAGGGCGCCAGCAGCCAGACGCCAAGCGGTTCCACTCAGGTGAACGAACGGCAACAACAAGAGTAAATTCAGCAGCGTCGAGCCGGCCATCCAAAACGGCATCACGCGTCCAAGCAGCGACGCAAACGAGGACCGTACAAGGATGTGGGCTTCGAGCGGCTGCCGGTTCAACGTGGGATGGCCGAAGGCCGCGACATTCAGCTCGCTGCCGCACATGAGGCCGACAACAATAATTACCACAACGAGCACAACCATGGTTCTCTCCTCGCCCATTCAGATGCACGGTCCGGCGCGCGGGATTGTTCCGAAAGGAAAAAATCAGTGGCTGCGGTGGAACTCTCTGCGTTTGGAGCACAGTACCGCCGCGGCCGATTCGGATGCTGCCTTGACCAGCGGCCCCATCTTCGGATGATTCGGGGTGATGTCGGCGGTCAGTCCGTAGGATTCGAGCGTCGCGGTCATCACTGGACCCACCGACGCGATGGCCACGTCATCGCGCAGAGCCTCACGCACCGCAGTCTCGATGCCCTGCTCGCGCGCGATCTCCATCAGGTGATCTAGTTGAATGGACGAGGTGAAGATGGCAACGTCCACCGCGTGCGCCGCCAACCGGCGCGCCGCCTCGCGCAGCGGCTCACGGTCCTGGGGAAGCTCCCAGCGATAGATCGCGACCGGCGTCACGTAGGCGCCGAGCCGTTCGAGCGCCGCATTCATCTCGAAATTCGGACGTCCATACTCCTGCACCGCGACCCGGCGCTCCGGCCTGACCGCCACGGCATCCACAATTTCCTTCCACGTGTTCGGCTCGGGCACCACGATGTGAACCGGCACATTCATCGCGCGCAGCACCGGGACAGGCTTCGGACCGCGCGAGACGATGGTGACGCGACGCAGCGCGCACGCGAGCCGCTCCACGGGCATATGCATGGCGACCACGTCGCGCAGGAACGCCAAACCGGCGCCCGTCATGCACACCACGAGATTGAATTCATCGGTCTCCAGCCGCTCGACAAAGCGAACCAGATCGTGATGGTCCTCGATCGCGCGCTCCTGTACCGAGGGAGCTACGAAGGCCTCGCCTTCCAACCGGCGAATCATTCCTTCGATCTCCTTGGCCCTGCGGGTTTCCAGGCTAAGAACGCGCAATCCGTCAAATGGCATCTATAAGAACGAATTCACCTTCCTGAACTGAGTATGGCGCACGTGTTTAGAAACGCTAAAAGAGTTCCCAATCATCGTCAGTCTCCCGCCACTGCGGCGACCAATTCGCCGGATCGTCTGGCTTCCATTTCCTCACGCGCGGATCGCTCGTCCACCTCGGAAAAGCGAACCAACATCGTCAACGAAGACGCGGCGGCGACCAGAACGCCGAGAATGAGGAGCGCCTGAGGCCAGGTCAAGCTGGCCGCTTTGAATAGAAATCCCGCGAGCACGGCGCCGACGTTGCCGCCTGCGCCGACAATACCCGCCACCGCGCCCAGCGCCCTCTTGTTGATAAACGGCACGATCGAGTACGTGGCGCCATTCGACATCTTCACGAAAAGGCCGGTCAGCATCATCGCGCCGATGGCGGCCGGAAGCCAGATCGCTCGCGAGAAAAGAATCAGACCGCAGCCTTCGGCGAACAGCGTGCCGCCGAGCAGAGCGACGCGCCCGCGCAGTCCCCAGCGGTGGTTGCAACGGTCGCTCGCGATCCCGCCCAGAGCGCGGGCGAAAAGATTCATCATGCCGAAAGATGCGGCAACAAATCCCGCCGCGGCGAGGGCCAGGTGGAAATAATCGGCGAAGTACAACGCGGCGACATTGTCGATGGTGAGTTCCATCCCGAAGCAGCAGCCATAGATGAGGAAGAGCGCCCAGACGCGCTTGTCGCGGGAAGCCTCCATGAGGGTGCTCGCGGACCTGGATCGCGGAGGCAACTGTCCTGTCCTGCGCAGCTCGGAAAAATTGCCGTCCGGCGTGTCCTGAGTAAACGCATAATAGGCGATGCCGCAGACCAACATCGCGGCGCCCGGAACAAACATTGCCATGCGCCAACCCCACCACGCGCCGGCGCCGATGCTCAGGAGTGCGCCATAGAGCAGCGGCATCGCCACCTGTGTCACCCCGCCGCCCAGGTTCCCCCATCCGGCCACAGCCGCATTCGCCGTTCCCACGACGTTCCCAGCGAACATTACCGAGGTATGGAATTGCGTAATCACGAACGATGCGCCGATGATCCCGATCACCAGCCGGAAGGTGAGAAACGAAGCGTAGTCGTGCGATAGTCCGATCAGCATCACCGGCAGTGAGCCGATGAGCAGCAGGCCCGTGTACGTTTTCCGCGGGCCGATGCGATCGCACAGCCAGCCCATCAATACGCGGCCTAAGACCGCCAGCGCAACCGACGCAATGATCGAATTCCCGGTTTGCGCTTTGGTAAGGTGCAGCTCCTGGCGAATTACCGGCATCAGCGGCGCAACGCCGAACCAGCTAAAAAAGCACAGAAAGAACGCGATCCACGACATGTGGAACGCGCGCATCGCGGGCTTACGAAAATCCGCGAGGCGAATGGAGGTAGCTTTGTGGCGAATGTTCATGCGAAGTCAGATCTCGCTGAAATGGTGCAAAGTGTAAGCTGGCTCCCACGGCGAGAGACGCCTGCGGCACTCGGGATACCCGTTTGCATCCGCTCAGCCGTTGATGATTGCCTCGAACGAGGAGGCGAAGGACAGGGATCTTACGCTACGGCTTGCTCCGGTTCGATGCGGCTTCCCTGGCCGGCATTCACCAGAATGACGCCGTCCTCCACGCGCGTCGGATAGGTGGTCACGCACGCCGCTGCCGACGCGCGAACCGCCAGGCCGGTATTCAGATCGAACCGCCAGCCGTGCAGCGGGCAGACCACAACAGTTCCCGACACAATTCCGTCGCACAGAGGGCCGCCTTTGTGCGGGCATTGATTTTCGATGGCGACGAAACGATCGCCCAGATTGAAGATGGCCAATTCCTGGCCGCCGACGTTCACTGAGCGGCCTTCCTTGGCCGGAATCGATTCCGTTCTCGCGATGCGTATCCAGCCGGGTCCGGCACTCATACCAATGTTTCCTCCAGAGGTTGGATTTGGACAAACTGCGTGGGATGGACCGGCGCCTCGCGCTCCAACCAGGCATCCTTGGCCATGGCTTTGGATCTCTCCAGCCGGTCCAACAGCTTCTTTTTCTCCGCTTCGGGTGCATACACTGTGGCCTTGCGAATCGCCTCGATTCCCAGCCGCTCGACAAAATCGTACGTGCGCTCCAGATAATTCGCGTTCTCGCGGTAATACTGGAAAAAGAGCTCGCACGCTTCGAGAGCCTTATCCGTGGTCTCCACGGTGATAAGGAGATCGGCCCTACGCACTGACTTGCCGGCTGCGCCTCCCACCACCACTTGCCAGCTACCCTCCTGGCCCACCATCCCGATATCCTTGACCGTCGCCTCAGCGCAGTTGCGCGGACAGCCGACGGCGCCCATCTTCACTTTGTGCGGGGTGAAGAGGTTTTCCAAGCGGCGCTCCAGCTCGATGCCCGCGCGCGTGGAGTCCTGCACGCCAAAGCGGCAGAATTCCGTACCGACGCAAGTCTTCACCATGCGCACGCCCTTGCTGTAAGCCTGTCCGGAAGGCATGCCGAGATCGGCCCACACTTTGGGGAGGTCGGCTTTTTTCACGCCGAGAAGATCGATGCGCTGGCTTCCGGTGACCTTCACCATGCGCACGTTGTATTTTTCGGCGACATCGGCGATGCGGCGCAATTCATCCGCCGAGGTGACGCCGCCGCGCATCCGCGGAACCACCGAAAACGTGCCGTCCTTCTGAATATTGGCGTGGACGCGATCGTTGATGAAGCGCGCCGAGCGATCTTCGTCGTGGGAGCCGCACCACAACATGTCGAGCATGTAGCTCAGCGCGGGCTTGCACACCTCGCAACCTTTGCGATTTCCGTACACGTTCAGGACTTCCTGCACCGATTTCAGTTGCTGCCCACGCACGATCTCGCGAAGCTGTTCGTAGGAGAACGGCAGGCAGGAGCACAGCGTCGTCCGGGTTTCTTCCTGGAACTCGGGAACCACAGCACGCAAGAGCTGCTGGCAAAGACCGCTGCAGCTTCCACAGCTTGCCGACGCCCGCGTCCGCTCCTTGAGCTGGTCGAGGGTTTGAATGCCGTTCTGATGAATCGCGCGAATGATCTCTCCTTTCGATACGCCGTTGCAGCCGCAGATCACTTCACTGTCGGGCATTTCGGCCACTTCGAGCCCGGCGTCGGGAGCTTGCGGAGGAAACAGCAGATGCCGCCGCTGCGGGCCCAGGCCGGTTTGGTCGCGCAGCCACTGCGTATAGCGGCGCTCGTCGGAGGTGTCGCCCACCAGGATCACTCCCTGCAGCCGGTTGTCCTTCACCAGGAGCTTCTTGTATATCCCGAGCGACGGATCTTCGTAGCGGATACATTCCACGCCCGGGTCAGAATCATCAATCGAGCCGGCGGAGAAAATCTCCACGCCCATGATCTTCAGCTTGGCCGCGGGCGCTCCGCCCGCAAACGCGGGCCCTGGATTGCCCGTGATGACCGCGGCCAGCACCTTGCCCTGCTCCATCAGAGGCGCCACTAATCCGAACGTCTGCCCGCGATGTTCGGTGCATTCGCCGACCGCAAAGATGTTCGCATCGGACGTTTGCATGTGGTCGTCCACCACGATGCCGCGGCGGACTTCGAGGCCGGCGGCGCGGCCTAGCTCCGCGTTAGGCTTAATACCGGCGGCGATCACGACGAGATCCGCCTCGATTTCTTCGCCCGAGGCGAATCGCAGACCGTCCACGCGGCCGTTGCCCAACAGCGCCTGCGTCTGGCGGGACAGAAGCACGCGGATGCCGAGATCCTCGATTTTGCGCCGTAACAAAGCGCCTCCCGCGGCATCGAGCTGGCGCTCCATCAAAGTTTCCATCAAATGCACCACGCTGACCTGGCACCCGCGAAGCTGCAGCCCGCGAGCGGCCTCCAGACCCAGCAGACCGCCGCCGATCACCACCGCTTTGCATCCGCTGCGCGACTTAGCGAGCAGTTCACGGGTATCGTCGAGGGTCCGGAACACATGGACGTTTTTCTTGTCCACGCCCGGAATCGGGGGAATGAATGCGCTGCTGCCGGTAGCGAGGATCAGATGGTCGAAGGGCGTGGCGCCGCCGTCGCAATCGATGACCAGGCGCCGCGCACGATCGATGCGCTCGACGCGCACGCCCAACCGCGCTCGAATGCCGTGAGTCTGATACCACTCGATATCGTTGAGAACGATCTCTTCGGCCGATTTCTCGCCGGCCAGAACCATGGAAAGGAGGATGCGATTGTAGTTGGCGTGCGTTTCGTCGCCGAAGATGGTGATATCGAAATCGTGACCGTACTTCAGGATCTGCTCCACGCAGGCCACGCCCGCCATTCCGTTGCCGACAACAACCAACTGCTTCATGCGATAGCGGCTCCCGCGGTGTTGACAATTTCACACGCCAGGGGTGTTAGCGCCGCCGCCACCTGAGAGATGATGCTTTCGCTCGCTCCCAATTCCCGCAGCGTCTCCACCAGGTGCGCGGCCACCGCGTCGAAGTGCCGCTGCTCGATCCTCAAGCCGGCGTGGGCCTTGGACATCGCCGCGCCGGAGTATTGCTGGGGCCCTCCTAACGCCTGGGATAAAAACGCGAACTGGTGAGCCTTCAGCCGGGGCATTGCGGTGTCCTGAAAGAAGGGAGCGAGCAAGGGGACCGCCAGCGCCCGCTCGTAAAAGCGTTCTACCGTGGCGCGCACCGCCGGCGCACCGCCAATCTGATCGAACAACGTCATGATTCGGCTCTCCTTTCTCCGCCGTTTATTCTTTCTCCGTGCAACAGGCTTTCTCTTCCGTTCAACCGGCTGGGCACCACGCGAACGGCGCACTGCTTATAGTTCGGTTCCCGGGAAATCGGATCGAAGGCGCTTTGCGTGACTTCATTGACATTGGTTTCGTGGAAATGGAAGGGCATGAAAACCTGCCCCGGCGCGACGATTTCGGTGAGCCGCAGCTCGACGCCGGAAACGCGGCCGCGTTGCGAGAGAACATCCACGCGGTCATGGCTGCGCAGGCCGAGGCGTTGGGCGTCGCGCGGATTCATTTCCAGCCAGGCGCGCGGCGACAGACGCTCCAGAATCGGCACCTCGCGCGTTTTCGTGCGAGTGTGCCAGTGCTCCACGGTGCGTCCGGTATTCAAAATCAGCGGAAATTCCCGCCTGGGCTGCTCGGGGAAAGGCTCCCAATGAGCGGCGATGAACCTGGCGCGCCCGTCCTCGGTGGGGAAGCGGCCGTCGGCGTACAGGCGCGGCGCCGAGCTTCCGTCTTCCGGGAATGGCCACTGTACGGCGCCCTGTTCCGCCAGCCGCTGATAGCTTATCCCTGAGTAATCGCACAAACGGCCGCGCGAAACTCGCCGCCATTCATTGAAAGCGTCCTCCACGGTTTGCCATCCGGAAAAAAGCTCCTCGCGGCAGCTCAGTTTTTCGGCGATCGCGAGGAAAATGTCGAAATCGGCTCGCGCCTCGCCGGGCGGCGCCACGGCCCGATTTACTTTGCTGACGCGGCGCTCTGAATTCGTGTAGGTGCCTTCCTTCTCGCCCCAAATCGCCGCGGGTAAAACAAGATCGGCCAGTTCTGTTGTGGGCGTGGGATGATAGCCGTCCTGCACCACCAGAAAATCCAGATTTGACAGCGCCTGCTGGAGCACCCCCTGGTTCGGGAAAGAAACCAGCGGATTGGTGGCGATAATCCACAAGCCGCGGATACTCTTCGCGAGCGCCGCTTCGATGATATCGGGGTAGGCCAAGCCCCTTTGGGACGGCAGCCGCACTTCGTCAATTCCCCACAGCTCCGTGAGCTCCCGCCGGTCTTTTGCGTCATCGAACTTGCGATATCCAGGCATGCTGGATGTAAATCCCGCTTCGCGCGTCCCCATGGCATTGCACTGGCCGGTGATGGAAAACGGCGCCGCGCCGGCGCGGCCGATGTGTCCCGTAAGTAACGCCAGATTGCAGATCGCGTTTACGGTGGCGGTTCCCAGCGTGCTGTGATTGACGCCCATGGTCCAGCCGATGAATCCGGCGCGAGCGCGTCCGTAAAGGAACGCGGTTTTGTAGAGGAGCTCCTGGCTCAGACCGGTGATTTCGGCCACACGCTCGGGCGTGTAGTATTCGAGAAAACGCGCCAGTTCCTCAAAGCCCGTGGTGTGCTGCCCGATGTACTCGCGGTCGATCAGCCCGTGGCGAATCAGAATGTGCGCGATCCCGTTGGCGAGCGCCAGATCCGAACGCGGCTTCAGCGGCAGATGCAGATCCGCCAGCATCGCGGTTTTCGACACGCGCGGATCGGCGACGATCAGGGTCTTGCGCGGGTTGTTCTCGAGGTATTGGCAGAGAATCGGATGATTATCGGCGATGTTGGCGCCGATGAGCAGAACGACGTCGGCGGTTTCGAGATCCTCGTAGGCCCCTGGCGGGCCATCGCTGCCGAACGATTTCTTATAGCCCGAAACGGCGGTAGCCATGCACAGCGTGGTGTTCCCGTCGTAATTGCTGGTGCCGAAGCCGAGCTGCACCAGCTTGCCAAGCGCGTAGAATTCCTCCGTAACCAGTTGCCCGGTACTGAGCACGCCCAGCGATTGTGGGCCGTAGCGCGACTGTATCGCGCGGAACCGCTCGACCATGACGCCGAGCGCCTCGTCCCAACCAACCCGCACCAGTGTCCCGTTTTTTCGGAGCAGCGGGTACCGCGCCCGATTTTCCGCGGCGATGGTGTAATGCTCCGAGAGGCCTTTCGGGCACAGCTTGCCGCGATTCACCGGATGTGAGGCCAGCGGCCGGGACGCAACTGCGCGGCCATCCTTGACGCCCACCTCGATGCCGCAACCGACGGAACAATAGCCGCAGGTGGTCGGAACCCAATAATCGGGAATCTTGTTGGCCGAGGTGTAGCCGGTGGTTTCGCCGCGCGCGTAGGCGTATTCGCGCTGCAACGTATCGACGCCCGCGGCGCGTTTCCAATTCAGAAGCTTCGAGCCGGCCAGCCTGGCGGTCATGCGGCCGTCCTTCCCACGCTGAACGCCGCGGCGATGTTTTTGGGAACGACCGACACAAAAAACAGCCAGCGGCCGAGCCATTCGCCCGCCAAAGCGATGCCGAGCGTCCCCGCGAGAGCCCCGCGCGAGTGCGCGCTCCAAGGCAGCAGAAAGCCCGCGGTCAGCAGAATGCCCAGCCGTGCGACAAACGCATTTTTCAGGTGTCCGGAAAGCAGCAGCGCGGAGGCGCGCAGCTCAAACTGCTCCGAGCGCGCGAGCCAGATGAACTTCAGCGCCTGCGTCAAAAGCTGTGCACCAGCGCCTAGCAATGCGGCGCGGCACAGCCACGGCCGATCGCCCGCGCCAAGAGCCGTGCCACCGAAAGCGCCCACAAAAAGCGGTCCGAGAAACAGCGCAGTGGAGAAGAACTCGGCGAGCGTATACGGGCTGCTCCAAGCCGGCCGCGCGCGAACCATATAAATGCGCGCGGAGCACAATACACCGATGGCACCGCAGAGCGCAGTCACCAGAGCGAGCGGCAGCAGAGGCGGCCAGCGCATCAGAACAACGCCCGCAAAGACGGAGGCCAATCCGGCGAATACGGAAAGACTCAGCACCTCGCGGCTCAACCAGGATCGCCGCAGTCCCTTGAGCGCGCGCCAGGCGTACATGGGGCGACCCAGATGGAAGGTCGCCATGCCGAGGCTCGCTCCCGCCACCGCCAGAGCGCCCAGAACGGATTGCCACGCAATCGCGGTCCGGTCGAACAGGCTCAACGCGGCGAGCGCCGCGAATGCACCGGCCGCCAGTTGCGTGAGCACCAACATGAACACCAGCGGCCAATGCGGCTGCTCGGGTGTAATGCGCTGCGTATCGACACGCCCCGTGTCCGGCGACAGGTCCGCGGGCAGCGTGACACGCGTGGTGGAAATGCTGTCGTCGGCGGACGGCAGACCGGGCGCGTTAGCGCTCCAGTAGTCACGGCGCCATTCCGCCACGTCCACGATCTCGATGGCAATGGCGCCTTCCGGACACGCTGACACGCACGCAGGCGCCATCCCGTCCTCCAGGCGGTGGTGACAGAGGTCGCATTTGCCCACCACGCCGCGCTCAGCGTTAAATTGCGGGACACCATAAGAACAGTTCCACGTGCAGTACTGGCATCCGATACACGTGTCGGCGCTGTGAATCACTACGCCCGTTACGGGGTCTTTCCGGTAAGCTTCCACCGGGCAGCCGATCAGGCAGGACGGTTCCAGGCAGTGGTTGCAGCCCATCGACAGGTGGTAGCGCTGCACGCTCGGATAATGGCCCCCTTCCAATTCGCCCACGCGCCGCCAGTTGATTCCGGCGGGGTTTCCATTCTGTTCGTTGCAAGCCACCACGCAGCATTTGCAGCCGATGCACTTCGTCATGTCGAAATGGAAGCGATACTGTTCGCCGGGCTGGAGAGCGCGCCCGGGAATCAACTCGCGCGGCTGTGCTCGGATGCGATCGTGCGCCGGTTCTCTGGCAGGCGCGATCACGCACACTAACGCGCTGCCCAGCAGCGGGAGGTCCACTGCATCGCGAGCAGGTGTTTCCAGATACACGTTCGCCGCTTGCGCCATGAGCGCTCCTTGTCTCGACAAAAATGACGGTCATGCCGCAAATACACGGCGGCAGGCCACGACAGGGGCAATGGAAAACGGCTCTAGCAAAGAGCCATACGGTGGGATGCGAACAGGGTCCCAAGTACTACGCCGGAAACCCGTTCGTTTCGCGAGCGAACTAGAGCCACTATATCATGGACCGATGCAAAAGCATAGAGAAATCCGAGCCCGCGTGGAATTCCCGTGAATGTCCGTTAGCCGGCCCGCGCCTTTCCTCTCGCCGGTTGAATCGCCGCCGCAAGCGCCCGCATCAATTTGGGACCGCTACGGGTGAGTTCGATCTGGTGTTCCACGGATAGATCGCGCAGTATACGTTCGCCTTCGGCCGTCAATCGGATCAGCACTTCACGCCTGTCTTCGACGCCAGGCTCCCGCGCGACTCTCCCGCTTTTCACCAGGCGGTTGATCAGCTCTACCGCGCTGTGATGGCGGATTTGCAAACGCTCCGCGAGTTCTCCGATGGTCGGAGTCTTGCCTTTCGGCAGGCCTTTGATCGCCAGCAGAAGCTGGTGCTGTTGCGGCTCCAGCCCGTGAGCGCGCGCGGCATCTTCGCTGTATCGCAGAAAGCGCCGGACCTGGTGGCGGAATTCGGAAAGGCTGCGATATGTGGCGAGCGGCAAATCGCGTTTGTGGGGGCCCGAAGCCTGTTTGGGATGGTTTCCGCGCCGGGAATTGTATCTCGTCACGATATATATTTGGCAGCCGGATTGCTCCCTTGGCTCGCCGAAAGGTCCACATGCAAAGCATCTTGGAGAAAACTGTCGGGGAAATCGTCGCGGCCGATCCCGCGAGCGCACGGGTGTTTGAACAGCTGGGAATCGATTACTGCTGCGGGGGAAATCATTCGCTGAGTATAGCTTGCGCACGGGTGAGCGTGCCCGTCGAGACAGTGGCGTCGCTGCTCGAACAGTGCGCCGGTGAGGCCGATCCGGCTGTGCGGGACGACGCACCCCTGGGGGAAGTCACGCGGCATATCGTCCAGCGGCATCACGCCTTTATTCGCGAGCAGTCGCCGCGGATTCAGGAACTGCTGGTGAAGGTCTGCGCCAGGCATGGGCCCGCGCACCCGGAGTTGTCGCGCTTCAAAGCTCTGTTCGAAACGCTGGTCTGCGAGCTCATGCAACATCTGATGAAAGAGGAGCGCATCCTTTTCCCTTACATCGAGGCGCTGGGCGCAGGAGTTCTGCCGCGGGCGTGCTTTGGATCTGTCGAAAGCCCGATCGCCGTCATGACCGCGGAGCACGAAAGTGCCGGTGAGATTCTGGCAGCGATGCGGGCTCTCGCCGATGGATACCGGCCGCCTGCCGACGCTTGCGCGAGCTTTCAGGCCTTGTATCGCTCTCTGGAAGAATTCGAGCGTGACCTCCACTGGCACGTACATCTGGAGAACAATATCCTTTTCCCCCGCGCCATCGCACGGGAGCAGCAAGCACGCGCGAGCGCGATACTGGGGATGGAATAAACATGGCGGCGACAGTCATTTCTGGCAACCGCGCGGAGCATGCAGGCTCGCACGCGTTCGTCCCGCGCGAACATGGCGCCACAGCCATGCTGCTTACGCCGTTTGTCGCCGCCGCGATTCTTCTGCGCCGCGTGGATTGGCCGGAGCTGGCGGCGCTGGCCGGCATTGCGTGCGCATTCTCGCTGAAAGATCCCTTAGTCGTATTGGCGCGCCAGCATTTCCTGTGGAGGCAGAAGCACGCCGAAACACAAACCGCCCGGCGATCCGTGGCGATTCGAGCTGGCATCGCGCTGGTCTGCGGCGCCGTGCTTCTCGCCTTCAGGGACTGGCATCCTTTTGCGCCTCTCGCGGCCGGCGGCGCGGCATTCATGGCTCTGGCGGTCGCGGTGACAGTACGCAATCGACAGCGATCCGAATGGTTCCAAGTGGCGAGCGCGGTGGCCTTGTCGTCCACTTGTCTCGCGGCCTGCCTGGCAGCCACGGACGGAGTTCCCGCGTGGGGCTGGCTGCTGTGGCTGCTCTGCGCATTGCAATCGACGGCTGGAATTTTCGTGGTGCACGCCCGCTTGGATGCGCGGATCGCGGCGCGCCAGGGCGCACCTGCGGCGCTTGAAAACCGG
>JASHQT010000130.1 GCA_030039005.1 Bryobacteraceae bacterium
TCCTCGGCCACCACCTCGGTCATGTACTGCTTTTTGCCATCCTTATCGTCGTAGCTGCGCGTCTGTAACCTGCCCTCGACGTATACTTGTTTTCCCTTAGTCAGGTAGTTGGCCAGATTCTCCTGGCGCCACAACACGATGTTGGCCCAGTCCGTCTCCTCTTTCCATTCCCCGCTCTGTTGATCTTTCCAGCGGCGGTTGGTGGCTACGGAAAACTTAGTCACCGCCACCCCCGACGGCGTGAACTTCGTCTCGGCGTCCCGTCCCAGGTGACCGATCAGAATTACTTTGTTAACGCTACGCGATGCCATAATCCAAGCACTGTATCATACAAATTCGTGTTGCACTTGCGGTGTCGCCGGCGTCTCATGATTTGATCCGGGAAGGGTTTTGATTCGGAGAGGGAGCGATCCGGAAACGGACCCTGGAGAGAACTCGCGCGGCTTCCGATCACTTCTTTAACAGCGCGGCGTTACTTAAGCTGATTTTTCCCTTGCAGCCGCGCGGTCTGGATGTACAATAGGGAGCAATCCAGATGGGTGGGCGCAAGATGTATGGGGCTGGCGTGCTCGCCGCGAGAAAGTAGCTGGCCCTGCATGTTTCTTCCCGGGGTGGGGGAAGAGATGGGGATTGAGGAGTCAAGAGGGTTATGCAGAGGCCCTGTTTGTTCCTTCAGTTCGGAGGCCCGTGGTCGCTGGCCTCATTCTTGTTCGTCATTGCGCCGCTGCACGCTCAAATTCTGATCCACGGTTCGGGCCCTCACCAGCGCGCCAACCTTTTCAATTCGGATTTAGCCGTTCTGGAAAGTGGCGAGCAGCGTAAGGACCTGCCCTGTACCGTTACTCCCAGTAAGCCGACGCTGGGGTTCGATCTCAAATTCCATGCCGGCTACGAGGTTAGCGTCCCGCTCAAGGAGCTGGCCGGCTCGGGAAATGTCCTCAACATCGTCTTTCGGGTAACCCCTGGCGCTCACCCTGACGAGCCCGTATATTTCACCCAACACCTGCGCGTTCCTCCCCTCGATGACGATGCCAAGGGAGACGCTTATCTCCAGGGGGCATTCGACGTGGGCGAGGGTTCTTACCACGTCGACTGGCTGATGCGGGACCACACCGAGCGCGTCTGTTCCTCAAACTGGGATTCGGAAGCCGTTCTCGCGGTCAAGGACCGCCCCATCCGGCTGGCGATCCTGCCCGAAGCCATCCAGCGCGCCGATGTCGATCAGTTCCGTGAGGAACCCGAGCCTCCTATCCAGCGCCAAACGGTCGAGCCGCCGCTGAACATCAAGGTGCTGGTCAATTTTGCACCGCAGAATTCCCTGTCAGCCTCCCTCCAGCCGCTCGACACCACGGCCTTGGTCTCGATCCTCAGAACCATCTCACGCGATCCGCGCATCGGAAAATTTTCGATTGTTGCCTTTAACATGCAGGAACAGAAGGTGATGTACCGGCAGGAAGGAGCCAGCCAAATCGATTTCCCGGCGCTCGGAAATGCTCTCCATGATCTTAACCTGGGTACCGTGGATCTGAAACGGCTCAGCGAAAAGCATGGGGACACCGATTTCCTCACCGATTTGGTTCGCAAGGAAATGACGCCAAACCCGCAGGACCACCCCGACGCGGTGGTGTTCGCCGGCCCGAAGATCATGCTGGATGCAAATCCGCCGGAGGAGGCTTTAAAGGACGCCTCCGACGTGGATTTCCCCGTCTTTTACATGAACTATAACCTTAACCCGCAGGCCGTGCCGTGGAAGGACGCCGTCAGCCATACGGTCCATTATTTCCGCGGTTACGAGTACACCATTACGCGCCCGCGGGATTTGTGGTTTGCCGTCTCGGAAATGGTCTCTAAGATCGTAAAATCTAGGAACGAAAAGGCGGCTTCGTCCATCTCAAGCCAGTAGGGGTTCCATGCATACGAAGAGGCTCGGGGTTCCACTGGGAGTGTGGTCGATCTGCGCTAGTCTGGCTTGCGCCCAAACTCCGGTCTATGGGCAACAGCATATCAAGCACTACGCCAACAGTCTCGCGCCCTATGTGGCTTCGCCTCAAGAGATCGTCGACCGCATGCTGCAATTGGCGGACTTGAAGCCTGGCGAAACACTTTATGACCTCGGTAGTGGCGACGGACGCATCCTGATCACCGCCGTCACGCGTTTCAAGGCCAAAGCCGTGGGCGTCGAAATCTCCGACGACTTAGTGAACAGCACCAATGAGCGCATCCACCGCCTTGGCCTGGATAATGACGCGCACGTGATCCACGGGAATTTCTTGGATGTCGACTTAAGCCCCGCCGACGTGGTCACCCTATACTTGGCCACGTACGCCAATGAGATGCTGCGCCCAAATCTGGAAAAATATCTCAGGAATGGCGCCCGGGTGGTGTCGCACGAGTATACCGTGCCTGGTTGGAAACCCAATTTAGTGGACAAAGATCCCGAAGGCCACGGACACACTATATATCTCTACGTGATGCCTCCTAAGAAGAAATAGCTCTCCTTCCGTGCTTCCTTTCGATGTGGTTGGCGTAGGCCTGAACGCGACTGACACCCTGATTCTGCTTCCGCGTTTCCCTTCCTACGGCGGGAAAGTGCCTTTTCGATGCGAAATCTTGAGCCCCGGCGGGCAAGTCGCCACTGCGATGGTCACCTGCGCAAAGCTGGGTCTCCGCGCCAAGTACATCGGCACGCTGGGCGACGATGAGCGCGGCGTGGTGCAACTGGAGAGCCTGCGGTCGAGCGGCGTGAATATCGATGAGATCGAAATCCGCCGGAATTGTCCCAACCAAAGCGCCTATATTCTGGTAGACCAAACCACGGGCGAGCGCACGGTGCTCTGGCATCGCGACGATTGCCTGGCCATCGATCCGGAAAGCTTAATGCCCGCAAAGATCGCTTGCGCCAGGCTGCTGCACATCGACGGGCACGACACCGCCGCCGTCGCCCGCGCCGCGGAAATCGCCCGCGAACATCGCATTCCCGTCACAGTCGACGTCGATACCATCTATCCCGGCTTCGACCGCGTGCTGCCGAGCGTTGACTATCTGGTGGCCAGCTCCGAATTTCCTTCGCGCTGGACCGGCGAGAGCGATCCGTTTCGCGCCCTCACCCAGATCCAGGACGAATACGGTATGCGCGTGGCCGCCATGACCCTGGGCGCCGATGGCGCACTCGCACGCGTGGACGGCCGCTTCTTCTACTCGCCCGGCTTCATCGTCAACTGCATCGATACCACCGGCGCGGGTGACGTGTTTCACGGCGCGTTCTGTTATTCTGTCATCGAGAACATGCCTGTGCGCGATGCGCTGGAGTTTTCCAATGCCATGGCGGCTCTGAATTGCACCGCGTTAGGCGCGCGCGGCCACATCGCCAGCCTGGCGGAGGCGGAGTCGCTGCTGGGGAGCCGCAACCGGCGTGTGAATCGCGATTTTGAGGCGCACGTCTGAATCCGGCGTAAATGATCCCCCTTCGATCCTCTGAGCCGCACTATACCCGCCCCACGGTGACGCTCGCGATCATCGCCGTCAACGTGGCCGTGTTCCTCTATGAGCTGAGCCTCGGCATCAACACCTACGCGGGCAACCGCTTCATCCTGCACTATGGCCTGGTGCCGGACCGCTTCACGTTCGCTTCGATCCTCACCTCGATGTTCATCCATGGCGGTTTCCTGCACATCCTGGGCAACATGTGGTTTCTGTGGATCTTCGGCCGCGGCGTGGAAGACCTGATCGGGCACGCCAAATATCTGCTGCTTTACTTCGCCTGCGGAATCATCGGCGCCATCCTATTCGTCGTCGTGAACGCCAACTCCACTATCCCCACCGTCGGAGCGAGCGGGGCCATCGCGGGCATCATGGGCGCGTACCTGATCAAGTTTCCGCGAGCCCGGATCGTGACGCTCGTATTCATCGTGATTTTCATCACCACCGTGGATCTTCCCGCCTTCTTCCTGCTGCTCTATTGGTTCGCCATCCAGTTCTTCAACGGCGTCGGATCCGTGGGGTATTCGCAGATGTCGCAGGGCGGCGTGGCTTGGTTCGCGCACGTCGGCGGATTTGTCGCGGGCATGCTGATCGTGATGTTGATGCCGGGACGCTACAACACGCGTTCCTGGCGCAATAACTGGCGGCGCTACTGATGTGGCAGGAAGTGGACACTGGATCCGCTGCGCTCGAAAAGCCGCTCGACATTCTCGCGATCGCCGCGCACCCCGATGACGTGGAGCAAACCTGCGGCGGCACGTTGATTCGCATGGCCGATCAGGGCTACCGCACCGGCGTCCTCGATCTCACGGCCGGGGATATGGGCACGCGCGGAACGGCCGAGATCCGCATCCAGGAATCGGAAGCCGCCGCCCGCGCGATGGGTCTCGCCTGGCGCGGCAACCTGCGC
>JASHQT010000131.1 GCA_030039005.1 Bryobacteraceae bacterium
TCCGTAAACAACAGCAAGGCGCTCGGCAATCACCTCGTCCAATTCGGATTCCAGCTTCGCAAGGATCAGTTTGACGACTTCAACCCCACGGCCGATGTGAACGGAAGCTTCACCTTCGACGGCTCGATCACGAACGCAAAAAACAGCTCGGGCGACCCGATTAACGCACTAGCGGATTTCCTGCTGGGCGATATCAAGACCGCTTCTTATTCGCTCGCCCAGCCGCTGATCGGAAGGCGCAATTACAACTTCGGCCTATACATCCAGGACGATTGGAAGGTCACGCCACGCCTGACGCTGAATCTCGGACTGCGCTGGGAATACGAATCCCCGCTCACCACCGCCAACAATGAGTATTCGCGCGTCGATCCAACCACGGGCGAAGTGCTCTTCGCGGGAAAAAACGCTTCGAACGCGCTAAACCTCTCGGGATCGAAACTCAACTTCGGGCCACGCATTGGCTTCGCCTACAGCGTCACACCCAAGACCGTGATCCGCTCGGCATTCGGGATTTTCTACGCCGGCATTTTCTCCGACCTGGGCGGACAGGTTCTTTTTCCCGGCTACACGGTGGAGCAGGCCTTCAATAATCTTGGCACCGGCGTTCCACAGCCGTTCCAGCTCTCGCAAGGCTTGCCTCCGATCGCAGTGAACAACGTCCAAAACCCGCAAGCCAACATCGCGCAGTTCGGCTCGCCGTCCAATCCGCTGACGCTGACCGATTACAACGGATTCATGCAGGCCAGCCCGCTGCCCTACACCGAGCAATGGAACTTCGGCATCCAGCGCGAAATCGCCAAGAGCGCCATTGCGGAAGTAAATTACATCGGCACTCACGGCGTGCATCTACCGTTCGAACTGCCAACCAACACCGTTCCCTACAATTCAGAGATCGACGCCGCCGTCGCTCGCGCCAACACCACGCTAGCCGCACAGCAAGCGCGCCCGTATCCGGACATCGGCAGTTTCAACTCCATCAACATGGAAGGCACGTCCAGCTATCAGGCCCTCCAGGCCGGTATCCGCCGCCAGTACGGCGCGAATCTGACGTTCGTCGCCAACTATACGCGTTCAAAATCTCTGGACGATGGCAGCGGCATTTACAACTTCTCGCAGCCGTCCGGTCTCAATGTCGGGCAGTTCCCCCAGCAGTTCCTCGGCTTGAATAAGGGACTGAGCGAATTCGACCGCCCCAACGATTTCACCGCGGCCCTCCTCTATCGCAGCGGCGGCAATCGATGGCTGCGCAACTTCGAAGTAGCGCCGATGCTCACAGTCCACAGCGGTCTGCCGCTGTACATCGGGCAAAGCAACGAAAATCCGGCCCAGACCGGGACCAGCCAGCAGCGTCCCTACGACGTGAACCCGGGCGTCAGCCTTTATACCGCCGAAGTGCCCAATGGAACCGGTGTGCAATATCTTTTGCCCGCGGGCGCCGCTGATTTTCCGCTGGAGCCATCAGGGCCTCTCTATATCGGATCGGGCGCGTCGCGGACTCAGGTGTTGCCGGTGGGTATCGGAAGCCTGGGAAGAGACGTGATCCGCGCTCCGGGCGAGGTTGACCTTAACGTTTCGATTGGGCGCGCGTTCGAACTGCGCGAACGGGTTCGGCTCACGGTTCGCATAGAGGCCTACAACGCGCTGAACCACACCAATTTCGAAGCCCCCGCTTCCAGCCTCACGCTAACCACCAATTCCCTCGGCCAGCCGATCTGGAATTCACCCACTTACGGCCTCATCACCGCGGCCAATCAACCGCGCTTCCTGCAACTGGCTGGAAGACTAGACTTTTAAGCTCGTGCCGTCTGGGGAACGATGCCCAGCTTGTGCATGCGATGCAGCAGCGTCGTGCGCGGCAAACCGAGGCGCGCAGCGGCCCCACGGCGTCCGCCGACCACCCAATCCACCTCGCGCAGCACTTCCAGAATGTGCGCGCGCTCGGCATCGGCTAAAGTCCGGGCGGCCGGCCGCGACGGCGCTTCGTTCGAAACTGTGAGATCGCGCAAAGGCGCGCAAAGGACTCTTCCCGGCGATAGGATGACCGCGCGCTCGATAAAATTCTGCAGCTCGCGAATGTTTCCAGGCCAATGGTGCCGCTCGAGCGCCTCCATCGTTGGCTCGGGGATGATGTCGATCTCCTTGTTCATGCGCTCCGAGCACTGACCGACGAAATGACGCACTAACAGCGGGATGTCATCCCTGCGTTCGCGCAGCGGCGGAAGCGCGATCGGAAACACGTGGAGCCGGTAAAACAGATCCGCCCGGAACTTGCGTTCCTCGACCAGTTTCATCAGATTCTGGTTGGTGGCGGCAACGATGCGAACATCCACGTGGATCGTATGGCTGCTTCCGAGCCTCTCGAATTCCTGCTCTTGAAGAACGCGCAGCAGCTTGGGCTGGAGCTCGAGCGGCATGTCGCCGATCTCGTCCAGGAACAAGGTGCCGCGATGGGCGAGCTGGAACCGTCCCACCGCCGAATTCAGCGCGCCCGTAAAGGCTCCGCGTTCATGGCCGAACAGCTCGCTTTCGATCAGGCCGCTGGGAATCGCGGCGCAGTTCAGCGTGACAAACGGCTCGTGCCGGCGATGACTTTGCTCGTGCACGGCCCTGGCAATCAGCTCCTTGCCGGTGCCAGTTTCGCCGTGAATCAAAACCGCCGAGTCCGTGGGAGCGACCATGTGCACCGCGTCCAGCGCTCGACGTATCGCAGAGCTGGCGCCGACAAACTCGCGCTCATAGCGCGGGGGCTCCCGGCGGGGAAAGGGAATCGTGTTAGCCAAAGTCGCCATCGTGAATTCCTCCTGCTGATGCGCGCCCTGGCACATTCAGCCTCGATGATTCACTTTGCGCCAATCCAGCCTGAGAATCATCCCGAGATCGGAGTCTTTTCCAATACCACTGTTGGTAGTCTCGCGCGATAACTCGATGGGAGTACTGAAACGCCCTGAACGGAGTTATGGCTCGGTCCGGCGGGGAATGATGATTTCGCGGCGTCCGAACAGGCGTGCGTCCACCGAGAAAGCTCCTGGACCCAGGCACGCGATCGCCGTGGCAACAATGGCGATCAAAATCACGGCCAGCTTAGAGTCGGCGAGGTTCGAAGCGGCCGGCGCCGGCAACAACGAAAAGCCACTACCGATGGCGCCCAATCCGGCCACCACGGCGGTAATCGGAGTCAGGATCCCGGCCAGCAAAGCCAAGCCGAGCACAAAGGCAAGAGTGGCCATCCATGTTTGCGCCATGGATTCGATTCGGCCAGTGAAATACAATCCGCCTTGAATTAACGCGAAAACTCCGACGGCGGCGCGCAACAGGAGGAGGCCTACCCCAGGCCACCCACCCGGAAACGCGGAGAATAGACGTTGCAGGTGGGTCCCCCCCTGTTCCGTGTGTGCTTTTGCAGACGCACGCTTTCACAATAGGGGAACCAACCACAAAAAGAATCCCGCAAACTCGGAATCTTTGGGTACCACTATCGAGGTATTAGTTTCTAAAGCTGGATAATTCCACGCCGCGCGGCAATGGCGACCGCCTGCGTGCGATCGGTGGCGCCTAGTTTCTCCATGATGTGCTTGACGTGAACCTTCACCGTCTCTTCGGAGATATAGAGCCGCTCGGCGATATCGCGATTGCGGTTGCCGCCGGCAATCTGGCGCAGCACGTCGATTTCACGCGCGGTGAGCGCTTCATCGCTCAAGTGCTCGGCAAGCTGGCTGGCCACTTCGGGAGGGATGCGCTTCTTGCCTGCGTGGACCTGGCGGATCACGTCCACCAGATCCCTGGGCGCCATGCTCTTAAGCATGTATGCGCGCGCGCCGGCTTCGAGCGCCCTCTGAATCTCCACATCGCCTTCAAAGGTAGTCAGCATGATGATGCGCGCGTCGCCGAACTCGGCCCGGATCGCCATCATGGCGTCGATGCCGCTGGCGTCGGGAAGTCTGAGGTCCATCAAGGTCACGTCTGGACGGTGCTGGCGAAACTGCTCGACCGCGTCGCCGCAACTGGCTGCTTCCGCCACCAGTGACATATCCGGCTGATTGTTGACGATGGCGGCGATTCCCTCGCGTACCAGCGGATGGTCGTCGACGCTCAAAACACGGATCGGAACTGAATCGGCCATGTTTTCTACTTGTCCCTCTGCTCGTCGTCAAGGTTAGATGCCACTCGTGCCGCCGCGGATGCGCTGAAATTGAATCGTGATATCCACCGCGTGGCTCGAGTAGGCGGGCGGGATGGAAAGGCAAGATGGCTGGGCACCGAAAGCTCGACCTCGGTTCCGGCGCCTGGCCTGCTCCACAGCCGCACCTTGGCCCCGATCTTTTCGGCGCGCTCGCGCATCCCGGGCAGCCCCCAGTGTCCGTCCTTCCCTGACTGCAGCGTCTGGGGATCGATTCCCCGGCCGTTGTCCCGTACCAGCATCCGCAATCGGCTGGATGCGTACTCCACTTCCACTTCGATGCTGCGCGCCTCGGAATGACGGAACGCGTTGACCACGGCTTCGCGTCCGATGCGATAGACCTCATCGTGCAACATGGGACGCAGTGGCCGGCTCTCCCCATGGACGATCACACGAAAGCCGATGGCATGGCCGGCGGCGATTTCCTGTTGCAGCAGCGCAAACGCCTCTTCCAGGCTCATGGAGCCGCTTTCCGCCGAGCGTAGGCCGCGCACCGCATTCCGGCCTTCTTCAATCACTTGCGTCATGAGTCGCTGGACACGGCCGAGCGCCGGTTTCGAAGGAGAATCGGAGGGCAACCGGTCCACGGCGGCGTGGAGCTGCATGGAGGCGCTCAGAAAGCCTTGCAGCAGAGTGTCGTGCAACTCCCGCGCGATGCGTGTGCGCTCCCCCAGCCGCTCTTCGAAGCGCACGTTGAGTTGCTTGCTGAGCTGCCGCAGCCGCAGCCGGTAAAGCCCCAAGAAGGTAAGCGCGACGGCGAGCACGAGCGAAGCGCGAAACCACATGGTCTGCCAGAATTCAGGAGCAACGTCGAAGTCCAGCGTCGCTTCTTTTCCGTTCCACAAACCGCGGATGTCGCTGGCCATGACATGAAACTGGTACCGGCCGGGGCTCAGATTTGTGTAAATGGCCTCGCGCCGGTCTACTGGCCCGTTCCAGCCGCGATCGAAGCCATCCAACCGGAATCGATAGCGTACGCGCTCGGGAATCGAGAGATTCAATCCTACGAAATCCAGCATCACGCGCTGCCGGCCCGCCGGAATTCGGACGGAGGAGCCCATCACGATCGGTACATCATCCGCCGACACCGATTGGATTTGCGTGATCACCGGGATATTACTTCGATTAAAACGTGCGGGGTCCGCGACCGAGATGCCCCGATTTAGCGAAAACCAGATCCGCCCCAGCCGGTCCGCCACCACCGAACGCTGGCGTTTCACCCCTTCGACGCCTCGCAAGCCGTCGGCCACCGTGAACTCCCGGATGTCTCCCTCCTTCAGGAACCCGTGCATCAGCTTGGCGCGATCAATCCGCAGAACACGCTCGGAGGTTGCGATCCACAGCCCGCCGAAATGTCCCTCGGCGATCCCCAGGATCTGGTCGCGCAATTGTTCGGGAATGCCCGCGATCCCTTGAAACTGCCGCGAGGCGCGAAAGGCCAGGCCCGCCGCAGTCCCCACCCACAGCACCCCGGAGGAATCTTCGAACAGGCAATTGACGTTCTCTGAAGGCAGGCCATCGCGCGGCGCGTAGGAAATCCAGCGATCCTTGGTGAGCGCGCTCAAACCGTTCGGAGTGGCGAACCACATGGTTCCGTCCGAGGTCCGGAGTATTGCCGCCACGGTGTTCGACGCCAAGCCCTGGTCGATGGTGTACGTGGTGAATTTGCCGTCCTTCAGCCGGCTCACGCCGCCGCTCAAGGTGCCGGCCCAGACCGTTCCGTCAGGAGCCTCGTAGACCGAGTACACGCTGTCTTGCGCCAAGCCATCGGCGTACGTGTAAGTCTTGGTTGTAAACGTATCGCCATTAGCGCCTTTTTGCCAGGCTAGCCGCGTCAACCCGCCGCGCTGCCGGCCGAGCCAGAGCTCGCCATCCCGACCGTCGATCGAATAGACCACGTCGTTGTCCAACCCGGCTTGATGGATCACGCCGTGCTGTCCGTTCTTCACCCACCACAGGCCGCCGGCGACCGGAGGAAACCACATGCGGCTTTCCTCGTCCACGTACACCGGATTGCTGCCGTCGGTGGGCAGCCCCTCCGGCGTCGAATAGGAAACGAACGGGCTATCGCGCAACCGATCCAGCCCGCTAGCGCTGCCGATCCAGAGGTTTCCTTCGCGGTCTTCGAACACGGCCGTGACGGCCTCCGGCGCCGTTGCGCCGGACAATTCCAGTGACGCGACACCCAACCGGTTGACACGCAACAGCCCGTGCGAATCGGTCCCCACCCAGAGATTTCCGTCCCGGTCGCGAGCCATCGCGAGAGCTTGGAAACCGTTCAGCTTGGGCGGCAGGGCGTCGGAGACAACCTCACGGCCGTCCCAGCGTGCGATGCCACTATCCGTTCCGATCCACAATCCACCGCCGCCGTCCGGCAGCAGACAGTTGATCTTTGCGTCCGGCAACCGCTCCCGGACGAAGGGCGCGGCGCCGCCTGATGCATGCAGCAACCCCGCGTCGCGCGTGCCGAGCCACAGATCGCCCGCGGGTGTTTCGGCCATAGACAACACCGGAGAACGAGGCATGGAAGCGGGGGATTCGAGCATTGTGAACTCGCCACCCTTCTTACCAAACACGAAACCGCCGTCTTTTGCGATCAGAAGTTCGCCCCGTGCGGAAGTTGTCATGGCCGTGATGCTCGCATCCGACGGGAAACTGGGAGCCCGCTCAAAAACGCCGTCGTGATATCTCAACAGAATGGCCCCTTGCAGGCGGACCCAAAGGCCGCCGTCCGCCGCCGGCGCCAGCCCCAACACATTCGCGATCTGGAAATTCCGGGAGGGATCGTTGACCAGAACGAAGTTCCATCCGTCGAAGCGAATCAGGCCCGCTTGCGTCCCGATCCAAAGGTAACCGTCCGGGGTTTGCGTGATGGCATACACCGGCCCGCGCGGAAAGCCCTGCTCGGGACCCCATTGGTCGCGGATGTATTGCGACATCGCGCGGTCCGGGTCCATGGCCGGCGCGGGTTGCACGTTGAGGCATAGAAGGCCGATCGCCGCGAGCAAAAAACGCAGCCAACGCCCCCGGTCAAGGAAGGTACTGAAATTTCTCAATCACCACCTCGACCGGATGCTGCAACGGGCTACTTTTGTTCGCGAACGGATACAGGTTCATGTGGACCGCTTCTCCGCCCGGTAAGGGCACTCCGGAGGTAAACGTGTGCTCGGCCACGATCTCCCCGTTCGGCTGGCGAACCGTTTTGAATGTTGCGTGTCCGGGTTGCCAGTTAAACGAATACATGAGCCTTCCCTGCGGCGCCGAAAATCGGATCACGTTCGCCGGAATGTAATAAGGCTGCACAACGTACTGCGCGTTCTTGCCGTTGGGATCGCCCCAGCGGCTGATCTCGGTATCGATCTCCCGATGATTGACGTCGGTGGCCGAGTCATCCCAGGTGAACAGGCCCAGAACCGCGGCCGGTTCGAGTTCTGAAACATTGCGGACTTCAAACGAATACGATCCATATCCCAGGCTGCGTGTCAACGTAACTTCGGCGCAGGTCCATTCGCCCGAGCCGCGGGCGATGCGCAAATGCAGCCGGCCTTCGGTATCGGTCCATGCGTTATCGGGGTCGTAGTTGTTCATGGCGCCGCCACGGTTGCTCGGCACTCCGCGGATCTCCCACTCGTATCCGCTGAAATGCAACGTCCTCGACACCATCAGGTGTTCCGGCTCCCCTTGCGCAGTCGCCACGGCAATTACAGGGCCGCCTGTCTGGGGCAAACGCGCCGTCGTCTCCGGCGGTTGATATCCGGGTTCTACCAACAGCGCGGCGTAGTCGGTTCCCAAGTGAGTGTAGTTCTGCCATTTGCGGTCGGATCGGATGTTGGTGAACGGCTGGTCGGCGAAGGGCTGGACCCACCACAGGCCGACAGGGGTCTTGGCGAAAAGAACGATCTGCTCGCCCGCGCGCGCTCCGTCGACGTGCCCTTCAATGATCGCGCGGCTTTCGGTTCCGCCGTCGTCGGATCGCGGAAGGCGGATAAATTGGATCGACGGAGCCGAGTTGGGCCGGGCAGATCCGCAGGCATTGACGAGCGCCATTAACAGCGCAAGGGCAGCGGGTTTCCAGGGGGGAGGCGAGCTGTGCCGGGAATGCGCCAAACGGGAAATCCTCGGGCTCTCATAAGATACGGGAGGCGCGATGCTGAGTTCCATGGTAACGCAGCGAGCGGCTAGTAGTAGAGCTTCAGTGCGATCTGCACCTGTCGCGGCTGGTTGGCCTGACTGGTAATTTGGCCGAACGTCGCGTCGCCTAGGTTGGTATCGGGCGGCCCGAACTGAACGCGATTCAAAGCATTGAATGCTTCCAGGCGAATCTGCAGCCGCGCCCCCTCCCGAAACTCGAGCGGGATCTCCTTGAACAGAGAAGCCGTCAAATTGTCAGTCCCGGGCATTCGCGCATTGGGGAGCACCCGCGGCGCATCGCCGTCGGTATAGGGGGCGGGCTGCACCGCGACCTGGGGATTCGCGAAATAGTGGTTCAAGTTGCCGGTCCCAGCCACCTTGAGCGGTGCGAGCAGATTCGGATATTGGTTGCCGTAGGTCGGCACATTGACGCTGCATCCGCCGCACAGAAAAAGCTGCAGCGGCAGCCCGTCATCGATTCGATAGATCCCGTTTACCTGCCATCCGCCGCCCAGCGCACCCGCAATCCCGCTCCAGTGCTTTCCAAACGGCAGTTGATACAGGAAAGTGAACTGCGCGATCTGCGGAATGCTGAACACCGAAAGCGACCGGTCCAGCTCCAGGTTGTTGGGATCGCGCGCGGCGGATTCGCTGGTGGTGGAGCCGCCGGTCAGAAACGAATAGCCGGAGGAGCCGAGCGACGCATCGTCGATACTCTTCTGGAACACATACGTGAAAAGGAACTGAACTCCGCCGGAGAAGCGCTTCTCGATGCGCAGCTGCCCGCCGTTATAGATGGAATTGGCCCAGGGAACGAAGCTGCTGCTGATCCCAGTGGCGGTTCCGTTGCTGTACTGCGGATAAGGAACGTACAGCTTCCAGCGCGGGATGGTCGGCCCCGACAAATCCGCGCTTCCGCTGATGATTCCCTGGAAGGGATTCGGCAGCTGCGCCAGGTAATAGGACGGATCGGCGCGAAAAGCCGCCGCGATATTGGGCGGCAGCGCATCGATTTCGTCGTTATAACCCATCGCGTAGAGATGCGTTCCTTTTCGTCCGACGTATTCGATATCCAATAAGACCGACCAGGGAAGCCGGCGCTGGATCCCGAAACTCCAGGACTGCTCCTGGGGCGTCTGATTGAGGCTGCGAATCGGGATATTGGTCAGCGCCTGCCCGAGATCGGTGGACGTTCCAGCTTTATTTCCCACCGCGGTCTGAATTCCATAGGGGAAGGGATCGCGCAGGAACTCCAGCGGCAGCCAGGGCTCGCCGGGAACATTATTGACTCCTTGCGTTATGGCGTCATATCCCAGGAATCCGCCGCTCACGGAATTCCCCACCACGCCCACGTCCGAAGGATCGTAATAGATGCCGTAACCGCCGCGTACGACCGTGCCTTTCAAAATCTCATCCGCGAACCCGAACCTCGGCCCCCAATCACGCCAGTCGGTGTTGAACTCGGTGTTGGGGTTTCCTTCCACGCCCACGTATTCCACGGCGCCATGCAGGTTCAATCCGGGAACGGAGATCGGCGCGGGCGCCGAAGGATCGAAGTAGCTCATCTGGTTGAAGCGCTCGGTGCGCGGCGTGTTCACATCGTAGCGGAGCCCCACGTTGAGCGTCAGGTGTTGCGTCACGCGCCAGTTGTCCTGAATGAATCCGCCCGCCTGATAATTCCGCGTTGAGGTGTACGGAGGGATCTCGTATTCGGTGAATGGATTGTCGACGTAGCCGATCATCAGCCCGGCCAGCGCATCGCCGCCCACCCCGGCGGTTCCTGAAGCCGTCCCGCTATTGGTGAAGGCGAACAAGCCGTTCGGCGCGCCCGCCTGCAGAAAATTGATGCGATGCCGCCGGATCTCGCCGCCGAACTTGATCTCGTGCGCTCCGATGATGTGATCGATAGAACCCACCAGGTGCCCGGTTTCGCTCGCGAACTTGAGAATCGAATAGAACTGTCCGCCCAAACAGCCGTTGAATCCGTTGCACCCGTAGGCGCTGAAAAGCCAGATCGAGGGCGGCGTCAGGAATCCCGATGTATCCATATAGGCCGGCATTCCCAGCTCTGTTACCGGGTTGAAACCGCCGAAAGACGCGGCCACTCCTTGGGTGGGATACCAGTTGTGTGCATATCCGATGGAAACGCTGGCAAGCGTCACGGGGCTGAAGGTGTGCTGATAATTCAGATCGCCCACCAGCGCGGCGTGTTTGGTCGGCCCCTGCGTGTTGGTGTCGTATACGGTGCCGAAGAAATTGGGATTTTCGCCCGCGTCCCACTCGTGCGAGAACCGCACGCTGGCGGTGTTCTTGTCGCTGAAGTGCTGGTCGAGCTTGATATCGATGGATTGCTGGCTGTACGGGCTGGAAGCCGTCGTCACCCAGTTGTGATAGGGATCGTACTGGGGAGTTCCTACGTTGAGGTTCGGCAAGGGGAAAGCCTGGATGAGCTTCGCGCCCACCGGGTCGATCAGATTTCCCGGCCGGTCCGGTAGATCGCCCAGCCCAAACGGAATGCTCGAATTGCCGGGGCTGATATAGGTGGCAAGGTTATTGAACGGGATGGGCGCGCGATTTACCGCCTGGTCCTCGGCGTTGGGCTGACCGGTGTAGGGATCGTAAATCTGCCCCGCGGGATTGGAGCAGATCCCTTCGGCGCTGAATGTGCCCCCCACGCGGCCGCACAACTCACCGAAGTTGCCTGCGCGCTCGGCCGCGTCGGGCACGCCCGCGATGTTGGACGTGGCGCCCATGAGCGCGCGGATGCCGTTGAAGTCGAAAAAGAAGAACGTCCGATTCTTGAAGATGGGGCCGCCCGCCGTGACACCGAAGTCGTTGCGCGTCGAATGCGCCTGCCCGAGGCCGGCCGAATTGGCGAAGAAATTATTCGCGTTCAGGTCGTTGTTGCGCAGAAACTCGAACAGTTGCCCGTGGTATTCATTGGTTCCCGATTTCGTCACCACGTTGACGATGGTCCCGCCGCTGTTGCCGAATTCAGCATTGAAATTCGCCTGCTGGATGGTGTATTCCTGGATTGCCTCCACCGGCGGCACATACAGCGCCTTCTGTACCCCGGGATTATTGTCGCTGTTCATGACGCTCACGCCGTCCAGCAACATATCGGCCTGGGCGTTGCGGCTGCCGTCGGAAACGAAATTGGTGACGAACCCGGGCGTGCTGATCCCGTTCCCGTATGTACTGCCCGGAGCCTGCGAGACCCCGGGTGCCAGAAAGGCTAGATCGAACGGATTGCGATCCACCAGCGGAAGGTCGTTAATCAGCTTCAGAGGCACTGTCTCGCCGATGGCGGCGCTGTCGGACTCGAGAGGCGCATTGGCTTCTACCCTCGTCACGGCTCCTCCGACGGAGAGGGTCACATCGAGCGCTACGCTCGCATTCACCGCGACTACGATGCCGGAAGTATCGTAAGGCGCGAAGCCCGCGGCTGTGACCCGTAGCGCATAATTTCCTGGTGCGACGGACCGGAAAAGATAGCGCCCCGTTTCGTCGGCCTGGGCGGTGTTCGCGACTCCCCGGTCATTGTCGGTGAGTGTAACCCTAGCGCCCGGAACCAATGCCTTGGAAGGATCTTTGATCGTCCCGGTCACTGATCCCGTGTATAGCTGACCCCACGCCAGCACCGACCACATGGGAAGAACCGCGCACTTCCAGAGGTTCGATACGAATCCTCTTTGCACGTTTATGCTGTCCGTTTTCTTACGCTGCTTCGTTGTCCCACTACACGCTTAGCTTCCATAGTGCATTTGTGTCTGTAGGCTGTCAACGACAAACTGCGGCGCCTCAGCCGATTCGCTCCGGACCCTGGAGTGTGTCCGTATACGGGCACACTGTCGTCCGCTGGGCTGCGATCGTGAGACACTCACCAATGTTTCACGTATGCAGCCCGTGGGCGAAAAATTGCTAGTCGGACGTTGCCGCAAGTAGATTCCGATGATGATGTTGTTTATGTTACGGACCGCGGTCGGGTTTGCCCAGTTGAAGCAGCAAGCTAAATCATTGTGGGACCACTCTGTTTGCCCTGGGTCGATCATGGCGGCGGAATAGGTGTTCCCGGGCAAGCTTCGCCGTCATGGGCGATAAACCTAGCGGCGTCATTGTTGAAGTTGCGATTTTTTCATCAGCCCGCGTAGGAAGCTGGTGTTGGAAGCTTAATCGTCATCAAGTGCATCCATACTAGGCATAAACTCGAATGAGCTTCTGAATTCTAGCGGGAGGGAACGAGAGTGCTTTTCCGAAAGATTGTGATTTGGCTCGGTGGATCGATGGCTTGGTGGAGTTTCCTGATGGGCACGACGCTCTTCGGCCAGCAAAGCCAGTTTCAAGGCAGCGTGCCCACGGGAACGGCTTCCCCCACTCCGCTGGCGCTCACTCTTCGTGATGCCATCAATCGCGGACTTCGAACCAACCTGGGGCTGCTGGTCAGTGGGACTGCGAGCGATGCGGCGCGCGGCGAGCGTCTGCGTGCCTTGAGCGCGTTGCTACCGCAGGTCACGGGTGCGGTGACTTTCAACGAGCAGCAGCTTAGCCTCTCCACGATCGGATTTGACTTCCACCTCCCTGGGCTTCCGCTCCCGGCCGTGGTGGGACCGTTCCACTATACCGACGCCCGAGCCTATGCGTCGTTTAGCGTCTACGATTACACCCTGCGCAAAAACCATCTTGCCGCCAAGGAAAACGAGCGCGCGGCCCAGCTATCGCTCAAGGATGCCAACGATCTGGTGGTGCAGGCCGCGGCGAGCGCCTATCTGCTGGTCATCGCCGACTCGTCCCGGGTGGATTCGCTGGTCGCTCAAGTGACGACCGATCAGGCGATCTATGATCGCACCAGCGATCAGCACCTGGCTGGAACTGCGGCAGCCATCGACGTGCTGCGCTCCCGTGTGGAACTGCAGCAGCAGCAACAGCAACTGGTGGCGCAGCGAAATCAGCTCGCCAAGGACAAGCTCGCGTTGGGCCGCGTCATCGGTTTGCCCCTCGGTCAGGATTTCGGGATCGCAGAGCAGGTACCGTTTTCCGCCCTCGCCGCGATCGCTCCCGACGAGGCCCTGCACACCGCGTATGCGCAGCGCGCCGACTACCAGAGCGCGCAAGCCACAGTGCGCGCTGCGGAAGCCTCCGTGGAAGCCGCTCGCGGCGAGCGCTATCCGAACGTCGGCGTCACCGCCGATTACGGGGATGTCGGTCAGACCCCCGCCGAATCGCGCGGGACATTTACCTTCCAGGCCGCCGCCAAGTTCAATATTTTTGACGGCGAACGCATCTCGGGCGACATCATTCAAGCCCGCGCCGCCCTGAAGCAGCGCCAGGACGAACTGGACGATCTGCGCGGCCAGATCGATTATCAGGTTCGCGCCGCGCTGTTCGACCTCCAGTCCGCCGCCCAACTGGTGACGGTCGCGAGAAGTAATCTCGATCTCGCCAATCAGACCCTCGATCAAGCGCGCGACCGCTTCACGGCCGGCGTCACCGATAATATCGAGGTCGTGCAAGCGCAGGGATCGGTGGCCATTGCCAACGACAATCTGATCTCTGCTCTGTATTCCCACAACTTGGCCAAGGTGGAATTGGCGCGTGCCACCGGCTCAGCCGAGCAGCAATTACAAAAATTCATGGAGGTGCGATAACCATGGCGGACGTCGAGACACCGGATCAATCCACCACTGCAACGCGGGATTCCCTCGCCCACCGCAGGCCCCCTCAAACGAAGCGCGGAAAGCTGTTACGCGCGGCCCTGCTGATCGTGATTCTGATGATCGTGGCCGCGGGAGCCTATGCCGCCTGGAAGTATTTCGGCGCCTACGAATCCACCGACGATGCCGAGGTGGATGGCCATATTGACGCGATCAGCGCGCGCATCAGTGGCTACGTGTTGGAAGTACCGGTGGAGGATGAGACGGTTGTCAAAGCCGGCGATGTTTTGGCTCGTATCGATCCCAAGGATTACGCCGTTGCCGTCGCCAACGCGGAAGCGGACTTGGCTGCCGCGGAAGCCACTTTTCAGAGCAACCGCACGGATGTTCCTATCACGTCCACTACCACCGACAGTCAGTTGAGAAATGCGCGCTCGGGGCGGGTGGATGCCGATGCCGCGTTGCTTGGGGCACAGCGCCAGTTGAGCGCCGCCCAAGCGCGCATCGTCAATGCACAGGCGGAAGTCCGTGAAGCGGAGGCGACGTACAAAAAAGACACTGACGACGTGGCTCGTTACAAAATGCTGGTTGCCAAGGATGAAATTCCCGAGCAAACCTATGACACCGCGGTTCAAACGGCCGACGCAGCCAAAGCGACCATCGACGCACGGCGCGCTTCGGTGAACGAAGCCGAACAGAACGTACGGGTGGCGCAAGCGGCGATCGATCAGGCTAATGCCCGCATCATTCAGGCCGACACTGTGATCCAGTCCGCGCTAACGGCGCCGCAGCAGGTCGCCGTGACCCAGGCGCGCGCGAAATCCGCCGAGGCACAAGTAGCCCAAAGGAAGGCGATCCTGGAACAGGCCAAGCTGAATCTCAGCTACTGCACCATCGTGGCGCCCGTGGCCGGCATTATCGGCAAGAAGACCGTCGAGGTGGGCACCAACGTCTCACCCGGCCAGCAACTGATGGCTCTGGTTCCGCTGGATGATATCTGGATCACTGCGGATTTCAAAGAGACGCAATTACGATTGATGAAACCAGGCCAGCGCGTCACGTTCACTGTCGACGCCTATGACCGGGAATATAAGGGCAAGGTGACTGGGATCGCCGGCGCCAGCGGTTCGCGGCTCAGCCTGCTGCCGCCCGAGAATGCAACGGGCAACTACGTGAAGGTTGTCCAGCGTCTTCCTGTCCGCATCGACATCGACCCTGGCGAGAATTCCGACCATAGCCTCCGGCCCGGAATGTCCGTTGAACCTAAAGTCTATGTCCACTAGCACCGGCACTCTGGCCACCCCTCCCGCGCCTCCGGCGCCTTGGACGCCGAAATACAATCCCTGGCTCATCGGCGTGGTAGTGGCGATGGCTGCGTTCATGGAGGTGCTCGACACCAGCATCGCCAACGTTGCCTTGCCCTATATCGCAGGGAGCATCGGAGCGAGCAACGACGAGAGCACGTGGGTGCTTACGTCGTATTTGGTCTCCAACGCCATCGTTCTTCCGATCAGCGGCTGGCTGGCCGGGCTGTTCGGCCGGAAGCGCTTCTTCATGGTCTGTATTTGCATATTTACCGTGGCCTCGATGTTCTGTGGCAGCGCCGCTGGCCTCGGCATGCTGCTCCTGTTCCGCGTGGTCCAGGGCGCCGGCGGCGGCGGACTGCAGCCCATGGCGCAGGCCATTCTGGCCGACGTCTTTCCGCCCGCAAAGCGCGGCCTGGCGTTTGCACTCTATGGCATCACAGCGATTATGGCGCCCACCATCGGACCGACATTAGGCGGATGGATCACCGACAACTATTCCTGGCGCTGGATCTTTTTCATCAACCTGCCGGTCGGAATCATAGCCTTGTTCCTGGTATGGCGCCTGGTGGAAGATCCGCCGTTCCTCGCGCAACGAAAAGGCGCCGGCGTGCGCGTCGATTTTATCGGCATCTCGCTGCTCGCGTTGGGCGTGGGAGCCCTTCAAGTGGTGCTCGACAAAGGACAGGAAGACGATTGGTTCGGCTCGAAGTTTATCACTCGCCTGGTCATTGTATCGGTAGTCTGCCTGATTGGTCTCGTGATCTGGGAGTGGTTTTACAAAACACCGATCATTGAGGTGCGGTTGTTCAAGAGTTTTAACTTCGCCGCGGCGAATGTCATGATGTTTCTTTTCGGCGTTCTGCTGTTCAGCAGCCTGGTGATGATGCCGCAGTTCCTCCAGACCGTGTTGGGATACACGGCTGAAAATGCCGGGCTGGTGCTGTCGGGAGGCGGCTTTGTCGTGCTGATGGAAATGCCCATCATCGGCCACCTTACCGGAAAATTCCCGGCCAAATACATCATCGCCGTGGGCTGGGCGGCGCTGGCGGTGGGGATGTTTGTCTCCACGCTGCAAATCGACACGTTGATCAGCTTCCGATCGGCTGCCGTGCTGCGTGTGATGCAATCGTTCGGGCTTGGCCTTCTCTTCGTTCCCATCACACTGGCTGGCTACATTGGGATGCCCGCGGAAAAGTCCAATAGTGTGGCCGGCCTCATCAATTTTATGCGCAACATTGGCAGCAGCGTGGGAACCTCGCTGGTCACCACCCTATTAGCGCGGCGCTCGCAATTTCACCAGTTGGTGCTGTCCCAGCACACCACTCCATTCGACCCAGTTCTTCAGAACCAGGTGAAAGGTTTGAGCCAGCAACTGGTACACTCCGGCGCCAGTGTCGCTGACGCACCCAAGCTGGCCCAGGGTTTACTTTACCGGACTGTGGGCGGCCAAGCGCAGACTCTCGCCTACATCGATACGTTTATGGTTCTGGCCATCATTGCGGGCATCATGTTTCTGCTTTCCTTCATTGTTCGTAAGAACGATCCGAAGGCGGGCGGCGGGGTTGCGGTAGGCTAAGGGAGAGAACGAGGCGCTCCATGATCCACGTCATCACCATCGATCGCGAATATGCGAGCGGCGCCGCCGGGATCGCAAGCAAACTAGCGGCCCGGCTGGGCTGGAAGCTCTGGGATGAACTGCTCACCATCGAAATCGCGCGGATTTTGGAGTGCGATTGTCCCACCGTGGAAGAGCGCGAGGAGCGGCGCGATGCGCTGCACTACCGGCTCTTCAAGGCTTTCATGAAGGGCAGCTTCGAAGGAGCCTTGAACGCCCCTCGGCTGAAGATGGTGGATGCGGACTGTATTCGCGAAGCCGCGGAAAAGGTGGTGCGCGAGGTCGGCCGCGAGGGCCATGGCGTCATTGTCGGCCGCGGTTCGGCTTATTATCTAGAATCGAACCCAGACGCTTTTCACGTATTCATCTACGCGCCTTTTGCGGAGAAGGTCCGGCGCTTGCGCGCGATGGGCAAGAGCGAGCAGGAGGCGCAGACGCTGGCCGAAACCGTGGATCGGGACCGGGCCGAGTACATCAAGCAGTACTTCAAAGTCGACTGGCCGTTCCGGGAAATTTACCATTTGATGATCAACTCGACCTTGGGCGAAGACACCGCGGTCGACCTGATCCTCGAGTCGGTTAAGCTCCTGGAGAGAGTGGAAGCGCACCGCTGATGATGGGCTTCGCGCCCGAAAAGGGAGGGTTGCTACGCTCCCACAGCCCCGCCGGCGCGGCGATCCTTTGGCTTATCCCACGTCCCCCTGGAATCGAGCTTAAGGTCTTAGCTTCGACGCGCAGGGAAGCGCCTAGCTCTCGGCGACCCAACTGCCATGAAACCCGAGCGGAATGCGGACCGGCAGGTGAACGCGGGCAACCGGCTCGGCGGCGAAATCCTGGGCTGCAAGAATCACCAAATCCGAGCCGCCCCCATCGAGATCGTGAGCATAGGCCATAACATAGCCTTCGTTTTCGCCGGCACTGAGCGACGCGGGGACAAACACGGCTTCGCCGGCTGCGCCGCGCTCGAACCGATGCTCCTCCACCGCGCCGCTTTCCACATTATGTTTGAGCAGGACATTGCCAGACCCGTGGCCCATCACGGTGTCCGGGGCGACGACGTGATCCTGAAGTTGCTTGAACGAGGTGGTATATCCGTAGCGATACGGCCGGCCGGTAACTCGATCGTCGACGCGGGGAAACTCCTCGAAGAAGCGATCACTGAGAGGGCGAAGCGTGACCTTGCCGCTGACAAGATCGATGGTCCAACGATCGAGGGTAATGGGGCCCGGCCCGGTCATCAGCGACACATCGTATTGGCCCGCGTAGCGGCACACATCGACGATGACACGGTCACCGTCGTCGTACGCGTTGAGGGTATGAAAGACAAAGCAGGGCTCGACGGGGAACCAACACGTTCCACGTGAGCTGTCTTGACGCGAAAGCAATCCGACCCGTGCTTCATGGGCTGGATTCCAGACATAAGGGAACCTCCCTATTTTCGCCGCATCAACACTGAACGTGACCGGCAGATCGTAGAGGACGACATATTTCCCGGTCAGGGCGAAGTCATGCATCATCGGTTTGTCGCGGACGGCAACGTCCGCTATGCGGCTCACTCGACCAGCCTTGTCGATGACGATGTGTTGGACATGATCCTGCTGATACGAGTACGCGATGGCGTGAACCTCACCCTTTCGCAGGTCGGTCTTAGTGTGCGCGGCGAAACCAGCGGGCAGAGTGCCGGCGAAATCGTAAGGCCCAATTGTGTTCAGCTCGTCGGAGATCTCGTAAGGTAGGGCGCCACCTTCAACCGTCGCGAGGATGCGGCCCGCGTGAGCGAGGATATGAGTGTTGGCGGCGAAGTCGTGCCCCCGGATGGGACCTTCTCGCCACCTTTCACCGAGCGCTTCGGCGACAGCTTTCGAACGCACCCAGCGATTGCGATACCACTCCGCTCGGCCGTCCCGCAGCCTCACGCCGTGAACCATGCCGGAGCCCAGGAACCAGTGGTGCTTACTATCGTCGATGCCGCGCATACAGTTGGGACCATTGCGCAGGTAGCGGCCATTCAACTCTGACGGGATGCGGCCGGTGACCGGCAGGTCGAAAGCCGTGACCTCGTCCGTTACCGGGGCGAACAGCCCTTGGCGAAACCAATCCGTCGGGGCCGTTGCGGCGTGTTGCGACATAGGTTTCTCCCCCGCGCCGAGCCCTATGGTAACGCGAGCCCCGGCAAATCATGCTTGCTCGAAAGCAATCCGCCCGGGTACGCACAGCTCCACCTCGGTTCCCAGGGCGGCCCGGCTCATAATGCGGAACCGCGCACCGATGCGCTCGGCTCGCTCGCGCATGCCGTGGATGCCCCACTGGCCATTGTTTCCCGGATGGAGTCTTTGTTCGTCGATTCCGCAGCCATTGTCACGCACGGCCACCCGAATCCCGGCGTGCCGGTATTCGATCGCGGTTTCGACCTTCCCGGCGCGTGAGTGGCGGTACGCATTGACAATCGCTTCGCGCCCTATGCGGTAGATCTCGTCGCCCATCCTCGCTCTCAAAACCCGCTCCCTGCCTTCCACGGTCACACGAAAGTCAACTTTGGAGGGCAATCCCAAGACAACCGGTACATTCGCCAAAGCATGCCCGAGCGAGGAATATGCCGATACGGGCGTGCGGAGGCCTTGAACAGCTACGCGTCCCTCTTCGAGGACTCGATCGCATAGTTCAGTGAGATCGCGGAAGCGAGGCTTGGCGGGACAGCACTCCGGCAACTGGTCCACGGCGTGGCGGAGTTGCATGGAGAGCGATAGGAAGCCCTGCAACAGAGTGTCGTGCAGCTCCTGCGCGAGCAGAATGCGTTCGGCGGACACTTGGTTAGGCTGACCGGCGGTGCCGCCCGTTGATGGAAATGAGTGATTCGTACGGACCGAAGACCCATGATTAGTGAGACCCATCGGCATCCTCCAGTTCCAACCAACTGCTCCGGCTCAACTTGGCGTCGGACCATTGGTACGGTTCACCAATGACGCAAGGCAAGTTCCGTTTCCAAGTACGTGAAAAAGATATAAATATTCGTTCGGGTGCTTCGTGGAAATCGCGAATTCGCGAAGCATCTCGTGAATTCGCGAACGCGCGCTTTCAAAGCCCTTTGAACCGGTACTTGTTAATCTTCAGAGACCGTATCTTAGATTCCAGAGTGGAAGCCGGCACGCCCAGCCGTGCTGCTGCTCCAGATGCCCCTGCGATTCGGCCGGCCGTCGCCTGGAGCGCCATTTCAATCAGCTCCTTCTCGTCACGGGCCGAGTTCTTAGCGAAGGGTAGCGCGGAGCGGGAGGTTGTAGCCTCCGAGGAGAGCCAGCTTGGGTCTACCGAGAAGGGATCTGCTTCGCACACGATGACGGATCGTTCAATTACATTCTGCAGTTCCCGAATGTTTCCCGGCCAGGCGTATGATTCGAGCAGTTCCAGCGTCCTCCTCTCGATGCGTCCCAGTTTCTTCCCGGCCTTCCGCGAATAGCGGCCGATGAAATACTCCACCAGCGTGGGGATATCCTCTTTCCGTTCGCGAAGCGGAGGAATCTGGATGGGGAAGACGTTGAGGCGATAGAAGAGATCCATGCGAAAGGCGCCGGCGGCGACCGCGCTTTGCAGGTCGCGATTGGTGGCCACGACCACCCGCACGTCGGCGCGGATAGTATGGGAGCTGCCTACGCGTTCGAATTCATGTTCCTGCAACACGCGGAGGAGCGCGACTTGAGTCTCCAGGGGGAGCTCTCCGATTTCATCCAGAAAGAGCGTACCGCCGTCCGCCAACTCGAAACGGCCCAAGCGGCGCTGCAATGCACCGGTGAAGGCTCCTTTTTCATGCCCGAACAACTCGGAGGCGATGAGCGCCTCTGGTATGGCGGCGCAGTTCACGCTGACAAACGCCCGCGAAGCTCGCTGCGAACGCTTGTGAATGGCGCGGGCAATCAACTCCTTGCCGGTGCCTGTCTCGCCGGTAATCAGGACCGTGGAATCGGTGGGAGCTACTTTAGTGACCCGGGCGAGAACAGCCTGGAGAGCGGGCGAGTCGCCGATGATCTCCTCAAACATGGAGACCTTGTCAACCTCTTCCCGCAGAACGATATTCTCGGTAAACAGCCGCTCCTGGAGGGTTTTGATTTCGTCCAGCGCCTTGTGCAGAGCGGCCTCAGACCGCTTGCGCTCGGTGATATCGGTGACCGCTCCAACGAACTCAACCCTGCCGGACTCGTTTGTAGCAGCATGACCGACGGCGCGTACATGCTTGACAGTTCCGTCCGGCATCAGGAGGCGATGCTCGAAATCCATCTCCTGACGATTCTGTATCACACGGTCGATGATCTGCCGGACCATCACCCGGTCCTCGGGATGGGTGCGTTCCATCACCGAGGCAATGGTGATTCTGTCGATCTCGTCATATCCGAAAATCCGAAAGCTCTCGCGCGACCAATAGATCTCACCGCTCAAAAGATCCCAACCGAAGCTGCCGGTGTGGCTCAACCGCTGCGCTTCGGCCAAGTATGCCTCGCTGCGGCGCAAGGCGACCTCGGCCCGCCGCAACTCGTTTCTTTCCGCGGTCTCCCGCAACGCCCGTTGCACGGAAGGAACAATCCGGGAAAGTCTGGTTTTGAAGACGTAATCGGTGGCGCCGATCTTGAGGGTTTCTATGGCCAACTCTTCGTCCAGCGTTCCGGACACGAAGATGAAGGGAACACCGGGCGAGCTCTGTTGGGCGATCCGCAGCGCGGCGAGCCCATCAAAAGACGGCAGCGTATAATCGGCGAAAATGATATCGAAGCCGCCCTGCCGGAGCATCGCCGCGAAATCGGATTCCGTTTCGACTCGGATTACCGTCGTATTGATTCCGTCCGACTCGAGTGTTTCTTGGACCAACTCCGCATCCGTGGCGTTGTCTTCCAGATGCAAGACGCGCAATAGAGACGGCATTTTCTAGTTCTTCTTGATACTTCCCGGCGGAGGCTCGTTGATCACGGCCCAAAACACGCCAAGTTCCTTGATCGCGTTGACGAACTCGTGGAAGTCGACCGGCTTCACGACATAGGCGTTCACCCCGAGCTTGTAGCTGGCCACCATGTCTTTCTCTTCGTGCGAAGAGGTGAGCACGACCACGGGGATCAGCTTGAGCTGTTCGTTGGACTTGATCTCCTGCAATACTTCCAGCCCGTTCACTTTAGGCAACTTCAAGTCCAGCAACAGCACGGCGGGATTCTCGCCGGCGCGGCGCATGAAGTTTCCGCGATAGAAGAGATAATCCAGCGCCTCTTCGCCATCTCGCACCACTACCACTTCGTTCGCAAGATTGTATTCTTCGAGCGCGGTCAGCGTGAGTTCGACGTCTTTAGGGTCGTCTTCGACGAGTAAGATACGGCCCAGTGTGCTCATGAATTGGCTCCTTGCGATCTGGAAAGCGAGAAATAAAAAGTGGCGCCCCGGTCTACTTCACCGTCGGCCCAAACACGCCCGCCGTGCCGGTGGACGATTCGTTGCACGGTGGCCAGCCCGATCCCCGTCCCTTCAAATGCTTCCACGGGATGAAGCCGTTGGAAAACGCCAAACAGCTTGTTCACGTATTTCATGTCGAATCCAACTCCATTGTCGCGTACGAACACGACCACTTGATTGGCGTTGTGCTCGATACTCCCGATCTCGATTTCGGCGTGCGCCCGCGTGCGTGTGAACTTAACGGCATTCGCGACCAGATTCACTAGCGCCAGCCGGAGCATGGAACGATCGCCGTACCAGGCGGGCAAGGCGCCGATCTTCCACTCAATGTCGCGACCGGCGGCGTCCTGGCGCACTTCCACCAGCACTTCCTGCACAAGCTGGTCCAGGTCGACCGCCGTCTTATGCGTTTCCGCCCGGCCGATGCGGGAAAATGCGAGAAGATCGTCGATCAGATTTCCCATCTTGTCCGACGACTCCAGAATCATCGCGACGTACCTCTGGCTTTTCTCGTTGAGAAGGCCGGCCGTACTTTTCTTCAGCAACTGCGTGTAGCCGGACATGTGACGGAGCGGCGCCCGAAGGTCGTGCGATATGGAATACGCAAAAGCTTCCAATTCCTTGTTGATGGATTCCAGCTCGGCCGTCCGCTGTCCCAACTGTTCGTTGAGTGAGGCCACTTCGAGTTCGCGGCGCTTGCGCTCACTGATGTCGTTGCCCGTCTCCAAAATGGCAACCGGCCGGTTGCTGTCATCGCGCCGCAACGCCCAGCGGCTGGCCACCACCACTTGGGTTCCGTCGCGCTTGGTGCGCCGGAACTCTCCTTGCCAGCGGCCGGCGTTCAGAAGCGCCGCATGGATTGTCTCGAGCGGCGCGGGAAACACGGTTCGCAAGAGGCCAGGCGAATTCTTGCCGAGAGCCTCCTCGGATGACCATCCATACAACTCCTCCGCGCCCCGATTCCAATAGGTAATCACGTCGTTCATGTCGCGAACAAAGATAGTGTCGTGCGTAAGGTTCAGCAGGCTCGCTTGCTGGGTCCGTTCGGCCACTTCGATTTCCAGCCTGTCTCGAGCCTGCCGGAGGCCCACCTCGGCTTTCCTGCGCGCGCCGCTTAACCAAGTAGCTAGCAATGCAAATGCAGTGAAAATGAGAAAGTACGGAAGGTCGGAAGCGCTAATATCCAGCGAGTAGAGGGGTTCGACGAAAAAATAGTCAAAACAACCCACCGCGAGGATCAGAGCAACAGCGGCCGGCCCGGGGCCCCCGTACCAAGCTGTCAACAAAAGAGCGAACAACAACAGCGGAACTTCGACGTCGCGAACGTGCAGACCGTTCACTAGCAGTGCCGCTCCAGTCGCCAGGGCTACTGAGAAAACCGCGACCAGATAGCGGCCCAGGATCACGAGCCGCTTTTGAGGCTGGGGTCTTCGCTCTGCCGGAGGGGTGCTTGCGTCCGTCATGAGGTGCCAGACTGGAGCAACCATCATAACGCTTAGATGCCGGCCAGCCCGCCGGAGTCTTGTGTCTATAAGCCGTGGGTCAAACCCGGATGTGCCGGTACGTCCCGCAGAGCGGTATACGGCAGCCCTGCGAGCGGACGGTCGGGAGATGACACCGGCGGACGCTAGCGTGCACGAACCCTCCACGACGCCATACGGCTGAAGGTTCCGTCGCGCGCCACCCCGGTGTGAAACAAAACGGCGCCCAAATGGGCGAGCTTCCGGATGAGCCGCCAGAAAAGCCGCCACTCTCTCCGAGTCGGGCTTCCCCGTCTTTGGGTCCGGCTGTGTCGCAACTAATCGGTGATAGAAAGCCTGCGGGGTATGCACCCCAAATACCGCTGTGTCGATCATGGCGGTGCGCCATTCTTCACCATCGCGCAGCTGGAACAAGAGCCCGAGGCCACGGACCATTTGGGGCTTGTCGGCTTGAAATGGGTTGCCGCCTGCCAGAGAGAAGCGGCCGATGAGGGGAACGCGTCCGGTTTGGAAGACTACGGCCTTGGAAAGCCGTGTGCCCTGGCCATTGCTCTCGAAAAAGCCACTGACGCAAACACCCTTGGCATGATTGAGGAAAACCGGAATGGATTCCGTCGACGCGCTCAAAGCCGTCGGCGAAATGTCCCGGCGTCAACGCTCCAGGATTGATCCAGCCACCTTAAGATACAGAAATGCCGCGGCAGCGCACGCAACAACGACGGCGACGCCCGCCAGTCTTGCATTTCGGGACGGCACTCTAACTTGCCTCCGCGTTTCTAAACCGCGCAGGAGGGCGGTTGTGGCGGATTCACAACGTCCAGTACTTCTGCGGATTGTGATGCCCCGAAGGGCGATGATGTGACAGAGAAAAAGTGCGGGCGGGTTCGGCCAAGCCGGACACAGGATGTCCCGTTTATTATGGACGAGGCGACCGAGGATTTGGCTTACGCCTCGTGCCCGTAGACCGGAATCGCCGCGCCGGTAATGTGAGCGGCGCTATCGGCAGCCAGAAATAACACCAATTCCGCTACATCCTGAGGCGGGACCCAGCGCGAAAAATCCGCCTGGGGTTCGGCCTTCCGGTTCGCATCCGTGTTCAGGGTGCCGGGCAGGATGGCGTTTACGGTGATGCCGGCTTCTTTATTCTCCAGCGCTGCCGAGCGCACCAGGGAGACCAGTGCTGCCTTGGACGCTGCATAGGCGGCGATATTCGCCGCCGGTTCGGCCGCCGCGCGGCTGGCGATGGCGACAATCCGGCCCGTGCCGGCCTGGCGCATATGTGGGATCACGGTCCGAAAAATGTTGAAAGCCGAGCGAAGGTTCAGATCCATCATCCGCTCCCAAGTGGCGTCATCGGTCTCGGCGATGGGCTTGCCGCCCGCGAATCCCCCCATCAGATGGGCCAACGCGTCGATGCGCTCAAAGCGCTGGATGACAGCTTCGACGAGTTGGCCCGCGGAGACGGCGTCGGTTAAATCAGACGCTATCGCCACGAAGCGGGGGTTTTGGAAACTGGCCGCCTGGATCGACTTGGACGTGCCCACTACAGTGTCGCCGGCGGCGAGAAACGTCTCAGTGACGAAACTGCCGAGGCCACCGTTGGCGCCGGTGATCAAAACGATGCGGTTGCTGTTCATGAAACACTCCCTTAGTCATTGTGCTATTGGCGCAACTTTTTTGTGCTCGTGCCGTACGAGCACACTGGGCGGACGTGAGAGCACACTGCGATCGGCCCGTACTGACATAGGTGAACTGAAGTCTCACAGGGATGCACTCTCGCTTGAAGAACTGAGCGGGCGCTATCCTGGGTGTAGTTCTGCCACACGCGGGAAGAAGGGACTAATGCCAAGCCTTCAGGATCGCCTGGACGAATTCAAGAAATCGTTTGAGTCCGGCGCCCCACCCTACAACGCGCCGCGGGAAGCAATCGAAAGCATGCATCGCGCCACGGCTGAGTTGAAGGCATCGGGGGCGGAAGAACGTGCGCTGAAGGCTGGAGACCGGGCCCCAAACTTCACCTTGTTCAATCAGGATCACGCACAAGTGTCCTCGAACGACCTGCTTCGCGAAGGGCCGCTTGTCGTCAGCTTCTTCCGAGGACATTGGTGACCCTACTGCAATATGGAGCTGGAGGCTCTGCAAGAGATAACTTCCGACGTGCAGGCGCTCGGTGCACGGATTGTGACGCTCACTCCGGAAATGGAGCGGTACACCCGCAGTCTATATAAGAGGCTGAATTTGACGTTCGATATCCTGACCGATCTGCACCAAAAGACGGCAGAGCAGTTCCGCCTCGTGTTCGTTTTGCCGGACTATTTGCGTGATCTGTACAAGTCCTTCGGCAGTTCCCTGGATAGGTTCAACGATGAACCTGAATACCGATTGCCGATGCCGGCCCGTTATGTGATCGACAAGCAAGGCATCATTCGCGCCGCCGATGTGAACGCCGATTATACGGTGCGTTCCGATCCCTACGAGACGCTAAAATCCTTGCGGGCATTATCCGGTTGATGGGGCGGAAATCCGGCCCGGCAAGCATTAGCGAGGTAGCTCCATACAAACCCGTAGGCCCGGGTTTCCATTCTCTGCCCAAACCTTGCCGTGATGAACCGCAACGGCTCGCTGGGTGATGGCGAGGCCCAGCCCGACGCCGCCGGTGGCGCTGTCGCGCGAATCATCCACCCGGTAGAATGGCTGAAATATACGCGGCACCAACTCTTCCGGAACGCCCGAGCCGTAATCTCGTACGCAAATATGGACGGTCTGGTGTGTAACCTTCATCTCCACGTCCACTTCGGAATCTTCCGGGGTATGGCGGATTGCGTTTCGGACTACGTTCTCCAGCGCGCGGCGCAATAGCTCCCGATCGCCGCATAGCGTTACTTGCTGATCGGCTGTCATTGTGATCATGCAGCCGCGGGCTTCCGCCTCTACCTGGCAATCGTCTACTACTTCGCAAAGCAGGTCGCCCAAGGACACGGGCTCGAAGTGTGCGGAGGTAGGATCTCCTTCAGCCCGGGTTACTTCCACAAGCGTCCCCACGAGCGAAGTTAGCCGCGCGATTTCCTTCTTGAGTCTTCCCGCCGCCCGATCGCGATCCTCGGCTGTTCGCGCCAATTCCGCGGCGAAGCTCAAGCGGGCAAGTGGTGAGCGCAGCTCGTGCGACACGTCTTGGAGCAGGCGCCTTTCGGCAGTGACGAGAGTTTCAATGCGGTCAGCCATGTGGTCGAAGCTCCGGCTGAGATCTCCAATTTCATCGCGCCGCCGCGACCGCAATCGAACGTCCAGTTCGCCGCGTCCAAACCGGTCTACGGCGCGGGAGAGATCACGCAGCGGGGTCGCGATGTTTAGGGCCAGAAGCCAGCACACTAACGCGACGGCGACAAGAATTAGGAAATAAAACGGAAATAGATTCAGAAGGGGGATCGGCGGTTCGGCCAGAGTGATCAAGCGATAACGGCCGTCGTCAGACGAATTCACAATGACGATATGGCCATCGATTTCCGGCGGGGGGGCGAAACCTGGGCGAGCCATCGTGAGCAGCGACGATAGGTCGCTTCCGGCGAGCACGTCTTTTCCGTGTGAGTCCGTGAGATAATCCTGTTCCCCAATGAAACGATGCAGCTTCGCGAAATAGTTGCGAAGCCCTTCTACGCCGCGCGATTCATAAACTTCCACTGCCTCGGCCGTCTGCCAACGATGGATGCCCGCGATTAAGCCACGAGGTCCTGCCGCGTGGCGCGCCACAAATGTGGAGATGACAAAGAACGCGCCGAAGGACACCAGGAGCGTGACCAGGCATCCGAGCAGAATCTTCAGGTAAAGCGATTTCATTGCAAGTCCGATCGGGGGGCAAACAGATACCCGACGCCGCGAATGGTGTAAATCAATGCTCCGCGGGTGTCGTTGAGCTTCCGGCGCAAATGGCTGATATGAACGTCTAAGGAACGCTCGTAGGGCGTGGAAGGGCGTTGATAAAGCACCGTGGTTAGCTCGTCCCGGGAAACGGTACGCCCAGCCGACCGCACCAAAAACTCGAGAATGTCGAATTGGATGGAGGTGAGATCCACCGGTTCGCCTTGATACCAGGCTTCGCGTGTCTGAGGATTGAGCTCGACACCTCCGGCCGAAATCTTTTGCGCCCCGATGAGTTCCCCCCGTTTCGTGCGGCGCAATACCGCTCGAATGCGCGCGAGCAGTTCCTCGGGACCGAACGGCTTGGGAAGATAGTCGTCGGCTCCGGTATTGAGACCAAGTACGCGGTCTTGTTCTGCCGTGCGCGCCGTCAACATGATCACAGGAACGCCGTTTCGCTTCCGAATCGTACTCAACAATTCAAAACCATTCAGCAATGGCAACATGACATCGAGAATGACGAGGTCGAAATTGCCTTCCAGCGCTCGAGCCAACCCGATCCTACCCTCGTGAACAGCCTCGATCGCAAGACCGTTCGAGGAAAGAAAATCCTTCATCAGCGCGCAGAGCTCCGTATCGTCGTCAACGATCAGTATCGATGGCGCGGATGCAGCCTGTTCCGTCTTGGTCTCCATTCGTTCCGTTCTGGGCTGTTGTCCTCACTGTATCGCAAGCGAAAACGTTGCTGGAACCAGCGAAGCGCGAGTTTTACAAAAATTAAGGCGCATCGAAGGCCGGCCTGTTGTCCACTGTAGAAAATGCTCCGGTGCACGCGGACAGTAGTCGTCTTTGCAGCCATCATGATCGGGCGAGCATGGTGCCAGGCTCCGGCGAGTCAATCCTTTGTCGGTACGGTAGCGGCTTTCAAGCCCGACGCGCAGGTCGAAATCGCCCCTGACAAAGGCGCGCCGGTAGATTTGAAGCTGACCCCCGATACCGTGGGCTTGAGAGTGGCGCCCGGAGAGAAGAGCTTGAAGAACGCGACGCCGGCCAAGGTAACTGAATTGACCATCGGCGATCGCGTTTTAGTGACCCTGGAGCCTAATAGCACGAACATCCGGCGTATCGTGATCATGTCCGCGTCGGACATTCAAAAGCGCGACGAAGCCGAGCGCCAGGAGTGGAACACTCACGGCATCTCAGGCCTGGTCACCGCCATCAGCGGTAACAACATCACGTTGCGCGTTCGATCGCTCCAGGGAGAGACAACTCCCACGGTCGCGGTATCCGATCAGACCAAGTTTCGCAGGTATGCTCCCGATTCAGTTCGGTTCTCGGACGCCAAGCCAAGCATGCTGGCGGAGGTCCATGCCGGCGATCAGCTTCGCGCACGCGGCGAGAAAAGCGCCGACGGCCTTTCTCTACGCGCTGATGAAGTTGTGTTCGGAACATTTCTGACCGTGGCCGGTTCGGTGGTGTCGGTGGATGCCTCAACCCCGGAACTTACTGTTAAGGAAATGGGGACCGGCAAGCTCCTGAGCATCAAGCTCACGCCTGACTCCAAGATCAAACAGATGCCAAGCTTTCCGGGAGCCGGTGCGCCTCCGGGAGGCGGTAGTACGCCGCGCGGCGGCTTTCCCGGTGGTGCGCCGCAAGGTGGCTTTCCCGGCGGCCCACCTCCTGGGGGCGGCTTTGCTGGACCGCCGCCGGCAGGAGCGCCAAGCATTGCACAAATGGTTGAATCGATGCCTGCCGCAACAGTGCAAGATTTGAAGCCGGGCGAGACGATTGTCGTCTCCAGCACGAAGGGAGAAAGTGCCGACCACCTAACGGCGATTATTCTTCTGGCAAACGCGGAAATGCTGGTGCAGATGGCATCCAGGCAGTCGGGAGGTGCAGCCGGAACGGCTCCCGGCGCCGCCGGAGACCAGCCAGGCTTGTCACCGGGACCGACGGGAGGAGGAGCGGATTTGGGCGGCATGCTCGGAGGCATCGGTTTGTCGGGAATCGGGCCGTAACCACCCCTCCAGTCAACCAAAGACGAAGAGTTCTGATCATGAAGAGATTGCAACGATTATTGACAATCAGTGTGTGCCTTGCCGGCTTGGCACTGCCCGTGTTGCTACTGGCGCAATCTGGGTCTGCCAGTTTGCACGGAACGATCACCGATCCCTCGGGCGCCTTGGTCCCAAAGGCATTGGTCCAGTTGCGCGGCCCTGGCGGCGAGCACCGGGCTACGACGGACGATTCCGGCAAATACGCCTTTGCAGCATTACCGGCGGGAAAATACGACGCGCGCGTCATCGCGAAAGGTTTCACCGTCGGCGAACGCCGGGATCTCGAAATCAGCGGTCCGGCCGTATTCGATTTCCAGCTCACCATTGAGGCCGAATCCCAGGTCGTGAACGTTGATGAAGAAGCGAACCGGGTTACGGTCAGCACGGACCCGAGCTCGAATGGCGGCCAACTGGTTCTGAGGCAGAACGAGCTGCAGGCGTTATCGGACGATCCCGACGAACTTGCGCAACAGTTGCAGGCGATGGCGGGGCCCGGAGCGGGTCCCGAAGGCGGGCAGATTTATATCGACGGTTTCACCGGCAACAACCTTCCTCCAAAATCGCAGATTCGGGAAGTACGCATCAATTCGAATCCGTTCTCGCCCGAATACGACAGGCCCGGTTTTGGGCGCATCGAGATCTTCACGAAGCCGGGCACGAACGATTTTCACGGACAGGCCTTTTTCCAATTTAACGATCAATACCTGAACACTCGCAGTCCTCTTTATACGCAGTCGTCGTCGCTTCCGCCCTATAAGAACCTGTTCTTCGGAGGTGAACTCACCGGCCCTATTAAGAAAAATAAGGCATCGTTTACGCTCGACTTGGAACGCCGAAATATTACCGAGAACGCGTTTATTCTAGCCACGGACTTGAATTCCAGTTTGCTGCCGCAAACGATCAACCAGGCCTTGCTGACGCCGCAGACTCGCACGACCATTGCTCCGCGCGTGGACTACGCCATCAACCAGAACAATACACTGGTGCTGCGCTTTCAAGACGTGAGCATCGGCCTGAATAACCAACTTGGCACGAATGCCCAGGCGGCGGGCCCGGCTGCGAGTTCGACCAGCAGCACCTTTAATCTGCCAACTACCGCGTACAACGAGCGCACGGGCGAAAAAGACGTGCAGGCCATCTTTACCACCATCATCAGCCCGACGGTCATTAACGAAGCACGCTTTCAATACATGCGGACCACGAGCGGATATTTCGGAGCCGGCGACCAGCCCAGCATTTCGGTGGAGGATTCGTTCACCGGCGGCAGCGCGACCGTGGGGAGTTCCAACAACCATACCAACAAGTTGGAGCTGGACAACATGACGACGGTGACGCACGGCGCGCACACCATCAAATGGGGCGGACGCGTGCGGCAATCGTTCAACAACGATTATTCCAACACCAATTTCAACGGGACGTTCACGTTTCTGGGCGGACAGGGCGAGGGGTTGAATTCCGACGGCCAGCCGATCCCGGGGAGTTCGGTCGCGCTCACGGCGCTCCAAGTCTACCAACTGACGCTGCAACTCCAACAGGAAGGCTACACGCCGGCTGAGATCCGTGCCGCCGGCGGAGGCGCGTCCTTCTTCTCATTGAACGCGGGAAATCCGCTGACGCGTGTGGCGCAGTTCGACGTGGGCCTATACGCCAATGACGATTGGCGCGTGAGGCCAAATTTCACCTTGAGCTATGGCTTTCGCTATGAAACGCAGACCAACATTCATGATTACGCCGATTGGTCGCCGCGTCTGGGGATTGCCTGGGGTATCGATGGCGGCGCGCACAAAGCGGCGAAAACCGTATTGCGAGCCGGCTTCGGGATTTTCTACGACCGCGTCGCCGACACCGAAACGCTGGATGCGATCCGCTACAACGGCGTCACGCAGCAATCGTATCTGATTTCAAATCCCGACTTTTTTCCAACCGTTCCGGCGCTCAGTTTGCTGGCAGGCAGCGCGCAGCCGCAGACACTGCAGTTGCTCGCGCCGGATGTGAAGGCGCCGCGAACGTATCAAGCGAATGTGGGAGTGGACCGGCAAATCAATCGTTACTTCCGGCTAAGTGCCAATTACATCGCGAGCCGGGGGATTCATTTGCTGCAGCAAACCGACGCCAATGCACCCTATCCAGGAACTGAAACTTATCCCTACGGCGATGACACCGTGCGACTCCTGACTGAGTCCGTCGGGTATAGCCGAACCAGCCAGCTCTTCATCAACCCGCAGGTAAATTACAAAAAGCTTTTCCTGTTCGGCTTCTACGCGCTCTCCTACGGCGAAGACAATAACGAGGGGCTGCCGGCCAACCCGTACGATCTGCGGGCCGAGTGGGGGCCCTCGTCTTACGGCGATGTTCGCCATCGCGCCGTACTTGGCACCGGCATACCGCTGCCCTGGAAGATCAGCCTGAGCCCGTTTTTCACCGCCAGCAGTGGAACGCCCTACGACATTACGACTGGTTTGCCCGATCCGGATGGCGATGGCAGTGCGGTGCAACGTCCCGCGCTGATGGATTTGTCCGCGTCGGCTTGCACGGGTACATATCTTAAGTACGAGCCCCGCTATGGTTGTTTCAACTTGAACCCTGCTCCCGGAACACCGACGATCGAGCGCAATGCCGGACGCGGTCCAGCGGCCGTGACGCTGAATTTACGCATTTCGCGCACCTGGGGATTCGGGAGCCTCGGCGAATCCGGGCCAGCGGATAAGAATGCTCCGCCGCCTGGAATGGGCGGGGTGCGTGGCGGCCCTGGTCCGGGCGGTCC
>JASHQT010000132.1 GCA_030039005.1 Bryobacteraceae bacterium
CTTCCGACCCAGATTGACCGCCGTTCGGAGAAGGGACAACTCGCGGTTGCAGGTCGATTCGCTGCGGCCCTCGGCCAAACGCTTCCGCCGGTACTCCTTCATGAGGTCAGTTGTAAGCTTGACTGCCTTGCGCTGGCCGAAGAACGGTCTCACGTTGGCTTCAACCACCAGCTTCCAAATTCGCTCTGTGGATGGCCTGATGTTCGACTTCGCATAATCAAGAAGATCGTCGAGCAGTTCCCCGCAAGTGACTTTCTGGAAGTCCGCGCTGTCCATCTCCCCTCGCGCTTTCTTTCCGAGCAACTGGTCCCGCAGGCGCACAGCATCTTGGCGCTTCGTCGAACGCGAGGATTTCTGAATCTGGCGTCCATTCGCCCAAAAGGAGACGTACCAGATCTCTCCGCGCTTATACAGCGTCCCGGACCCGTATGAGCTTCCTGCCATGGCTCGATTCTAGCATGCAAAACCGTTGCAAAGACCGTTGCAGTTGCCAAAGCAGAAGGCCATCACTCATCGCGACTGCCTCTATATTATTGATTTATTTGGTGCGGTCGAGAGGACTTGAACCTCCACGAGATTGCTCCCGCTAGCACCTCAAGCTAGTGCGTCTGCCAATTCCGCCACGACCGCATTACGAAAAACTCGCTACTTCTTGTTCGCCGGCTGAGGTTGAGCCGGAGGGGGCGCCACCGGGGTGCTGCTCTTTTGCGCAGGCGCCGGAGCTGGAGCCGCCGGCACTGCGGGCGCCGTCGTCTTCGCCGGAGCTTTTACGTGCTCCAGGACGCTGCCCGTGGAGGCCGCGCCACGCTGGGCATGAATCGATAACGTGATCGAGGTGAGCATGAAGATCACCGCCGCGATCGTAGTAGCTTTCGACAGCAGCGTCGCCGATCCGCGCGGGCCGAATGCGGTCTGCGATCCCATGCCGCCGAACGCGCCGGCCAGATCGGCCGCTTGGCCGCTTTGCAGAAGCACAACCACGATCAAAAAGAACGACACGAGGACGTGGACCACGGTGATGAGAATAAACATACAAACTTGAGAAACGATTCGGCGGCCCGCGAACAGTAACCTTCGAGAGCAGGCCGCGACCCGAACTCCAGTATAAACTAAAAGCGTGACTCCCGTTGTACCCGCAGCACCGCTTCTCGGAAGCTGCCTCTTTCTGGCTGTTTCGGCCGCTCTGGCCGCGCCGCCCCCAACCGCCTCTGGCGCTCTGGAGACCGTGCTGTCGGGCAGTTACACCGCAGCGCCCGTGGCCCCCCCCGCGCAGTCCTCGGTGCTGAACTGGAATATCGATCGCGGCCAACATCTCGATCAGATCAAGGAACAGATCAGCGAACACCATCCGGATCTGTGCATCTTTCAGGAAGTGGATCTGGATGCCCGGCGGACGCATCGCCAGGACGTGGCCAAAGAACTGGCCGAAGCCTTCAAAATGAATTACGTCTTTGCGCCCGAGTTCCAGGAGTTGGGGCAAGGCACGGCCGAAGACCCGGCCTATCATGGCCAAGCCCTGCTGACGAAACTGCCGGTGCGGGCCGCGCGCATCATCCGGTTCCAGCACCAATCCGGGTGGTGGAAGCCGCGGCGCCTGCTCATATCGAGCCTTCCCGTGCTGCAGCGCCGCGAAGGCGGCCGGATCGCGTTGGTCGCCGAGCTCGATCACGGCGGCCAGCCGCTGGTAGTCTACGATCTGCATTTAGAGAGCAAAGGGACCGAGGAGCTGCGCCTGGAACAGCTCGAAGAGGTGCTGAGCGACGCCCAGCGCTACCCAGCCGGAACTCCCATCATCGTCGCCGGAGATTTCAATACGTTCTTCCCGCATTCCCGCCTGATTCCGCGGCTCCAAGAGGCTGGCTTTCGGAACGTGTTGGGCGAGCGTCGCGTCAAAACCCATGTTCTCCTGGGAGAGTTGGACTGGATTTTCGTACGGGGCTCCATGGAGTACGAGGGCGGCAAAGTACTTCGCGTGCCTGGATCGGACCATTTTCCCATCAATGTGACCCTACATTTGTAAGGACGTAACCTCTCGCGCGTCTAACGATTGGCGATTGTATGGGTGTGATTCGTTACGCCGTCTTTGTCGCGGCGGCGATTACGGTTTGGGGTGCAGGCAGCGTTGGCAGCACGGGGGATGTGCAGGCCATCGTTCGCAGGTCAGTGGACGCGATCAAGGAGGATTGGGCCGAGACGCCAAAATACTCCTGGTTAGAACGCGATGTGGAGAGCAAGCATGACGGCGCCGGGACAACAAAGACGTATCGTGTTCTGATGATCGACGGCTCGCCTTATAACCTTGTTACAGCCATCGACGACCAGCCGCTTTCGGCCACCGAAGCCGCAGTAGAGCAGAAGAAACTGGGGAAGGAGATCGCCAAGCGGCGCAATGGATCCGAGCGGGAGCGCGCTCGGCGGATCGCCAAGTACGCCCGCGAGCAGCAGCGCAACCACGCCATGCTCCAGGAAATGGTGCAGGCCTTCCAGTTTCAACTGAATGGCCAGGCGAAAGTGGATGGGCACGATTGTTGGGTGCTGGATGCGCAGCCTAATCCGGACTATGAACCTGTCGATCACGAGGGCCACGTTCTCAGGGCCATGAAAGGCAAGCTCTGGATCGATAAGGCCAGCTATCAGTGGGTCCGTGTGGAGGCCCAAGTGGTCAAGCCGGTCAGCTTCTACGGATTTCTGGCGAAAGTGGGGCCGGGGACCGAATTTACTCTGGAGCAGGAGCCGGTGGCGAACGGTATATGGCTGCCGAAGGTGTTTAACGTTCGTGTGAAGGCGACGGCGCTGGGATTCCTCAGCGAGAACTCCACCGAAAACGACAGCTATCGCGATTACCAGCCTATGCCGCGCGCCATGGCCCTGCTACAATCCACAGAATAGGCTGCGCCGGGCCTCGAAATAGGCTGCACCGGGCCTCGAAATGGGCTGCGCCAGCCACCAAATAGCTGCACCGGCGCGCGCGCCGCGATCATCAGGAGCAATGTATGCCCACAGCAACCGAACCAGCCACAGGAATCAACCCGGTTTCTAAGGAAGCCGCGGCTCCCGAAGTTCAACCCATTCTGGACAAGCTGACCCAGGGGTTCGGCAAGGTGCCGGCTTTCTTCGGCACCATGGCGCGAGTTCCCGAGGTGCTGAAGCACTTTATGCCGTTTTACAGTGCCGTGATTGAGCACGGAACCGTAGAGCGGAAGTACAAGGAACTGGCCTATCTGAAAACCTCGCTCATCAATGGATGCGAGTATTGTTTTCGGGCGCACTCGGCCTCTGGTAA
>JASHQT010000133.1 GCA_030039005.1 Bryobacteraceae bacterium
TTACTGCCGCGGCGACGTGCGCGTCGAGCATCTTCTGCACTTCCACCTTGCCCACCGCGCCCACCTTCTGCTCTACCACCTGGCCGCCTTTGAACAGCAGCAGCGTGGGAATGCCTCGGATATGGTAACGATGGCCCGTCTCGTTCTCGTCCATATTCAGCTTTCCAACCTTTGCCCGGCCAACGTACAACTCGGCGATCGCATCGATGGCAGGCGCCATCGCGCGGCAAGGCGGACACCATTCGGCCCAGAAGTCGACCAAAACAGGCAAGTCTGAGTCGAGCACCTCGCTCTGCCAATCGGCGTCGATAAAGGTTAGCGTATTCTTTCCAGCCATGCCGCGTTGGATGCCATGGCCGATGAGAAGGATTCAGGCTTCTGAAAAATGGAAAACGCCCGATCGGCTGGACCGGTCGGGCGTTCTCGCCAATTCGGATATTGAGCCGGGCTTACTTTACCGCCGCGGCGACGTGCGCGTCGAGCATCTTCTGCACTTCCACCTTGCCCACCGCGCCCACCTTCTGCTCCACCACCTTGCCGCCCTTGAACAGCAGCAGCGTGGGGATGCCGCGAACGTTGTAGCGCATGCCGGTGGCGCCGTTCTCGTCGACGTTTAGCTTGCCGACCTTCACGCGTCCGGCGTAGGTCTCGGCGATGGCATCGATGGTGGGCGACATCATGCGGCAAGGACCGCACCACTCCGCCCAGAAGTCCACCAAAACCGGGGTCTCGGAGTTCAGCACTTCCTTATCCCAGCCCGCATCCGTAAAAGTCAGTGTGTTCGCACCAGCCATATTTTTTAACCTTCGCTCCTCTGTTGATGTTCTAACGGTGAAAAGGATTCAGCTTGCCACAAGCCTCCGGTACAGTTCCACGTACTCACCGGCCGAGGCGCTCCAGGAAAAATCCTTCTCCATGCCCCGCCGCATCTTGCGCGGCCAACTCTCGGTCGGAAACTCCCTCAGAGCCTGCCGCACGGCTTCCAGCAGCGCGTCGCCGGAATAGTCGCGAAACTTGAATCCGGTAGCTTCTTCAATGGTATCATCCAGGCCGCCGGTGGCGCGGACCACGGGGACGGTCCCGTACTTGAGACTGTAGATCTGATTCAGGCCGCAGGGCTCGTAACGGCTGGGCATCAGGAACATGTCAGCGCCCGCCTCGATGCGGTGGGAAAGGCCGGTGTCGTAGCCCACGCGCAGGCCGACTTTGCCTGGGTAGGAGGCCGCGAGAGCGCGGAACATGGTTTCATAGAGCAAATCGCCAGATCCCAGGACCACGAGGTTCAAATCTTCGGCGAGCAATCGCGAGGCGGCATCGGCCAGGATGTCGAAGCCTTTCTGGGCGGCGAAGCGCGAGATGACGGCCAGCAGCGGGCGATCCAAATTGTCCTGGGGCAGGCCGTATTCGGCCAGCAGCGCCTGTTTGCAGGCGAGCTTGCCTGCAAAATCCTTCGCCGAATAATGGCGCGCGATGTGCGGATCGTGCTCGGGATTCCATTCGTTATAGTCGACGCCATTCACGATGCCGGTGATCGGCCCATGGCGCCGAAGGAAGCCGTCTAATCCAAAGCCGTACTCGGGGGTTTGGATCTCTCGCGCGTAGCCTTTGCTGACCGTGCTGATGCCGTCGGCGAAGGCGATGCCGGCCTTCAAGAAATTGAGGCGGCCGTAGAATTCGAGCTGCTCGGGGTTCATCAGGCGGCCGGGCAGGCCGATTTGCGGCAGGACTTCGGGTCCGAACAGTCCCTGATAGCCAAGATTGTGAATGGTGAGGAGGGTCTTGACGCCGATGAACGTGGGGTCTCCCGAGAAATGTTCGCGCATGTAGACGGGCATGAGCGCGGCCTGCCAATCGTGCATGTGGAGGACGTCGGGGCGGAACAGGTGCCGCGCGACGCCGACGGCGGCCATCGAAAGTACGGCGAAGCGCAGGTGGTTATCGGGGAAATCCCCGGCGGCCGTGCCATAGATGCCGTCGCGATCGTAGAGCGGCGGGCATTGGACGAAGAAGTAGGTGACGCCGCGGCCGCCGACCGGAACGACGCACTGCTGGATATCCACCATGTAGCCGGGGCCGACCGGGATCCACATGCTGCGGTAGGCTTCGCGCGTGGGGTGCGGGTAGACGTTTTCGCGATAGGCCGGGAGCACCACGGCGACGGTTTCGCCGCGCTCAGTGAGGGCCGCGGGCAGGGCTCCCAAAACATCCGCAAGTCCGCCTGTCTTGGCGAAGGGCATCGCTTCGGAGCCGACCATGAGGATGTTCATGTCTAGTAGATGTATCGCCTCACTTACGATCAGGGGTTTTGAATTTCAGTCGCGGTATTCCTTGTGAACGGCGTCCAGGACGCCGTTAATGAACGCCACGGATTCCTCGCCTGAAAACTGGCGCGCGAGCTCCAGGGCTTCGTCGATCACCACGGCGGCGGGCGTCTCCCGGCGGCTCATCTCATAAATTCCCAGGCGCAGGATGTTGCGATCGACGACGGGCATGCGCTCGATCTTCCAGTGCGCGGATTTTTCAGCGATGCGGCGATCGATGTCGGGCGCCAGTTCGGAGGCGCCGCGCGCCAGCTCTTCCATAAATTCGTCGCGGCCGTCTTTGGATTCAGAGTCTGAATCAGGCTCCGGCTCCTCCTCCACCTTCTCTTCGGCGGTCTTGTCGGCGCGGAGGGTGTCGTAAAACGCATGGATGGCCTCGTTGACCGGGCGCTTGGTCATGTCCCACTGATACAGAACTTGCAGCGCGCGCTGGCGCGATCGATGACGGGCCGCCATTCGCTCTATTTTCGCAGGCGGCGGAGGAGGTTCGCCATTTCAATGGCGGTCAGCGCCGCATCGTAGCCCTTGTTGCCGTCCTTGCCGCCCGCACGATCGGCGGCTTGTTCGATCGTGTTGGTGGTGAGGACGCCGAATGCGACGGGTACGCCGGTTTCAAGCTGCACGGCCATCAAACCACGCGCGGTTTCGCCGGCGACGTAATCGAAGTGCGGGGTATCGCCGCGGATCACCGCACCCAAGGCGACGATCGCATGGTATTTTCTCGAGACGGCGCAGGCCTGCGCGGCGATCGGGAGTTCCCAGGAGCCCGGAACCCTCATCACTTCGACGTTGGTTGTGCTTGCGCCGGAGCGCTGCAACGCTTCCAACGCCCCGTCCAGCAGCCGCTCGGTGATCTCCGCGTTGAATCGCGCGCAGAGAATGGTGAATTTCAGGCCGCTCGCGTCAAGATTTTGATCGATTGGTTTTCCTTCGGTCACCTTGTGATCTTAACTTGTGGCCATTGCCAATGGCGGAATCAGCATGCTTGAGTAGCCCGAAATCTTCACCCAGTAGATGATCCAGCACACCAGGCTGACCGGACCGGCGATGAGATTCAGCAACGGAATGATACTCGCGACGGTGGAGATGCATAGAGCTAGACCAACGGATTTGCCGGGCTCAGCTTCCGAAAGCGGAATATTTCGTTTGCTGAATTCATTCCGCAAGGACGTCGCGATGCTGTTCACCACCATGAATTGCCAGATGACGTTGAAAAACGGGATCAGCAAGAGCCAAACCTGGCCGGGCGGCATGGTCCGCAATTCAGCGGAGCAGCGTTCGAGAGCCTTCTGCAGCGTGAGCAGGTAGAAGACGGCCGGAATGAGAAGCAGCGCGCAAAAGCCGAAGAACAAGACCATCAACTCGGGCAACCCAATGGATCGCAGCATCGTGTTCCTCCCGCCGGTGCGCGTCGAAACACCGGCTCGTGGGATACTTGAATTTTAGACGCCATTCTACCGCATGGATCCCGCTTTTATCCGGAACTTTAGTATCATCGCGCACATCGATCACGGCAAATCGACGCTGGCGGACCGCCTGCTCGAAGCCACGGGCGCGCTGCAGCAGCGCGAAATGATGGAGCAGGTGCTGGACTCCATGGATCTGGAGCGCGAGCGCGGCATCACGATCAAAGCGCACGCGGTGCGGCTGAGCTACAAGGCCGATGACGGCAAGACGTATCAGCTTAATTTGATCGACACGCCCGGGCACGTGGATTTCACCTACGAGGTTTCGCGCAGCTTGCAGGCGTGTGAAGGCGCGCTGCTGGTGGTGGACGCGTCGCAGGGCGTGGAAGCGCAGACGCTCGCGAACACGTATTTGGCGCTGAATCATAACCTCGAAATCATTCCGGTGATCAACAAAATCGATCTGCCGTCGGCGGAGCCGGAGAAGATTCGCGAACAGATCGAGCAGGTGATCGGGCTTCCGGCGCAGGATGCGCTATTGGTGAGCGCCAAGCAAGGCATTGGGATCAAGGAAGTATTGGAAGCCGTGGTGCGACTGGTCCCGCCGCCGGCCGGTTCGCCCGATGCGCCGCTGCGCGCGCTGATTTTCGATTCCTGGTTCGATCCGTATCGCGGCGTAATCATTCTGGTGCGCGTGGTGGATGGCACGCTGCGCGTGGGCCAGAAAATCAAGTTGTGGGCGACGGGCGCGGTGTCGGAAGTGGAGGGGCTGGGATACCAATCGCCCAAGCCGGTTCCATGCGAGGAGCTTTCTGCGGGCGAAGCCGGGTTCCTGTTCGCCAACATCAAGACAGTTTCCGACGCCCAGATCGGTGATACGGTGACGAGCGCCGATAATCCGGCCGCGGAACCGCTGCCCGGTTTTCAGGAAATCAAGCCGATGGTTTTCGCCGGTCTGTATCCGGTGGAATCGCACGAACATGGGCGTCTGCGCGAAGCGCTCGAAAAGCTGCGGCTCAATGACAGCGCGTTCAATTTCGAGCCGGAGAATTCCGTGGCGCTGGGATTCGGTTTCCGCTGCGGATTTTTGGGGCTGCTGCATCTGGAGATCATTCAGGAACGGCTGGAGCGCGAGTTTCAGATCGATTTGATCACCACGGCGCCGGGCGTGCGCTACCGCGTGACCACGCTTGCGGACCAAGTGATCGAGGTCGACAATCCGACCAAATTTCCCAATCCCGCGGAGATCAAGCAGGTCGAAGAGCCGATCATCGATGCGACGGTGATTACGCGCGAAGAATACGTGGGCGAGATCCTGAAGCTGCTGGAAGAAAAGCGCGGGACGCAGAAGAAGTTCGAGTACATCGGCACGGGGCGCGTGCTGCTGCTGTATGAGCTGCCGCTGAACGAGATCGTGCTGGATTTTTATGACCGGCTGAAGTCGGCGTCGCGCGGCTACGCCTCGCTCGATTATCATTTCTCGGGCTATCGCGTGTCGCCCATGGTGAAGCTGGACGTGCTGGTGGCGGGCGATCCGGTGGACGCGCTGTCGATGATCGTGCACAAGGATTTTGCCTACGAGCGCGGCAAGCTCCTGATCGAGCGGCTGCGCAAGCTGATCCCGCGGCAGATGTTCGAGGTGGCGCTGCAGGCGGCCATCGGGAACAAGGTGATTGCGCGCGAGAACATCCCGGCCATGCGCAAGAACGTGCTGGCCAAGTGCTACGGCGGCGACATCACGCGCAAGCGCAAGCTGCTTGAGAAGCAGAAGGAAGGCAAGAAGCGCATGAAGCGCGTGGGCCGCGTGGAGATCCCGCAGGAAGCGTTTTTGGCGGTGCTCAAGGTTGGCGGCAGCGACGACGGTGGATAGATGGTCAGCGTTTGCCCGCTGAGCGCGGCGTGCGCCTCTCTTTCACATCAAGTTTGAATTCCAGTATCTTTCCTAACGACATCGACGCGAACATGTCGCCTCCCCGCCGAAGAGCATAAACGATAACGCCAAGTGCGGTGATCAAGCAGATCACCACTATCCACGCCACAAGATCACTCCTGTTTCCGACCCTTGGTCTCGTGAAGCTGGCCAAGCTTATCGCGAGGCAACTCCGCCTCGAATACACCTTCCGTATTGTTCCACTCAACTTTCGTCGTATAGGGCTTCGAACTCCGCCACTGAATGTAGTTCAAAAACGATCGTGCCGATAGCGAACTGCCTCGTTTGCGGGGCCAGACCGTAAGCTTGAACGCCGAATGAGCCTGCTTCTTCAACGGCCGGATCGCCAGCTTGGCAGTGTCCTTGTCCCACCAAATTTGTGCGTATTTGGCCCCTAGCGAGACAAGAATATCCCCAACGTCTGCATTCAAAGCAATCCTTCCGTCAACTTGAATGGTCATCGCTGGAGATCCTATACGAGCAGCCTTGCTGTCAAATAGTTCATACGCCACAGACTCTATAGTAGTGTAAGACAACACAAAAGACAACAGCCCAGAATACAGCAAATCTGCTACGATTCTGCTATGGGATCAGGACGACGCATCAGAGGGGACGCGGAATTAATTCGCGCCTGCGAGATCGCTAACCAGGACCCTGCGTTGCGCGAGATTGAGGAAGAGTTCGGCGCGCTGCAAGACGAAATCGAAGAACCGTGGGAAGGCGCACCTGAATGGGAGGACCGATGACTTACAAGCACCTCCATCAAACCACCGAGGGCCCGATCGGCGTCATCACGCTGAACCGGCCCGAGCGGCGCAATGCGCTGTCGCTCGATTTGATGCTCGAACTGATCGCCTGCCTGGATGCGATGGGGCGCGAGTCGAGCATCCGCGCCATCATCCTGGCAGCCGCGGGCAAGGTGTTTAGCGCGGGGCACGACTTGAGCGAGATGGTGGGGCGGACGGTAGGCGAGTACCGGCGCCTGTTTGATGTCTGCACGGAGCTGATGGCCAAGATCCAGGCGGTGCCGCAGCCGGTGATCGCGCAGGTGCAGGGAATCGCGACGGCGGCGGGGTGCCAGTTGGTCGCCACCTGCGATCTGGCCATCGCGAGCGATCAGGCGGCCTTCGCGACGCCGGGCGTGAAAATCGGGCTGTTCTGCACCACGCCGATGGTGGCGCTATCGCGCGCGGTGGGACGCAAACGCGCCATGGAGATGCTCCTCACCGGCAAGCGCGTGGATGCGTCGACGGCCGCGGAGTGGGGCTTGGTGAATCGGGTGGTTCCGGCGGAGGAACTGGAATCTTCTACGCGCACTCTCGCCTGCCAGATCGCCGAGGCCAGCAGTTTCACGGTGGCGCTCGGAAAGCAGGCGTATTACGCGCAGATCGATCTCGATCAGCCGAAGGCATACGCCTACGCCAAGGAAGTGATGACGATGAACTCGCTCGCGCACGACGCGCAGGAAGGCATTTCGGCGTTTCTCGAAAAGCGCGTCGCCTGCTGGAGCGGCGAGTAGCTATTTGATTCGGTAAATAATCGAAAATCGTGTGCGGCCCACGACACGATAGCCGGCCAGCCAGTCGCTCAGATGGGGATAGT
>JASHQT010000134.1 GCA_030039005.1 Bryobacteraceae bacterium
GCCGCTCATCGAAATTCGGCCGGAAATCGACCGTTTCTTTATCCAGATCCTCGAGCAGCGCCGTATCGATGCGCGACAGCCGTGCTTCGGTGTACCGGTACGCTGCCGGCGGATCGCCATCCACCGAACCAAAGTTACCTTGCCCGTCGACGAGCGGATAACGCAGCGAAAACTCCTGCGCCATGCGAACCAGTGCGTCGTAGACCGGCGCGTCGCCATGCGGATGGTAATTTCCGAGCACTTCGCCAACGATGCCCGCGCATTTGCGATACGGCCGGTTGAACGCCAGCCCCATCTCCGACATCGCGTAGAGGATGCGCCGGTGCACAGGCTTCAAGCCATCGCGGACATCGGGCAGCGCGCGCCCGATGATCACACTCATCGCGTAGTCGAGATACGAACGCCGCATCTCGTCTTCGATGTTGATGGGGATCAGATTCTTATTGCCGTCACCGCCGAGCGGCATCTGGCCGCCGGGAGTTTGCGGAGTGTCGGGATTTTGCGGGTCTGCCAAGTGTTAGCTCCTCGGAATAATCGGGGCCGGGAAACGTTTTTGGAAGCAAACGTTTCGCCTCGCAAAAGGTTGCGTAAACCCTATTTTAGCAGTCCGTGCACCGTCCGCGCCACTGATTCAGCGGCTAAAAATCGTATGGAATCAGTGATTTAGCACGTACTCCAGGACTTCTCTCGCGCCCCGATGCTCGGGGGCTAACTCCAGCGCCTTCCGCGCCTGCTTTTCCGCCTCGTGATAGTTCTGCAAGGCCAGCGCCGCGAGCGCGAGATCATAATAAATCGTGGAAATCGGCGGCCCGATCTCCAACGCCTTTTGGAACTGTTCGCGCGCGTCGGAGAGGCGTCCGGCGCGCGCGTACTCCACCCCCAGATCCACCCGCGCATCGCGATACCGAGGATAAATGCGGATCGCCTTTTCGTATCTTGCGATCGACTGCGGGGTTTTGTGTGCGTCGGCCAGTTTCTGGGCCTCATAAGCTTCCCGCAGCGCTTTTCTCGGAACGGGATATTCCAGCTCGCGCAGCGACACTACGCCCGCAATTGGCTCCCGAGCCGCGGGAAGTGAAGGGAAAGCACTAGCAACCGGCGCATCGCCCGACGCGGTCATCAGCGGACTATCGAACGGCCGGGACGCCGGATTCGCACTCCAGGGAAATGGGTAATTTTGCGCTTTCAGGCACATCGTTAATGCCACTATTCCGAGAAATCGAATGGTAGACACACTTCCTCCCGAACAAAAACGTTTGAATTTGCGAACGAGGTCGTGGGTTTACGAACGAGGAACGGCGCAGAGCCGACGGGACTCTAGGAATATCCTAGACTATTCACAAACCCAATACCAATCCAAAGTTTCTATCCTTCCCATAGCGAAGCCCAGCGGGTTCTATAGCCGTATGCATGTTTCACCGAATGGAAATTGGCCCGCCCGCCGGTAATTCGTTGTATACTTTGAGACCAATGGCGGAGTGCAGGATTTCTGAAATGGTAATGCAATATAGCCGGAGTAACCGCGAAAGCGGGTGAATATGCAAGTAGAGGTTACCGCCGCGATCATCGGGGCTGTCTGTACTGCGGGGTTGGGACTCCTCGTCGGGGCGTTCCAGGAGGACATCACGAATCTACTTCATTTCGCCGCTTCAAGAAGGAATGACTATCTCTTGGGTGAGTGGAATTGCAATTGGGTCACTACCCAAGCGCCAAGTCCGCGGGCTCCAATCCAGGACCGCGTCAATCTCACTCAGGTCCGCGGGAATCTCGTCAGAGGCAAAGGTACGACGGCGAATTTCGGAGATTGGGAAATGGACGGCAGAGTCGCGGAACTGGCTGTCAGTTTCTCGTACGCAGGCCGGAATCAGCATCGCAACCTGCCGGGCGCCATCGTTCTCAAAAAGATAAACAACGACGAGATGGCGGGAGCCTGGGCGCAGTACTCGCCGAGCGGCGACGTGATCTCCGGCACCACCGTTTGGCGGAGAGCCTAGGCCCGCTTCCATGGCTCGTCTCGATACGGGCGTCGAAGTGCGCCGCAGCCTCATCGATGGCAAGGGCGTTTTCAGCCTTGTTCGGTTTCGGCGCGGTCAGCGGCTCGGCCAGTTGTGGGGCGAAGTGATCTCCGTCGCCGAAGCGGATCGCCGCGCACGCCGGCGCAAGCGGATCGCGATCGTCGAGTTGGATGAGGCGCTAGCCATAGACGCCCGTCGCAGCCGTAGCCCCTTCCGCTACATCAACCATTCCTGCCAGCCGAACACGTGGATGCGCATTGGGGACGGCTGGATACGGTTCTACGCGCGACGAGGCATCAGCCCGGGCGAAGAACTGACCTGCGATTACGGCGAGACTCAGCATGAAGGCATGCTTCCATGCTTGTGCGGATCGCCCCATTGCCGCGGTTCCCTCTGAGTCAATTCCACAAGCTGCCCTCTTCCGCTGAGGTTATAGCGTGTTAGCCGCTGATGGCGACTGTTTTGGTGTTGTCGTCGGGAACCCGATCGATCAGCAGCAGGAACGGATCGATGCCGGCTTTATCCGGGGCCTCATCTACGGTGAACGTGTAGCTGGCGGGCCCGCTCTTCATCAAAACACGCTGCCGGTAAAGTGTTTTGCCATACTTCTGGCCCTTCGGCGGTTTGGCGAAGGCCCCGATATCGATCCAGTCGTTCACCGGCACCTCGTGCTCTTCGCCCAGCGCGTCGGCCTTGAACTTGCGGGCTTCCACCTGGATGGTCACGTCGAACTTGCCGTCGGCGCGCTTGTGCGCTGTGGCCGACGTCGCACGGTTGGAAAACAGCGTAATGTCATAAAACAAATCCTGGAGCAGGTACTGATACTGGGGCGGAGTTTCGGCGCGCAGCGCGTCCACCAGCGCGTAGGACGTGGGATACGGCGGCGGCGCGTATCCGTACTGCCCGAGCACCTTCCGCAGCGCGCGGTTCACCGCTTCCTCGCCGATCATCTCTTTCATGTAGTACATCACTACGCTGCCTTTGTTGTAGTGCACGTAGCCCTGGTTCGAATCCACCGTCAGCAGCGGACGCTCCTTCAGCAGTTCCCTGCCGCGCGAACGCAGATAAGTGTCCATCTCGTATTTGAGAAACTTGCGCATGATGTCGCGGCCGTACTCTTTTTCCATCACCATGAGCGCCGAATATTGCGCCAGCGTTTCCGATAGCGCCGTGGCGCCCTGCATGTTCGCGCCCACCACCTGGTGCGCCCACCACTGATGACCCATTTCATGCGCCACCACGTAATAGACCATGTCGATGTCGTTCGGGTCCTTCAGGTTCGCGATAAACCCGATGCTTTCCGAATACGGCATCGTTCCTGGAAACGCCTGCGCAAAGCGCGCGATGCGCGGGAATTCGATGATCCGTGCCTCTTTCTGCGGATAAGGTCCAAAATTCCGCGTGTAATATTCGAAGGATTTCTCCACCGAGCGCAGCATCTTCGGCACGTTCCAGGGCTGTTCCTTCAAATAATAAACTTCGATCTTGATGCCATTCCACTCCTTCCGCGCCACCGTGTAATCCGCGGACAGGAACGAATAAAAGTTCAGTGCGTAATGGTCCAGCTTGTACCGGTAGTAGCGCCGTCCCCCGGCCTTCCACTCGCATTCGAGCGATCCCGGCGCCACCGCGATCTGATCGGGCGTTGTGGAAAGGGTGGTTTCCACATTCACCCAATCGGAGTTGTTGCTGATGTAGCTGTTCATGCAATCGGCGCTGCAGTTGCGCTCCAGCGCCGGCATCGGATCCTTCTCCTTTAGCCCGAATTTCCTGCGCCGGTTTTTATTAGTCAACTCGCGCGGCGCCTGGTAGCCGATCTGGGGCGAAACATCGGCGTTGTTGAAAAAAGTCCCGTTCTCGACGATTTGCAGCACGCCCACGCTGTTCTCAAACCCGCGCGGCTCGCGCTTCACCGTGAATCGGAAGTGCCTTTGCTCGCCAGGCTGCAGCGGTGGATTCAGATCGTAGATCCGGTAGCGCAAGCGCTTGTCGTCCTGACGGAGCTGGGCGCCGTCGATGGCGATCTCGGTCTCAAAGTCTGGACCTGCATAGCTCACGTGCAGCACCGGGATGGGCTTGGCGGTTTTGTTTTCGATGATCGTGTCGGCGCGCATCGTGGCAGCGCGGCGCTCCGGATGGAGATCGATCGCGTATTTCAAATCCACGAAACGCGGCTGCGGCAGGTTCTCGTATTTCTTGTAGGCTTTCTCGTAATCGGCCGCGATGTGGTCGTTATCGTCCTCGCTCAGGACCGTATTCAGCACTTTCGTGTTGTAATAAATCCATCCGCCCGTGCCCGCGAATGCCGCGAGTAGCAGCGCCGCCGCCGCGCGCCAGCCGGGAGTAAAGCGCAGCCGCGCCTGATCGAGCCTGACTTTCCATCCGTGGTCCCGCCCCCGCTGCCAAAGCAGGATGCTGGCGACGGAAAGTATCCCGCAAAACAGCATCCAATACACCGTGAACCAGGTCCAGCTTGTCCAGTACGGAGCGAATCCGAAGAAATCGGAGTACGTCGTGTCCGGCCGCGAACCGAACTGCACCAGCCGCGTATCCACGTGCAGCGGACGCCACACAAACAAGTTCGCAATGGAGAACGCGATAAACGCAAAATATCCGATGTACTTGTTAGGCGAAATGACGTGGAGAAAATATGCCAGCACGGCATAAAACACGAAAATCGTGAAATCCATTCCCAGCAATTCCGTGAGCCACAAACCGATCTGGTAGCGCTGGTAGCCGTTCAATGCCTGCATCAGAAGGCCCGCCAGCATCGCGACGCAGACGATCGCGAAGATGGCGAACAATAGCGCCGCGAGCTTGGAGGCATAGCTCGGCCAATCTGGATGCGGCGTCGCGTCTTCGATTTCGTCCATGCGCGCGTCGCGCTCCTTCCAGATCAGGACGCCCGCGTAGTAGGTGATCATGGCCAGCAAAAACAGGTACAGCGTGCCCTGAATCACTTCGATCAGCCGGTACGTCACCGGGAAAAACGTGTTGCCGTAACCTTCCGATTGGCTCAGGATGATGCTTGGAATCGTATTCAGCAGCGCGGCGCAGGTGATCACGATAAAAGACGTCGATTTCGCCAGGCCGAGGAATTCCACCCGGAATCCGTTCCAAAGCTGCGCCCACTGCGCCCCAAGTCCCAAGGATTGATGTAATTCAGGCAGCACCACGGCCGCCGCGCGAGGCTGTTCTTCCGCTGACGCTTCGGCGCCGTGCTTCTTGCGTGCCGCGCGCTCCTCGAAGCGGAACCGCGAATAGGCGAAAACGAAAATGCCCGCGCCCACCGCCAGCCAGATGACGCGATTCCACAGCAGCAATCCGCTATAGCCGATGGCCAAGTGATTCTTCTCCGCCACCGTCATGTATTTCGTCGCCAGCGCGAACGTCCGGATGCCGAACGGATCGAGCATCGCCGCCCACGTTTCATGCTGGATGTCGGTGATCAGCGCCGAGCCCACGCCGTAGCCGGTCAACAAAATCAGCCCGCCCACGAACGAAGCCACTGTGCTGCGCGTCAGCACCGCGATGGCGAAAATCACCGCCGCGATAAAAAGCGTGTTGGGGATCGCAAACACCAGAATGCCGTAGAGGTGCGCGGTCCAATTCACGGGGCCCCAGCGCTCCGCGTCCACCCACGGCATCCACTGGCCCACCAGAATCCCGATCGACACGCCCAGCATCGGGATCGCCGCGATCAGCGCCGAACCGAGATAGCGGCCGGCCAAATAATCGATCTTCTTCAGCGGCGTGACGAACAAAAGCTGGCTGGTATTGCACGCGAAATCGCGCGACGCCGCGGAATTCACGAACGCGACGGTCATCAGCAGCGTCAGCAGGCCCATAATCGAGTAGTAGTTCTCGATCACGAACGGCGCGTTGCGATACGTGTTCTCCAGCGCCGAGCCCACGATGATCTGATCGGTGGACGTCGCACCGAACACCATCAGCGCGATGACCGCCAGGAATATCCACAGCATCCACGATCGCAGCCAATAGCGAATCTCAAAACCGAAGAAATGGACTAGCATGATCGGCTCCTACTGCAGCCCGGAAATCCGCGCGAAGAACACGTCTTCCAGGTCCGCCGGAACCGGTTGAAACCCGTCCCCCGGCGGCTCGCTGCTGAAGATGTGAACCAGTGGGCGCCCGGCGATCAGTTTGCTCGAAATCACACGGTAGCGCTGGCTATATTCGGCGATTTCCAGTTTTTGAATGGACTTCTGCCAGATTTTTCCGGCGAGTGCGCCCACGGCGTCCTCGGGCACGCCCGCGAAGAGCACACGCCCTTCATGGATGATCGCCATGTTGGTGCACAGCTCCATCACGTCCTCCACGATGTGCGTCGAAAGGATAACGATCACGTTCTCGCCGATCTCGGAAAGCAGATTGTAGAAGCGGTTGCGTTCGCCCGGGTCGAGGCCGGCCGTAGGCTCATCCACAATGAGCAGTTGCGGATTGCCGATCAGCGCCTGCGCGATGCCGAAGCGCTGCCGCATCCCGCCCGAGAACCCGGCCAGCGCCTTCTTGCGCACGTCCATCAGGTTCGTTCGCGCGAGCAGCGATTGCACCAGTTCCTTGCGCTCCTTGCGGTTCACGAAGCCCTTCAGCAGCGCCAGGTGGTCCAGCATATCCTGCGCTGAAATTCTTGGATATACGCCGAAATCCTGCGGCAAATATCCGAGAAGGCTCCGGACTTTGTCTTTTTCGCGCAGCACGTCGATGTCGCCCAGCCCGATCCGGCCGCTGTCCGGTTCCTGCAGAGTCGCGATGGTGCGCATCAGGGTAGACTTGCCCGCTCCGTTGGGCCCCAGCAGCCCGTACATTCCGTGCGGGATCGTGAGCGTCACGTTGTCCAGCGCCCGGACGCCGTTCGAATAAGTCTTGGATAAATTCTCGATGCGAAGGTCCATGGGATTTCCTTAACATACGTCCGCTGGCGCCGTCCGGTTCCAGGATACTGAGGGGCGCATCACGGCCGCGCCGGTCCGTTCGCCGTCTGGGGCGTCGAAACCCGCGTCACCTTCCCGCTCTTGGCTTCCTCGATGTTGATGTGATTGGCTTCGAGCGTAGTGCCGAGCGTCTGGTCCAGCCCCACGCGCGCGTTCACATAGCCCACGCGCGCCGCCAATTCCGCCGATTGCGCGTTGATCAGGTCGCGCTGCGCCGTGGCGACGTTATAGGGCGTCGATGCCCCCAGCCGGTAGCGCCTCTGCTCGGCGTCGAAAAGCTGCTGCTGGAGATCGCGATTCTGCAGTGCCGCTTCGTAGCGCGCGCGCGCCTGCTGCAACGCCACCACGCCGTTTCGCACGTCGACCTCCACCTGGTTGAGATCCTTGCGATTACTGAGTTGGGTTTGGCGCAGGCTCAACAGGTCGATGGCATAATCGGCTTGCGCCTGCCGGTTGCGGATCGGCTCTTGAAAAAATGCGCCCACGATTTCGGTCGCAAAATCGCGCTGGAAAACCTGGCTCAGCGCGTCTCCGATGCCGCCGTGAAATCGCCCCGGCGAGGTCTCGACCAACCCATCCTCGTACACTGTCTTGGGCGCACCCGCCAGACCGGCCTGGCTTTCCACCCCCACGCCCTGTAGCGTCGGTAGAATACCATTCTTGGTTCCAAGCGTGTTTACCTCGCTCGCTTTTTCGTTGGCCGCCTCCGCCGCCAGGTCCGGCCTTTGCGCCAGCGCCTCTTCGACCATTTGACCCACCGCCGGCAGATTGTCGCTGGGGGGAACCGTGATGGAATCAATGGGAATCATGCGCACGCCTTCCAGCACCGGGTCGGTTGTTCCGGTGCGGCTGATCAAACCCTCCAGCGTGAGTTCCTGCTGCCGCAGCGCCGCGTCGGAATCTTCCACGGCCTGCGCGCTGGACGCCGCTTGGGACTCGGCGGAGCTCAGGTCGCTCGGCGCCGTCGCGCCCAGCTCGATTTGCCGCTTCACGTCCGTAACGAACGTTTGCGCGGTTTCCGACGCGTTGCGCTTGGCCCGCAGATCCTCGTAATCCGCCGCCAGCGTGTAATACGCATTCAGAACCTGGGTCACCACGCCGATCACCTGGTTCTTGAAATTCAGATCCGTAGTTTTCAGGTTCATCCGCGATACCGTGATCGTGCGCGCGTTCGCCGCCACGCCGAATCCGCGCAGAAAATTGTATTGAATGGATACCGCCGCGCTGGGCGCCACCGTCGGGTTCAGCACGTCGGTGGGTGCGTTCTCGCTCAAATAATGCTCGCTGTAGCTCACCGTCACGATGCCGCCGCTGATCAATCCTTGCTGGTAGCTGCCAGAGTATCCGTGCGTGGTCTGCACCAGGTTCAATACCTCGCTTTGCACCGAATCGGGCTGCGGTGAACTGATGTGGCTGAACGTGCTGGTCTCCTGAATAATCGGATCCAGCGTAGGAGTCACCGGCCCGATCTGCGAAATGGTCGCGTTGGCGGTGCGGCCCGTCGTTGTGGTTACGGCCGGCGCCGTTACGTTCGCGGCCGCCTGGCTTCCGGAGACACCCTGGCCCGTTGCCACCTGCCCGGCTTGTGCGGCGCCGCTCGGAACACCGGGCAACGCGCCGCCCGCTTGCGCCCGCTCCAGCTGCCATGCGGAGATGAACGGATTGTAGCGGCTCACCTCGAGGTCGAGGTTGTTTTCGAGCGCCAGCGCGATGGCGTCCTGCGCCGTCAGATAAAGCATTCCCGCGCGAACCAACTGGCGCAATCTTTCCGAATTCGAAGTTCGGATGGGCGGCACCGTAACCGCCATATAAGGCCGGAGCATCTCCGGCGCTTGCGGCCGCACGGGCGCGATATCCTGCGCCCACAGTACTGACGCCAGGCACGACATGGCAACAATGTGCCTGCATCGCCAACCGCCAATAGCCGACTGCGCGCGAACGTCAGTGAGCGCCCTCATTGCGCACCTCCCGACAGATTCGCCGGTAGCGACGATTCCCGCGAAAGCTGCCCTTTCATCGCCTCGTCCACCGCAATGTGATTCACCTCCAGCGTTGTGCCCAGCGCCTGGTCGAGCGCGATCTCCGCGTGGGTATAGTTCGCCATGGCCTGCACCTCCGAACTTTCGCTGGTGGCCAGATCACGCTGGTCCTGGATTACCTGGAACACCGTGGTGGCGCCCAACGCGTAACGGCGCTGATCGTCGGAAAGCGTCTGCTGTTGAAACTCCCTGGACTTCGCGGCCGCGTCGTAACGCACACGTGCCTGCTTCAATCCGATCACCGCGTTCTGCACGTCCACGGTCACCTGGTTGACGTTCTTCCGTAAATTGAGCTGATTTTGCCGCAGCTCGAGCAAGCTGGTGGCGTAATCGGACTGCGCCGCGCGATTCCGCAGCGGAATATTCAACGAGAGCCCCGCCGAATAATTCGGAAAATTCCGCCGGAAGATCTGCGCCAGCAGATTATCATACCCGCCGCCCAGGTATTCGGCGCCTGGCGCCGTGGCAAACAAAGGATTCAGCGTCCCCGTCAGCCCGTTATTGGTCAACTCGGCGAAAGCCTGCAATGTCGGCTTCAACGAGTTCTTGATGCCCACCAGGTTCATCTGATTGCTCTCGATGTTGAGCTGCGCCTCCATCATCTCCGGGCGCTTGGCGAGCGCTTCGTTCACCAGCTCCGGGAGCGAGCGCAGATTGTCGCTGGCCGGTACCTGGATCTTGTCCAGCGGCACCACGTGCACGTTTTCCAGGCCCGCCGCCGCGATCCCATTGCGGCACAGCGCGTTCTTGAGCACGATCTCCTGCTGTTGCAAATTGGTTTGCGAGACCACCAGGTCCTGCTGCGCTGAATAAAGCTGCGCCTGTGCGCGCGTCACTTCGATCTCCGCCAGCGTCCCCAACTGCACCTGCCGCTTGTTGTCCGCCAAAAGCTGCTGCGCCGTCCGCACCTCCTCCTGCCGCGCGCGCAGATCCTCATTGAAGCTCACCAGGTCCCAATACAGATTGAGTGCCGCCGCCACGGTAGTCATCACCTGTAGTTGGAACTGGAGCTTGCTCACCTTCACGTTGTTGCGCTGCACCCGGATATTGCGCCCGTTCACCGCGCTGCCGAATCCTTGCAGCAGATTTTGCGTGATCTGAAGATCGAGATCGCCCGAGGTGTACGGATTCACGGTGTAGTAAATGCTGTTCACGCCGTACCGGCTGCTCGCGTAGGTAAGCTGCGCCGTCAACCCGAAATCCCAGTTCTGCAGGTACTGTACTTCATAGGCGCGCGTACTCTGCACCAAAGCGTCGGTGCCGGTCAGAATCGTGTTGCTCAGCGGAATCGTCGCGTGCTGATAGCTCGCCAAGGCGAATAACGACGGGTCGAGCGAGGGGATATTCGGACCCAACTGCGTCACGATGCCGCCGCCCGAGCTCACCCCGTTGCCGGCCGAAAGTCCCACACCGCCGGAATTGCTCACGCTCACCCCTTGCAGGCTCACGCTCTCCGGCCCCGCCGCCACTCCGAGCCCCACGCTGCGCAGCGCTCCTCCACCTTGCGCGCGCAGCAGGACCTCCTCGCTCAGCAGCGGCGTATAGCGCTGCACCTCGATGTCGATGTTGTTCTCAATCGCCAGCGCCACCACGTCCTGCGCCGTCAGGTATAGGTTCCCGGCCCGGATCAGCTCGTTCAAACGTGGTGAATTGGTGAGCCGGATCTGGGGAACGTGCGTCGCCCGATACGGACGCGTCAGCCAGCCCAGCATGCGCGGCGCGCCAGTGGGCCGCTCCACGCTGACTTCCGATTGCGCCGTCGCGCTCGAAGTTGCCAACAAGGAAACGAACAGAATCCAACTCGTGGTTTGCAATCGTTTTCGCATAAGACTCCTTCAAGTATCGCCGGAAGGCGGTTTTGAGATGCGGCCTCGCCTCCAGACCATACGTTCGATCGCCCAGCGCCGTTCCCTGTTTCGCCGCGCCTGTTATACAATACGCGCTGTGGTTGTGAGGACCGCCTGGATTCTCGCGCTCGCCGCGCTGGCCTGCGCCCCGGTATTCGCGCAAAGCGGCACCTCTATTTCTCTCACGCAAGGCGGTCTCGGATTCAACCCCACCGGCATGTGGACCGCCATGTACCACGAAGACGAGCTGGAGCGCACCGACCCTGGATCCGCCGCCGGCGACTACCTCGGCATTCCCATCAACGATGACGACCGCCTTCGCGCCGATACATGGGACGGCGATCTTGTTTCAGTGCTCCAGCACCAGTGCATCCCGCATTCGGCCATCTATGCCATGCGCGCGCCTACGGGCCTGAAGATTTCCACCATGAACGACCCGGGCTCCGGCGCCATCATTGCCTTTGTGATCGACGGCACCTATACCGGCCCGCGCACCATCTGGATGGACGGCCGCCCGCATCCCTCGCAATTCGCCCCGCACACCTGGGCGGGATTTTCCACCGGAACCTGGGAAGGCGACACGCTGCGCATCGAAACCACGCACATCAAAGCCGGCTATCTGCGCCGCAACGGCGTCGTGTTTTCGGACCGAGCCACCCTCACCGAATTCCTGGACTTGCACGACAAATACCTGACCCTCACCAGCATCGCCGACGATCCGGTTTATCTCACCGAGCCGCTGGTCCGCACCGAAAGCTGGGTGTGGAATCCCTACCAGGTCTTCACTCCCATCGCGGGCTACGGCTCCTGCTTGCCGAGTCCCGAAATCCCGCGGCCCTACGGCTGGGTCCCGCACCATCTGCCCGGCACGAATACGGTAGTTCGCGAATTTTCCAAAGAGTACGGCGTGCCGTTCGAAGCGGCCCGCGGTGGCGCCGAAACCATGTATCCCGAATATCGGAAAAAGCTCAAGCAGATGGCGATTCCGCCGGCCAAGGTCTTTGAAGTGCAGTTCGAGCAGGAGCACGCGAAGAAATGAGGTTCGCCGCGCTTGCCCTGATCGCGGGGGTGGCCTTCGCCCAGGAATACGAAGTGCGCCACGTGCAAGGCAACGTGTACATGTTCGCCTCGACGCTCGGTAACGTGACGATTCAAGTCGGCAAAGATCCCGGACACGACGGCGTTCTGCTGGTCGACACCGGACCGCCGCAACTGCGCGACACACTGCTCGATGAAATCCACAAACTTTCGGACGCGCCCGTGCGCTTCATCATCAACACCAGCGCCGATGCCGACCACACCGGCGCCAATGCCATTCTGGTGAAGCCCGCGCGCACGTACCAATTGCAGGCCGAAGTATCGCTGTTCGCGCAGGACAACGTGCTGCAGCGCGAAAGCCGCGACGGATCGGGCGTGCCGTCTTCGGTCTGGCCCACGCTCACCTATCTCGACGGTAAAAGTTTCGAGTTCAATGGCGAGGCCATTCAGATGTTCGCCGAAACCGGCCACACCGACGGCGACAGCATCGTGCTGTTTCGCGGCTCCAACGTCCTGAGCGCCGGCGACGTGTTCCTCACTACCGGCTATCCGGTCATCGATCTGGCGCGCGGCGGAAGCATCCAGGGCGAAATTCGCGCGCTGAATCACATCCTCGATCTCACCGTTCCGCGCTCCATGCAGGAAGGTGGCACGATGGTCATCCCCGGCCATGGCCGCCTGTGCGATCAATCCGAAGTTACCGATTATCGCGACATGCTCACCATCATCCGGGATCGCGTCCAGGACCTGATGCGCCACGGCAAATCGCTCCAAGAAGTGCAAGCCGCCCGTCCCAGCCGCGATTACGACCGCCGCTACAGCACGCCCGCCTGGACCGGCGACATGCTCGTCGAAGCCATTTACAAAAGTCTCGGAGAGCACCAATGAGCCGTCCGGGTATTTCCGCAGCGCTCGCCTTCGCGGTTCTGTGCCTGCCCGCCAGCCCCCAGTCCCCGGCCCCGGCGCCCCCGCGCGCACCATCGCCTCAAGCAACGGCCCCAGTGGACATTACGGGCTTTTGGGTGGCCTTGGTCACCGAGGACTGGCGCTATCGCATGCTGAACGCTCCCAAGGGCGACTACTACAGCATCCCGCTCAATGCCGAAGGCAAGCGCATGGCCGACACCTGGGACCCCGCGCGTGACATCGCGCAAGGCAAGCAGTGCCTGAGCTACGGCGCGCCCAACATCATGCGCGAACCCGCGCGCCTGCACATCACCTGGGCCAACGACTCCACGCTCCAAGTGGAGATCGACGCGGGAAAACAAACCCGCCTGTTCCTGTTTGGACCCGCTCCCGCCTCCCCGCGGCCCAGCATGCAAGGCACTTCCGTCGCCGTCTGGCAAACCCCGCAGTCCATCCGCGCCTATACGTCCAAGATCTCCGCGCAGGATCCCAACACGCCCGGTTTCCGCGATGCCAGCATGGCCTCGCCGCCCCCTCCGCCCGATACGCGCCGCCTGGGTGGGACGCTCAAAGTGGTCACCACGCACATCCAGCCCGGGTACTTGCGCAACAACGGCGTGCCCTTCAGCGCCAACGCCGTCCTCACCGAATATTACGATCTGCACCGGCGCGGCAATGCCGATTATCTGGTTCAGACCCAGATCGTCGAAGATCCCCAGTATCTCGACGCGCCTTGGGTGGTCAGCAGCCACTTCCGCCGCGAGCCTGACGGCTCAAAATGGGACCCCGAGCCCTGCGAACTGCTGCTGCCGAATACTAAGTAAACGCGTACCACAGCGCCAGTCCCGCGCTGGCGATCGCAACCGAGGCGACCAGGATCGTGACCAAACGGCCCGCGCCGATCCGATCGGCGGCCCTTGTTCTCGCGAAAATCAACCCCAGAACCACAAACAGCGCCAGGTCGAACAATCCCTGCGTGGTCCAATCATGCCCGGCAATCGACTTCATGAAGGCCTTCAGCGGCGCGGAGGCATCTTTCGTGCAGGCCAGCGCCGTATTCACGAGGAAGGTGATGGCGGCGGCGAGCGCGAACCCCGACGTGGCCGCCGGGAGTTTCTTAACCTCACCCTCCATGGTGCAGCAGCGCCACCTTCACGCCGTGATCGATGATCGCGCCCGCGCCTTCGAGCGCCAGGCCAGTCAGCGCGGTCAGCCCCGCGATGCATTGCACCAGCGGCCGCGCCGTGGGATTCAAATCCAGCCGCTCGCGGGCGCACAGGGGAAGCAAAAACGCGAGCAATGCCGTGATAAAGAACAGGTGTTCCTTCGTTTCCATGAAGACGTTGTGTGCGAACGGCCAGGGTCCGGTGAGAATCAGCGCTCGTTCTGGCGGATAAAAGTGCAGATACCAATACCCGCCGCAGATCCAGGCCAGCGCCATCGAAATCGCCGTGAGAAGGGACACTAGGCGAATCCGGCTCGCGTTATCCGGCCCCGCGTGCAGCGTCTCCACGAACACCCATAGCGCCGCCAGACACCCTGCGACGCCGAACGCCGCGTGGCTCAACAGCAGAACATCGCTCGCCGCCACGTTCATAGCACTCCCGGCGCCGCCATGCGGCTGAACGACGCGCCGTCGGCAGGTTTGTCCTTGTCTTCGGGCTTGTCTTTATCCTCCGGTTTCTTCTTGCCCCAGGTCCAGTACAGCCCGAGGTAGGCGTAGTTCTCCGTTTGGCCGATGGCGCTGTGGCCGTAACAGAACAGCAACTGAAATCCCGGATCGCGGAATTTGTAATAGCCGCCGAAATCCACCAGCGTCGCCGGCCGCGTCTGCGGCGCCAAAGGACCCTCCGGCCCGTGAGAAAAAACTTCCGTGCCCAGCGTCCACTTCTTCCCGATATCGCGCTGCAGCAGCCAGCCCGCGAACGCGTAATTATGGTAGCCGGGTACGCTGAACACGGTTGCGCCACCGCCGCCATACGTGGTCCACGGGCCGAAGCTTTTCTGCGCCCACAGCGGCACTTTGTACCAGGTCTTGCCCACGCCCAGTCCCCGCGGAGCGCTGCCCGTCGGAAGCTCGAACATGGTGAACGTGCCGATCTGCGGCCGGTGCTTGCCCTCCTGCACGAAGCGATATTTCACTCCCAGTTCGGTATCGCCGATGCCGAAAGCCCGCGCGCCCTGGGCCGGAAAAATCGCCGCGGCGTTTACGATGAGATGCAGATGCAGGTTCGGCGCCGCGCCCCAGTTAAATTCCACCGCCGGGCCTTCGGTGTCGGTCTCGATCGGCGTTCCGTCCGACGACGCGAACGTATAAAACTCGTAGTTCTGATATTCAATCGGCTCGGGATCGTCGGTCTGAAACGGGGGACCGGCCATCAACATCGCGCTCGCCGCGAGTAGCCCGGCGATCGTCGTCCATACCCTTCTTGCCTTCATGCAGCTCCCCGAAGAGTTCACCTACTTTGACTTTCATCGCCCGCAGAGCTTTCCGGCCCAATGGCGTCGCCCGATACACTTTGCGCGTCGCTTGGCCGCTGCGCTTCTCGGTCGATCGCAGGTATCCCCGCTTCTCCATCGCGTGCAGCATGGGATACAGCGTCCCCAGGCTGATCCGGTAGCCGTGCCGCGCCAGCTCCTCCGCCATTTCCAGTCCGAAGATCGGTTCTTCGACGGCATGGTAGAGAATGTGCAGCCGGATTAGCCCCGCATACAAGTCCCGGAACTCAAAATCGATGTTGCTATCGTGTTTCGATATCGACATTCGATAGCGACTCCAGTCTATGCAATTCCGCTGTCTCCGTCAAGGGTCTGCTTGGCATACTGGTTCTGGAGGTGAGCATTGTCCGTACATTTTATCGTGCGCCTGGTGCCGCGTTCCGGCGCCGTGGCTGAGTTCCGGGACGAATTGTTCCGAGTGGTGCCGCCCAGCCGCGCTGAACCTGGTTGCCTGAGCATCCATGCTTTCGAATCGCTTCGTGAACCACCCGAGTTTGCGATCCACTCGGAATGGGCCGACGAACCCGCGTTCGAGCGGCACGCGCAAATGCCGTACACGGTCCGTTTCGTCGAAGCCGCGGAGCAGTTGCTGACCCATCCGATTCAAGGCCTGCGCTCGCGCGAAATCGCTTGAGGCTTAATCGACAGGATTGGTCGCGAAGATGGAGACCTCCGGCGTGAAGCCGCGATCGTCCATTTCGAGAACCGCTTTGATCGTGTACGCGATCTCTTCGCCGCGCAGCTTGCTCGCGTTTACCTTTTGCGGCAGGTCCGCCCGCCGGAAGAAATCCGTGATGACTTCGCTCGGATTGATCAGCATCACGCGCACGTTATATTTGCGCAGCTCGGCTCGCCAGCACTCCGTCATCCCGCGCAGCGCGAATTTGCTGGCATAATAGGCCGTGCCTTTGGGCGCGCCGCGCAGTCCGGCCGTGGAGGAAATATTGATCAGGTTCCCGCGCTGGCGCTCCCGGAAAATCTTCGCGGCCTCGCGCGCGGCGAGCATCGCACCGGTCACGTTGGTGGCGAACACCGCGTCGAAGCTTGCGCGATCCATGTCGACGAGTTCTTTGAACACGCCGATGCCCGCGTTGTTGATCAGAACATCCAGGTCGCCCAGCTTCTCCTTCACCTCCCGGAACGTCCGCAGCACGTCGGCCTCGCTCGATACATCCGCCTGGATGCCCAGCACGCCCAGCGACCGCGCGGCTTCGGCCAGACGCTCCGCGTCGCGCCCGGTGATCGCCACGCGCGCGCCCGCGTCCTTCAGCATTTGCGCGGCGGCGCGGCCGATCCCGCTCGAACCGCCGGTAATCAAAACCACTGCATTCTTGAGATCCATTCGTTTATCTTAAAGTGTGCCCGTCGAAAAATTCCTGCGCGGCGTCTCCCAGTTCCAGCGCGACGTCTATCCCCGCCGCCGCGAACTCTTCGAGAAACTGGCCGTGGGTCAGCGCCCCGATGCGCTCTTCATCACCTGCGCGGACTCGCGCATCGACCCCTGCCTGCTGACGCAATCCATCCCCGGCGAGTTGTTCATCTGCCGCGTCATCGGCAATGTTGTTCCGCTGTATCCCGATTCGCTTGGCGGCGTTTCCGCCACCATCGAGTACGCCGCCGGCGTCCTGCGCGTTCCCGACATCATCGTCTGCGGCCACACCGATTGCGGCGTCATCAAAGGCGCGCTCGCGCCCGATCATCTCGCGCAGCATGCCGCCGTCTGGAACTGGCTAAGGCACGCCGCCGTATGGCCAGTGAGCAATGTCCAGCGGCGCGACACCGATCCCAGCCCGGAGCTGATTCTCGCCGCGACCGAAGAGAACGTGATCGCGCAACTGAACAACCTGCGCTCGCATCCCTCCGTGGCGCATCGCCTGCTCGAAGGCAATCTCGGCTTGCACGGCTGGGTGTATCATATCGGCGAAGGCCGAGTGACCGTGTACGACGAGGCGACGCGGAAATTCGCGTCGCCGTGAAACGCGCGCGGCGTTACTTACTCTCCGGCTCTGTCCCGATCGTCTGGCCGTTGGCCAGCGTCACCTTCCGCCCATCGGCCGAATGCGACGAATCCTTCGCCGGAAACGCGTGTACGGTAACTCGATCCCCCACCTTCAGCGAATCCCGCGTCCACCCGCGCCGCGCCAAACGGTTGGGCCCGCCGGTTTCGCACATCCAGTTCACCGTTGTGCCGTCGGCCTGCGCGACGTCAACGTAATAATGCACGTGCGGATTCTCCCAATCGATGCGCGTCACCACGCCCTCCAGGGTCATCGGCTTGGTCTCGTCGTATTCGTTCGCAAATGAGTGATGCGCGAGCGCGGGCAGTGCGCTCGCGACTAAAACGCTGGCAGCCAAGTGGAGAAATCGGTGCGACATAGTAATACATTTACCCTACCGCTTCTGGATCCAGGAGTCCGATTGCGTTCCCGATTGCCACGTGAGAGAATCGGCCTGCTCAGAAAGGAGCACTCCCCATGACACCTTCCCAGGCCCGCATTCCCTTGCTAGGCACCTGGAAATTGACCAAGTGCGAAACGTCGCACCCGCACTTGCCCCATCCCGTCTCCGGATTAGTTACCTTTGGGGAAACCAATAGCGGCCTGCACTATACCAACGACTCTGTGTGGTCCGATGGCCGCACCGGCCATGTGACCGCCGACTTGACGCTCGACGGCGCCTGGTGTCCCGTCACGGGCAGCCAACTGGCCGACTCGCTGAGCATCGGCCGCCAAGCGGATGGGTCGTATGCAGCCAAAATGAGAAAAGGCGGCGTGGATGCGGGCGTGAACCGCGCCGCTGTGTCCCCCGACGGGCGAACACTCACCGGAGTCTGGGAGATCGAGGTCCCCGGCGGTGTCACCATCACCTGGCACACGATCTCAGAACGCGAGTAGCGTCAATTCGCGATGGGCAGATAGAGCTTCTGCGTTCCCGCCACACCACCCAGCGTGAACGTCAACGGCGCGGCGTTGTTTGCGGGAATATTCGGCACCACCACGTTGAATTGATACAGTCCCACGTAGGTAGGCGCCAGCCCCGCGTAGGCGATACCGGTGCTCGGAACTTGCACTCCGCCGATCGAGATTGCGAGCGGCGCGGCCAGCGATGTTTGCCCCTGTGCGATCTCGCCCGGCGGAATGCCTTGATTCACCTGCCCGAACCCGATTCCGTACAGTGTGATCGTGTCGCCCGGTTTGGCCGGCTGCGATGTCACGCCCGAAATCGCGCCGCTCGGAAGCACGTAGGTCGTGCCGTCGGAGAATAGCGCTGTGGCATATTGGGTCCCGTTGATGTCGAAGCTGGACGGCGCCAGTAGTCCCGGCTGCACGCTGTCCATCGTCACCGCGAACGGCGCGCTGGAGCCGGCCTCGGTGGTCACCACCACGTTTTGCGAGCCCGCCGTTATCCCTCCGGCCACCTGCACGTCCAGTTGGCCGGGACTGATGTAATACACGTAAGCCGGCTGTCCGCCCACCATCACGCTGGTCCCGCCTACGCTGGTGGGCGCAGTTTGGCCATTGTTGGTAAACTCGCTCGACGCCCACTCCTGGGTGATTTCCGACAGGTTCGATCCATAAATTTCGATCCAGGACCCCGAGCCGAAGGTCGAGAACGCGCCGAACTGGCTGGCGCTGATCACGCCCGTGATCACCGGAACTTCCTGCAGGGTGAAGTGCAGCGCAAAGATGAACTCGTTGGCCGTACTCGGATTGATGCCGCCGTTGGATACGATGTCATACGGGTCCACATAAACTTGCTGCCAGTTGGTTTGCTTACCGGCCGGCAGCGCGCCGCTGAAGCCCGATCCGTAGTAGGCCGTGCCAGGCAAAATCGGGTTCGAAGTGGTCGCGCAGCAAATGCTGCCGATGCCGTTGGTCAGCGGACTCACCGGTGTGCCGTTCACCAGCCACTGGTTGGCCACTTGGTCGAAATAAACCGGCGCGGTCAGAGTGTAGTTGATCAGAATATTCCAGTCCGCATCGATATTGCCAGCCAGCGGACCGCCGTTGGTGGTCTTCATGTAAAAGACGTCCCACTCGCCGTTTGATCCGGTCGGCACCTGCTCTTGCCAAATCGTCACCGCGCCGTTGTCCACCTGCACCGGCGTCGAACTGAACGTCGAATTCGCCGAGTACGTGTCCGGCGCGTTCGTTCCGCCGAATGCGATGGGCGAACCGATCGCAATGATCCCCGGCCCGGATGAACTCGCGCGCGGCACGGTCTGCGCATTCATGCCGCTCCAACCGCTGAGTGCCACGCCGATCACTAGGCTCGTCAAGGCTCGATCAGTCATACGTGATCCCGTTCCTCCAAAATGTCCATTCTAATCCGGGACCCGGCCGCGATACTGATCGCCGGCGCATGCAGCGGTCCTTGATGACATCTCTGTAGTCTGCCGATATCAGTCAACCGGCAAGAACAGCTTCTGCGTTCCTGCCACACCGCCCAGGCTGAACGTTACCGGCGCGGCGTTGTTCGCCGCAATCGTCGGCACCACCACGTTGAATTGGTACAGTCCCACATACCCGGGCGCCAGTCCGGCGTAACTGACCGTCGCCTGAGTTCCGCCGATCGAAACGGTCAGCGGCGCCGCCAGCGATGTTTGCCCCTGCGCCACCTGGCCCGGCGGAATGCCTTGATTCACCTCCCCGAACCCGATTCCGTACAGCGTGATCGTGTCGCCGGGTTTGGCCGGCTGTGACGTGATACCCGCAATCGCCCCACTCGGAAGCACGTAGGTCGTGCCATCGGAAAACAGCGCCGCCGCGTATTGGGTCCCGTTGATGTCGAAGCTGGACGGCGCCAGCAGGCCCGGTTCCTCGGCTACTACGTTAACGTTGAATGGCGCGCTGGACCCGGATTCCGTGGTGACCACCAGCGGCAGCGATCCGGTACCGAGCCCTCCCGGCGCCTGCACATCGAGTTGGCCGGGGCTGACGTAATAGGTATAAGCCGATTGGCCGTTAATCGTAACGCTCGTTTGCGACAATTCGGTCGGCGCGTAGGCGTTGTTGGCGCCGCTGAAATTACTGGATGCCCAGACCTGCGTCAGGTTCGCCAGATTGCTTCCATAGATCTCGATCCACGAGCCCGAGCCGAAGGTAGGAAACGCCCCGTATTGGCTGGCGCTGATAACCGACGTGACCACTGGTAGAGTTTGCAGAGTGAAGTGCAGCGCAAACACGAATTCGTTCGCCGTATTGGGATCGATGCCGCCGTTGGAGACCAGGCTGTACGGCTGGACGTAAACTTCGTTCCAGTTGTTGTACGGCCCGGCGGGCTCCGCGCCGTTTCCCTGGTCATAATACGACCACCCCGGCAAAATGGGATTGGTCGCGGCCGCGCAGCAAATGGCGCCGATCCCGTTCGTGATATTACTCACCGCCGTGCCGTTCACCATCCACTGGGAGGCCACGCCGTCAGAGTAACTCGGAACGGTGAACGTAAAATCGATCGTAATGCCCCAATAAGCGTCGATGTTGTGCGCCAGCGGCCCGCCGTTGGTGGTCTTCAGATAGAAGATGTCCCACTCGCCGTTGGAGCCCGTGGGCACTTGCTCCTGCCAAATGGTGGCCGCGCCGCTGTCCACCGTAAGGGGTGTGGAACTGAAGGTGGTGTTCACGGTGTATGTATCCGGCGCGTTAGTTCCCACCCACGTCAGCGCAGAACCCACCGCGATAATGCCCGGCCCCGATGTGCTCGCGCGCGGCGCCGTCTGCGCATTCATCCCGCCCCAGCCGCCGAGCGCTAGCCCAGCCAGAAGACCTCCCCAAACTCGATAAGTCACCTGTGCCCCCAACTTCGAGAAAAATTGTCCTAACTTACCATGAAGTTGCGGGGCGAATCGTCACGTCTGTAACCGTTACAGCCTATTGATGTCCCGGCGGCGTGCAGCCGTTCATTCGCAGGTATACCACCGGCATTGAGCCCACGCCGTGCTGGGCATGTTGACGAACGAGAATCTGGAGCCGCGCCTGCACTCTGAAACATCGCGCGTGCCTGAAAGCGCCCTCCGTAGGGACGAACCCGAACCTGTCGGCCGGCATGGTCTCCACCACCCGATCAGCTCGCGTTCGAGCGCGCTTAACTGCCTGCCGAAGATTTGCCTGGCGCCCGGAGCAGCGTCCCCGCCGAAAATTGGATGCGCGGAGAGGGGATGCGCGCTCCTTCCCTATTCATGCAGCACGGCGTCGATGTCTATCGCGTACTCTCTGGGCTGGCACAGGCCCGCATGAACGGCGGCGATGCGCCCCTGCTTGTCGACAAAGAATGTCATCGGCACGGCCTTGAGCCCGCCGAACAGAGCTGTAGTCCTGCTGTCGGCGATCATCACCGGATAGTTGAATTGGAACGCTTCGGCAAAGGGCCGGACGACGCTCCAACCCCCGTCGTCCAGAGCCAGGCCGAGCACAACCAGTCCACGGCTTCCGTAATCACGCTGGAAATCCTCGAGCAACGGAATCTCCTGCCGGCACGGCGCGCACCACGTCGCCCAAAAGTTCACCAGCACCGCCCGCCCGCGGAATTGCGACAGGCTGATCTGCTTACCCGCCGAGTCGGTCAACTGAAAATCCGGGGCCATCCTCCGATCCTCAGGCTTAAGAAACACGGTGCTCCCGTTCGCGCCTGCCCCGCCAACCAACAGATCCCGCACCCAGCCGGATTCGATTGCGCACGCGGCGAGGCAGCGCTGGGCGAAGCCCCGCGTGGCCGGGGTCGCCATCAATGTCGCCATCAGAGAAACGCCGGTCGCCAGCGCCGCGGTCGCCGCCCAAGCCCACCGCCGCCGTGGCCCGGCCGTCTTGGCCTGCCGCTGGTGCAGCAAAGCCAAGCCCCGCTGCATGTCGGGTTGCCATTCGCCCTGCGTATCGAGCGCCGCCAGCTCACGATCCACCCACTCGCCGACATTCGCGTCCCTATTTTGCGCGTTCCTATTTCGATTCAAGTTGTCCATAACGTCGCCTATATTCCTTTCTGAACGCCTCTTGCGCCCGACTGAGCAGCGTCCCCACGGACGCCGGATTCAGATCGAGAGCTTGGGCCAATTCCTCGTAGCTCGCTCCTTCGCTGCGCAGCAATAACAGCTCGGCCTTGCGCCGGTCCATCGCCGCCAGCAGATTTCGGACGCGCTGCTGTTCCTGGCGCGAGGCAGCCAGCTCCTCGGGAGTCGGAGTCGCCGCGCCGCGGAACAGCGAAACTAGGCGTTCGTAACGGCCGCGCCGCATCCGCTGCCGCACCTCGTTCAGGCCCGTTTGGATGGCCGCGCGGTACAACCACCGTTCGGCGTCTTCGCTCGGCGCCCTCCTGGCCGCCGACCATTTCAGACAAACCTCCACGGCCAGCTCCTCGGCCCGTCCCGGATCTCCGATCACCTTCGCGATCACGCGCGCCAGCCGCGCGTAATGCTTCCGGAAGATCCGCTCGGTTTCCGCCCGCGTATCGGAGGGGTCAATCTCCAACGGGTTCGCTCCAGGCGGGGTGAGTTCAATGCCCGCTTCGCTCAATGCGTCCACGTTGCTATATCACCGCCCGATCGCCTTTTGTGACAGCTATGATCAAAGCAGAACGTTTGGCCCATGCTTCGACTTGGCATTATCGGCGACTTCAATCCGCAATACCATACCCATGTCGCCATCAATGCGGCCATCGCCCACGCAGCCGCTGCTTTCGACCAACACGTGCAGTCGGAATGGGTGCCCACTCCTTCGATCGCCGCCTGGGGGCCCGAGCGCACGCTGGCAGGCTTCAATGCGCTCTGGGCCTCGCCCGCCAGTCCCTATGCGAGCGCCGAGGGCATGCTGCTCGGCATTCAATTCGCGCGCTCGCGCGGCGTGCCTTTCACCGCCACTTGAGGCGGCTTTCAATATGCTCTGGTAGAGCATGCGCGCAACGTCCTGGGAATCGCCGACGCCGACACCGCCGAAAACAATTCCGGCTCTCAAAACCTGGTCATCACGCCGTTCTTATGCACCGTTCCCCGCGGTGCGGACGACCCTCCCGCCCTTCACGACCTCCACCCCATCCGGCTCGTCGCCGGTTCCAGGCTGCAGGCCATTTACGGTGTTCCCCAAATTGACGCGGACCACCTCTGCAACTACGGCGTAAATCCTGATTACGTTTCGCGATTCCAGGCCGCCGGCGTGCGCACCGCCGGCCTCGGCGAGGACGGAGACATCCGCGCCATTGAGCTGCCCGATCATCGGTTCTACGTCGCCACGCTGTTTCATCCGGCGCTTGAGTCACGCCCCGGACGGCCCAGTCCCTTGGTGCTGGCCTTCCTCGAAGCAGCGTGCGAGCGGCCGGCGTCCGCCGGAGCGTAGGGGAACCGTTATGGGTTCGCAGGAACACTGGGAGAAAATCTACGGCAGCAAGCCTCCGGATCAGGTGAGTTGGTATCGCCCGCACCTGGACACTTCTCTGGCTTTGATCGAACGGGTCGCCGCGGATCGCTCGCGATCCGTCATCGACGTGGGCGGCGGCGCGTCAACTCTCGTGGACGACCTGATCGCCCACGGCTATCGCGACGTCACCGTGCTGGATATTTCGCACGCCGCGCTGGAGATCGCGCGAACGCGTTTGGGCGATGCCTCGCAAGCGGTGCGCTGGCTCCACGCCGATGTCACCGAGCCGGCTGCCTTCTCCAGTCAAGCGTACGACGTCTGGCACGACCGTGCGGTCTTTCATTTCCTCACCACGCCTGAACAACGCGTGTCCTATGTGCGCAACGTCGTCTCAGCCGTCAAACCCGGAGGCCACGTGATCGTCGGCGCCTTTGGTCCAGCCGGTCCGCAGAAGTGCAGCGGTCTCGACGTCGTGCGCTACGACGCGGGCTCGCTGCACGACGAGTTCGGCCGCCGCTTCCGCCTCCTCGAAAGTTCCACCGAGCTGCACCAGACGCCCTTCGGCGCGACGCAGGAATTCCTGTACTGCTACTGTGTCTTCGACGGCT
>JASHQT010000135.1 GCA_030039005.1 Bryobacteraceae bacterium
TCCCCGCATGGAGTGACAAATATCATTCCCGGAATGTCACGCCTCAAAATATCCGGAGCGACCGACACGGGAAGTCCGCAAGACACGTCTAACCAGACGTTTATTATCTGGGACGCACCGACGCCAACGACGCTTGATGTGACGCTGGGTGCCACAGATCAGACCGGCAACGCCGCGTCGGGCACGATGAACTTCCAAGACGGAAGCACCTTCGGTGTTAGCGGGTCCATCACCGCGTCCGGTCAGGTGCTCGGTGGAAGCGGTAATTGCCAATTTACCGGATGGCCGTGGTCAGGACGGCTTTGCGGAGATCCGATCGTCGCGAATTATTCCACTGTTCCGGCGACCAAACGCGGGCAGACTTTCACGTTTACCTCCGTGAGCGGCGGCAGCAGCCCGAATCCTACTTACTTTGAGGGTCGAACCTTCCAGTTAGCCCCTGAAAATTTAGCCGATACCTACGAGACTACCAGCAACACGATGACTTTGATCTACCGGCAGGTTCCCGTGCTCGCAGCGACGGGCGGAACGGCTACGATCCTCACCGATAACAATTGGGTGAAAGGCCCCCGGAATCCGTCAGGGGAACTTGCCTTTAGCTCACCCTACGGGAGTAATGATGGGAGCGAGAACCCAGGATGGGCATATGGCACTTCGGTTCTATGCTGGTACCTGCGCTGCGCCGGGGAACGGATCTATGGCTGGTTGTCTTACAACAGCGGTTACGACGGACAGAAGCTCGGATTCACCGGGCCGAGCGCGAGCAACAACATCACAATTGGGAGCACCGACGTCAGCAACCAGCAGTTCATGAACCAGCATTTCGAGAATACTGGAATGGTCCCGGTATGGCACGCTAAGAACGCTGCGGACCTGGTGTGGAACCGCTGGCAGAAATACTCCTTCCAACCTCGGTTGAGTTCGCCTGACTACGGCCCGTACGTGGAATGCATGGCGGCTGGAGGCTCGCCGGGGAACATCCTATCCTGCATAAACGTCTCCGATGGTCCGCAGACGATCACGTTCAACCTCTCTCCGTATCTGGTCTCCGGCCAACAGATTATCGAGCAGATCTCGAATGACCATTCCATCGGCCCGGACACGATCTTGAGCGCTGGGACCACCAGCGCCACACTCACGCTCCAGCCATACGACACGCCGACGTTTGTTTTCCCATCAAACTTCGCGGCAGAACTCCAGCAACCTTCGATCTCCGCACGGCTGGCTGACGTCGCGAACGCGACCGACATCGTGGTCCGGTGGTCGTACGACCGATACTACTTGGATGTGGCGGGAGATACCTACGATTGCGGCACGGGCACCTGCACACCCTCTTGGGACCGAAACATCGGGACGATCTACTACCGACTGCTGTACCGCAATAGCAGTGGTCAGGTGATCGCCACGAGTGATATTCTGCAACCGTAGCGGATGTGGTGCTTCGACGCTGACGTCCCGCAGCGTAACTCCTTCCAGCAGCCGCCTACGCGTCGGCTTCGACCAGTACCACAGGGCCAACATCGCGAAGGTCGGGAATGAGCACACGAGCCATGCGGCCCGGTCGCCGATCCAAGGCGTAAGAGATGTGGTGAGATGGCCCACGACCTGCCCGGGAGTTGAGAAGCAGCATAGGATCAGCAGAAAGCCTCCGATGGTACGCGATGTAGCCGCGGGGGAAATCTGTTGCGCCGGCGACGCCAGAGGCAGAAGCAGAATCGGATAGTAGAACGCCCAGCTGGTCGGCGAGAACAAGCAGGAGAGCACAATGAAGCCACTGAGTTCCAGCGCGGCGGCGTTGCGCGACGGATTGGCGTTCCGGAACGCCAGCAACACTTGGCTCGCGAGCAGCGCGGCTTCAGTGGCTAAGACCACTGCCGATATCGCCAGGGAAGGGCCACCGGCCAGCCCAGGGAATGTCCAGCACTGCATTCAAGGAGTAATTTATGCGAGCCTGGTACTAGACAGTACGCATGGCGGACGACCCTCAAGTGCTACGGCTTTGAACAATCCGCTAGCTGTAGCGGGCACCAAAGCGCATCGAAGTGTACATCCGAAATGGATTAGCCGCGGCAACGCTTCGAGCGGCGTTAGTGTCTGTGGCGCTCGCGGACGCTAACCTAGTCACCCGACGCTCAGTAGAGATCGGCTTCTAGGGAACCGAGCGCGGCTCTTCCACGCAGCTCGCAGTGGATCCCCGGTAGGCGGCGCGTAGCGCCACTGCGAACAGCAACAGCAGCAAAGCCGCCAGGAGCACTGCCGCCGGCCAGGGAAGGCCGAAGAGCGATGCTTTGAAAAGCCAGAGGTCAGGACGCAGCATGTTCACACTATTTTCCAACGACAACAGGTATCGATAGCCCGGGTCATTGACGTTTCCGTTTATTCCGGTCGAGAAAATATTTGGGAGGTCAACGACGACCATGGGAATCAGGTATCCCGTCCACCACTCGGTGCGGCCTTGCAAGTAATCCGAATAGCGTAGCCTGTAATACCGGCCAAGCGGGTATGCAACGGTCACCAGTTCGATCAAAAGACTAAGCACTACCAGTCCAACGGTAATTCGCCCCTTCCAGGTGCGCAGCCCCGCACGTCCACGGTCAAATAAAACGGCTAGGGGCAGGACCAAAAGAGGCAACGTAGGAAGCAAAAATCGGGGTCCGAAACTGTCCCCGCCGTGCCATTCAGTATACTTCGCAAAGAAAAGGTAGGCAATCAAATTTACACCCAGCGCAAGGATGCACTCGTTCCTGAATCGCCGGTAGCAAACGATCCAGATCAGGGGCAAGGCCAAGACCCAGGGGATGAAGGGAAGAACGCCAACCTCTCCGCTAATGAGTAGACCGCGCATCCCATTCAGGAGAGGATTCCCCAAGAGCTTTCCGATGGTTGGAAAAGCCAGTTGGTAACCCGTCTTTGAGACACTCCCAAATCTCGCCAAATTGGACTCGGCGATTAGGAGGAGAAAAACTCCCAGAGACAGTCCGGCCCAAAGCAGATTCTTGATCATCTGGGAAACGGTAACGGAGCGCGACCTCCAGACCAATAGCGCGTAAGCGACGACTGCCGGCAGAAGAATGAGGCCGTAGATTCTGGAAGCGACCGCAAAACCGAAGCACGCGCCGGCGCCCAGCAAGGTGAGGGGGCGATCTTCCCGGCTTATTAAATAGCAGCAGCCCAGCAGCCCCAAGCTGAAATACGGCTCCGAACAAAAGGCCTTTACCCCGTGAACCCAAAACGGGGTGGCGAAAGCGTACACGAGCGCTGCGGTTGCCGCAGCCGGCCACGAGATCCCGATTTGATAAAGCCAGAGGGCCAGAAGCACAGGAACGGCCGCGGAAAACAGCCCGTGCAAAAATAGAACACTCATGCCGGTCAGCATCTTGCGATCTCGATGCAGCTTCGATGCCGCCGCCGCACCCACGATGTAGGCTGGAACTACGGCAATCGAGGGACCGAGTCCGAAACCTGCGTACAAGCGTCCATCGACGCCGGGGACGCAATGGGGATTGCTGTCCAAGGGCCTACAAGGCGCCGCACTCAAGGTTCGTTCGGTGGCGATGGATTGCGTCACGTTGAACATCGCAAGTCCGTCCGCGCCTGCGATTCGGCCGCTCGACGTTAGCAGATAGATCGCCGCAACGGAGAGATACAGCGCGATCCATTTGCGATGCAGCAAACTGGAGGCAGAAGGCTCAAAGGAGTGAGTCATTGTATTTAGACCTAGTTATTTACACCTAGTCAGGATGCGTTCCTGCACCAGTGGACGAAGCATGCTCAGATCGCTTGCTCTACGTGCTCGATATTGTTATGGTCGCGCAGTTCCGCCGAATCCGGCACCTTGCGGCCGATCGCAATGATCGAGGTTTGTTCCCAAGGCAGATAACGATCAACACGCCGAATGATCCAGACCAAACGGTCGAAATTCTTGAGCTGTACCCGGCTGATGGTTCTGCGCTTCAGGAGGGTTCCGTTGAGCCACCACCCCGGCCGCGAGGAGCGATTGAATCGAATCAGCCGCTCCACCTCAAAACCGGCGTCCATCATCCGCTGCCGTAACTGATCTTCCGAATATCGCAGGAAATGGCCTAGTTCTTCGTCAAGACTGTTGTAGATACTTTGACCGCAGGGCACCAGAATGACAGCGCGGCCGCCATCTTGGAGCAAGGACCGGATATTTCGCAACGCGCCTGAAGCGTCTTCGATGTGCTCCAGGACATTCAGGCAGACTACGGTGTCCATCTGGCCACGAAAGGCCTCATGGCCGTTGGGCAGCGCCGCATTGAGCTCCGCAACCTCTAGATTCGGCCGCTGGGAAAGGCTGTTCTTCAGCCGTTCGAGATGTTCGCGGTCGATGTCGGTCGCCACATATCGCTTCCGGCCTGGGAGAAGGATTCGCGTCAGATTACCCATACCGGCGCCAATTTCCAGAACGCGTTTGCCCACATATGGCCGAATCGTGTCAGCCATCCAGCGATTGAAGTTCGTTGCGTTGGCGAAAGCGTCCAGCGTTACCTTGTCCTTGTCCACGTAGATATCGCCGGACAGAGTTGTCTTGAGGATGACCCAAAATGCATCGAAGGCATCCTTCAGGCCGATCTTTTTGCCGTCCTCATACGTGCGCCCGTTATAGCTGATGGGAGTTTCGTAAATGCGGGCCTGGCGTTTTGCCAGTTTAATGGTGATTTCCGGTTCGAAGCCGAAGCGCTGGCTGTGGATCGGAATGCTCTGGAGCAGGGGCGTGCGAAAGGCTTTGTAGCAAGTCTCCATATCCGTCAAGTTCAGGTCGGAGAATATGTTGCACATCCCGGTGAGCAGATGGTTCGCCAGGGAGTGCCAGAAGTAGAGCACGCGGCGCTCACCGCTGTTTGCGAAACGTGAGCCGTACACTGCATCCGCCCGCCCGTCCAGCAGCGGTGCTAGAAGCTTGCCGTACTCGTTGGGGTTGTATTCCAGGTCGGCGTCTTGGATGACGGAGAACTCACCGCGCGCCTCGGCGATGGCGCGCCGGAGAGCAGCTCCCTTGCCTTGATTCCGGGAGGTCTTCAGCAGGCGAATCAGGCCGGGATATCTCTCCGAGACCGTTTCCACCTC
>JASHQT010000136.1 GCA_030039005.1 Bryobacteraceae bacterium
ATAGTACAATACTCGCGAAGGCACGCCCGGATACAGGTGCGACATCGAACCGGCGACGAAGGCGCTGTCGGCAATCGACAGATCCGGGCTGATGTGCTGGGCGATGCGCTCCAGCCAGTTTCGCCCGCCATGATAATTGTGGGCCCAGAAGATCACCCGGTGTCCGGCTGCGCGCGCCGGTTCTCCGAACAGCACCAAAGGCCAATGCTGATGGCAGATCACGGCGTCATAGTGAAATCGCTCCAAAAGACCGCGCAAGCGGCCCCTGGCGTGCCACACGGTCCAGGGCCGGCTCAGGCGGGCGCGTCCCAGCCAAGACAAGGGCACTCCGCTCGCGTCAAGCTCGGCGCTCAGGCGGCCTTCGAAACAGAGAGCAAAATGCGGCTCCATGGTAGGGCACAAGTGACGGAGATTCGCTAAGGTGACCAGCAGGGTTTCCACGCCGCCATAAAGATTGCCCGCGTGCAAATGCAGGATGCGGAGGGGGGCTGCCGCACCGGGCGCCATGGCCGGGGCAGCCTGGATACCGTATATCGCGTTCATGACGCGGGCTCTCGCGTAACGCTTCGTTGACCCACTTTTTGACCGATGACAAGCACGTTTTCGGACAAGGCCCGCGGCCACCGGTGCGCCAGCCATCGCGGGTAATGTCGCGCGGTGAGCGGGATGCGCCCCGAACAACTGTACGCGATGTCGATGTTCGCCAGGCCGCACTCCACTGCAATTCGTCTCAGATCGACTTCGAGAAGCGCCGTGAGATGTGTCGGGTAATGCACATCCTGAAACGCCAGGAATCGCTGCCGGACAACCAAGTTCGCCAGGCTGAGGAGACTGAGTTGATTGGGAGTAGTAACGATGACCCACCCGCCCGGCGCAGCCATCCGCACCAGCTTACGCATGAAATCCCGCGGGTTTTCCAAGTGTTCGATCACCTCGACGGCCGCCACCACGTTGGCGGTTCCGTCCGCGAGTGGCATGCGGCCCTCATCGAGATCGAGTTTGCAAAACTCAGCTTGGGCGGGGAACCCTTCATATCTCACGGCGTCCACCCCAATGTATCGGTCGAAGCGCCCCCGAACGTAGGGATACAGATTGCCCGCTCCGCAACCTACGTCCACCAGACAGGCGCCCTGGATGTTCCTCGCATCGAGGGCGTGCACGACCATTTGCAAGATCGCATCGGCGCTCGCGCCTTTGCTTTGCCGCGCGCGTTCTTCGACGCCCACCGCTTCGCCAATCCTCTCCAAGCCGGTTCTTAGGGCCGACACTGCGATTTCTCCCCCCTCCAGGGCCGGCTGATGCGCACGGCGCCCAGCAAGTGGACCTGAGCACTGGTGGAAACAAGCTTCTTACTCCACCGCCCTTCCATACACAAAGCAAAATTTGGTTTCATCGTAGGGCACAAACGCAAGAGATTCGCTAAGGTGACCAGCAGAGTTTCCACGCCGCCATAAAGGTTGTCCGCGTGCAAATGGAGGATTCGCACGCCTCCTGTGGCGGGACGCACCGCGAATGCAGTCGCATCATCGGGCCTCGATTCCATACCTGGCGCGATCATTTTCAATCCTGTGCCCCGCTGCCGCCGGCGGCGGGCTGCGCCCCCATCTTCAGCGCCTTCCATGCCCGGGCGCTCGCCGGGAACCGGTTCAGTGGAGACTGACCCGCGGCGACGGCCGTTGGCCGTTCGACACGGACGCTTGCGGCGGTGCTGTCCGAACTTCAATAGGGCTGGCGACCAGCCATTGTTGAAACATCCTGTACTCAGCAGCCATACGCTGGGCATCGTCCCCTAAAAAAGCAAGCAGATCCGCCCGTGCCGGCATCCCCGCGTCTTCTACCACCGTGATGACGTGCGTGTGCGCGAAGCGCTGCGCAAAACGAGCATTGTCTTCCTTTGTTCCGGCATGTAATTCGATCATTAAATGCGCGGTCTTCAGCGCGGCCACGACCTCGGGGGTAAACAGATCCACTTCTCCGCCCTCGATGTCGCTAATGACAAGTGCGCGGCCACCGGCCAAAGACAACAGATCCCGTGGCGAACACCACCGCCGAAGCGTGAGACTGACGCGGTTTAACTTCCCCATCTCCTTGCATACCCGATGCTCGTGCGGATCCACGTCGAACGCAATAACACGTTTTCCTTGGCGTGCCAGGCCAACCGCGTAGTAGCCCTCGGCGTGGCCGACATCGACCACGACTTCGGCCTCTGACGCCGCACGCTCCAGAAATGGGTAAAGCTGCCGTTCATACTGCCCAATCATGGCCGGTGTCGCGTGGCGGCTAACAACTGCCGACCTGGGATAAAGCATGCCGCGAAACGGGCCTGTTTGGACGGTGTAGTTGAAACGTTCCGCTACCTGCAAGGCAAGATCGATAACGCCTTCCTGTTTTAGCCAACGGCTCGCATTTCGCCGCGCCACGTGCGACCGGAGCGCGTGATAGGTACGATTCGGAAGGAGTACCTTTGCCAACGATGCGGGTTTATTCATGCTCATTCATTGTCCTAACGCACCGAAGTCTGCACGCTCCGGTGCCAGGTCGTTCCTGCCAGCGATCACTCCAGCGTCTCAGGCATCGTCGAACTTCTCAGGCCAGTTTCGAACGGCGCGGTTTGAAGACGCTCCGGGCCGCCTGGTACCGCGGCATATACCGCGAGCACGTCGTCGGCCAGTCTGCGGCCGTGGTACTTGCGTTCGACCTCCGACCGCCCTGCCGCTCCCAGCCGCGACCGGAGCGTGACGTTCGTCGCTAGGCGCTCGATCAGGTTCGCCAGAGCGCCGGCGTCTCCCGGGGAATGCGCGAGTGCGTTCTCGCCATCGGTGAACAGTTCCACCGCTCCTCCCGCCAGACTCGCGATCACCGGCCTGCCGCAAGCCATCCCCTCGATGATCACCATGCCGAACGGCTCAGGCTGTGTGCTGGCATGTACGACGATATCCAAAGACCGGATCGCGGCCGGAGCATCTTCTACGAAACCTGTGAAGCCCACCCTGCCTGACAAACCCAGGCGCGTGGCTTGCTCGCGCAGTTCGTCCTCCGACCATTGGCTGCCGGCGGTCTGATAAATCGCGCCCCCGATGATGTAGCCGCGAACCGGCGGTTCGGCCGGTAACCGCGCTAGCGCCTCCAGGAATACTTTGTGCCCTTTCCAGCGGGCGAAGGTGGCGATCAATCCCACCCGCACGGTTCCCGGTTCGGCTGGCGGCAAAGCGGCCTTGGCGTCCAAATCCATGTAGCGGCCCCGCGGTGAGAAGCGTTGTAAATCGACGGCGTTGTAAACAGGCGTAATACGCAGCCCAGGCAATACACGGTGCAGGTCCTGGGCCACGCTGTGCGAATTGACGATCGCCGCGTTGGGCCGTTTTCGAAAAGGATAGAGCAGGCGGCGCATCAGCCGGCGCTGGCCCACGTAGTCGTGGATGTGCCAGATCAACGCCGAGCGCCGCGGCCGGGCCCACGCTCCGAGGAGATGCATCTTGAGCCCGTTGGTGTGAATAATATCGGGTTCGACGCTCTTGAGCCAGCGCGCCAAGCCCCGCGTGTATAGACCCGTCGCGCCCGCGGAGCGAAGCAACCCCAGCCAAGCCGGCCCGCCCCCGCTGTCCCCCAACCGCGCCAGCGCCGCAGGGAAAGGGATCACCAGAACCCTGACTCCGAGATCCCGCGCGATCCCCGCCAAGGGACCGTCTTCGCCCAGCGCCAGCCACAGTTCCCAGGCTGGCTCAGCCGCCCGGACGCTTGCCAATAGCTCGCGCAGACTGGTTTCGGCCCCGCCCAGGCGGCCGCTGGGATTCAGATATACGACTTTCACGATTCCAGCTAGTTGGAGTGCACCGTTCCGAAACGCTGCGCGAGCAGCGGAAAAATAACCTGCGTGAACGTGGTGCAGTGGGCTAACTCATTTTCCGCCGTGGACTGGTTCAAGGGCGTGACCAATCGGACTAAACTTACGTCGGAGCGCCGGTAGCGGATTAAGTCCGGCAATAGGCGCAGCTTGGCATGATACTCCTCGGCCCAGACATCCCGATCATTCTGATACCAGTAAAGGACCAGGATGCGATCGCTGCCTTTTTCCATGGTGTATTCGTTCACCGGAATCCCCTCGGCTCGATTCGGCACCGCAATGGTCGCAGTCTTGGAAGTCGTGATGAGCCAGCCCGCCCCCGGTAAACAAATTCGCGGAGAATGGGGGCCGTACACATTCTGCAACGATTTGAAATATGCGACGAAAAGGCCGATGGGAGGACCACCCTGAGCGCTCATGTAGTCGCGGAGAATATACTCGTCCGGTTTTAGAACGGCAACTTGATCGGCGTCCATGGACTGCTCTCCGGAAGCTCTCCACGCGCCGATGTCCCAAGGCACCGCGTGCAGTCCGGGAACGCCGATTTGGGTTTCATCGATCTTGAGCATGCGCGACGCGCTGGCCTGAAAGACCAGGATCAGCGCCGCGGCTGCCAAGAGACCGAACCGCGCCGAAGCAAACAACTTGGATTTAGGCATGATGAACCCGCCAGGCTTTCACGATGGACTGCATGATGAGATGTAAAGACACCACTCCGAGGGCGGCGACCACCACGCTGACATAGCCGAACGCTTCATGAGCGGCGCCCTCGGTTA
>JASHQT010000137.1 GCA_030039005.1 Bryobacteraceae bacterium
GCACCCGCAAAAAATCTTGGTGCGTGTGTTGAGCTGAACATGCACCTCCAGGCCGATCACGGCTTCGTATTTCGCGATCTCTTCCGGCATAGCGATAGCCGGCGCGCTAGAGGACATGGCTTCATTATAAAATCCTCGGCCTCAGATGCTAGTCTGAAGCTTTTGACGATGTTCTTTATCGCAATCCAACCCTGGAAAGCGCTGATCGCATTCGGCGCGGCATTCCTTGCGGGCGCGATCAACTCCGTCGCCGGCGGCGGCACGCTGGTGACGTTCCCCACTCTGATCTGGATCGGACTGCCCTCCATCAATGCCAACGCCACCAGCACCGTCGCCCTCTGGCCCGGCACGGTCGGGACCAGCTGGGGTTATCGCAGCAATCTCTCGACCGCCAGCCCCCGCATGCTCGCACTGGTCGCGCCCAGCGTCATCGGCGGCATCCTCGGCGCACTGCTGCTCAATCGCACGCCGCCTGAGATCTTCGACGCGCTTGTTCCCTTTCTCATCCTGTTCGCCACGCTGCTCTTCATGATCCAGGAGCCCGTGCAGCGCCGGCTGAAGTTCTCTCATCCCGAGTCGCATAAATCCACTCGTTGGCTCCTGGGCGCGATGACCTTTCAGCTTTTCGTCGCCCTATACGGCGGCTACTTCGGCGCTGGCATCGGTATCCTGATGCTGGCCGCGCTCAGTGTGCTCGGCCTCACCGATATTCATCAGATGAACGGTCTCAAAGCGCTGCTGGGCGCGAGCGTCAACGGCGTCGCCGCCGCCTACTTCATCTTCGCCCGCATGGTCTATTGGCCCGAATTCGTTGTGATGGTGATCGGCGGCATCATTGGCGGTTACGGTGGCGCTGTAGTGGCGCGCCGCATCGGCGGCCGAGTCGTGCGGCGCATCGTCATCTTGGTCGGCTTCTCAATGGCCGCCGCAATGTTCGTGAAATTTTTCCGCACGCTATTCTGAGCCGCGCGCCTTAGCAAGCGGTTACCTCAATTCCTGCATCATCCCCGGCACGCTCCACTGCTGCTGCAAGCTGCCTGGCGCCCACTTGTATTCGTCGGTCATGAATTTCGCGACGTCCTCTTGGCTCTTACCTTCTCGGATCAACGCGCTCACGCGCTCGCGCATTTTGTCCACGTTGTCGCGATAGGTCCGCAATCCGGCTTTGTTCGTGATCGGCCCATGCCCGGGAATCACGGTGTCGAAATCCAACTTCAGCGCGTTGTCCAGCGTCTTCGGCCATTCGACCAGGCTCCCGCCGCCGTTATAGTCGATCAGCGGGCTGGTCCCCGCCATCAAATCGCCCGTGTGCAGCACGCGCAGCGCGGGAAAATAAATCACCGCGTCGCCGTCGGTATGCCCGCGACCCATGTAGATCGCCCGCACTTCCTTGCCGCCCAGATTCACATCGAGTTCGGTAGTGAACGTCACTCGCGCCGGGCTCACCGGCGGCGGCTGGATGTTGCCCTGCTGTTTGTGTTCCAGGATGTTCTTCCGCGCCATCGCGGTCGAGATCACCTCCGCCGTCGGCAGAAATTGCGCGTTCCCGCCGCTGTGGTCCTGGTGATAATGCGTGTTGATCACGTACTTGATGGGCTGGCTGGTCACGCTCTTTACGTTGTCCACGATCTGCTGATGGTCCCGGTCGAATTTATCGTCGATCAGAATCACGCCCTCATCGGTGATGTACACCGCGACGTTGCCGCCGTCGCCCTCGATCTCGTACAGATCGTCCTTCACCTTGTTGAGCTTCAGTTTCGCGGGCGCCGGATTTTGCGTAAAGGCGAGCTGCGTGTAAGCGATCCACCCCAGCGCGAGAAACAGCGCTCCCGCGCCGGTGCGCACAACCAATGCGGTTCTCATGTCCGGTCAATATATCAGATCAAGCTGCGAGCCGCGAATTCCGCTTCGCGACGTAACCAGTCGCACCCAGCGCGAGGACGCCGGCGATGGACAACGGGTCCCAATAGATTAGCGGGGCTACGGGGATGGAGAATGGGCCAGGGAGTAGCGAGCGGACCAGCCCCGGGAACAGATCCCACAAGTAAAGCGGGAGGCACAACACCGAAGCCACCAGCGTCAAAGCCAAGGCGATCCGTCGGAAAGGCAAGAACGCAACGATCGCGGCCACTAGGAACAACAAAGAGCCATATTCGAAAGCTCGCAGAAGCGGTCCCGTGATCCTCCCGCCGCTGAATTCACTGCCGTTATCCACCTTCACGTCGTAGCAGAACGTAAGGACCAGACAGAGCAGACAAGCGGCTCCATGCCACAGCCTGAAGGCCTTCGCGGCTCTCATTGCGGCTTCAGATTCTTCTCGAACAGATCCAAAATCCGCTTGTACTCGTCCGCCCAGCTCGATGGTTCCACGAATCCGTGATTCTCCACCGGATAAATCGCCACCTGCCAGTTGGCCTTGCGCAGCTCGATCAACTTCTGCACCAGCTCCGCAGTGTCCTGAAAATGCACGTTGGTGTCGGCCATGCCGTGGCAGATCAGCAGTGCGCCCTTCAGCCCTTGCGCAAAGTAAATCGGCGACGACCGTTTGTACGCCTCCGCATCCGTCTGCGGAAGATTCAAAATGTCCGAGGTATATTCGTCGTTGTAATTGGCCCAATTGGTCACCGGCCGCAGCGCCGCGCCCGCCGCGAAAACATCCGGCTCTTTGAACATCGCCATCAGCGTGATGAACCCGCCGTAGCTGCCGCCGTAAATTCCAATCCGTTTCGGATCCGCCCCATATTCCGACACCAGCCATCGCGCCGCGTCGATGTTATCGTCCAGGTCCTTGCCGCCCATGTGCTCGTAAATCGCAGTGCGCCAGTCGCGCCCGTAGCCCGCCGATCCGCGATAATCCACGTCGGCCACCAGGTACCCGCGCGTCATCAGCAGTTGATGAAACATGTACTCGCGCGCATAGTACGACCAAATATGATCCACGTTCTGCAAATATCCCGCCCCATGCACGAACAGCACTGCTGGTCCGCCCTTGCGATACCCGGTCGGCTTGTACACATTCGCCCGCACCATCGCGCCGTCGCGCGCCCGGAACGTCTCGATTGGCGTCGCGAGCCACGGGTACTCCCAAAATTCGGGCGCGGGCGACGAGGTCAGCTTCTTTGCCTCCGCGCCCACCCGCGTCTCCTGCACGTACAGCTCAGGCGGTTTGTTGGTGAACGAATGGATATCAGCGAACCACCGATTATCCGGCGATGGCACGCACGAATGCCCTCCCGGTGCGCCGGTCAGCCGCGTGCGCTCGCCGCCTTCGGCGCTCATCTCGTACACTTCCTGGTCGCTCGGCGAGCCGTCATCCGTCACCAGGAAAAAATGCGTCTTGTCCTGCGATAGAATCGCGTCGTCCACCTCCCACTGCCCTGAGGTCAGGGCCTTTGCTTGGCCTGGCGCGTCGCCGCCCGCAAATGGCACGGTGTAAAGATGCGAAAAACCCGTGCGCTCGGATTGAAAATAAATGTCCCGATCGCCCTTCATCCAACCCAGCGTTTCGCTGCCCGGTTCATAGGATTCGCCGATGCCCGGCCCGCCGATCCACGCGTCGTCATGATCGTGCGCGAGCACCCGCGTCTTCCCGGTATCTTCGTCTAGCGCCAGAATCCAGCGGTCCTTATTGTCCATCGCGCGCGCCACGATCACCGCCTTGGTCCCGTCGCTCGACCACAACGGCAGCTCCAGCCGCACCTCGCGATCCGCGGCCGTGGCCGCCTGCGCGTCGCTTTTTGTATCGGGCGGCTTGCCTTCGTTCGGATTGACGGCCGCGCGTTGACCCGCCGTGCGTTGACCATGATCCACCCAGTTCACGTCGCCCGTCGCCACGTTCATAATCGCGAGGCGCTCAATCGCCTGCCGGTCACCGACTTTTTCGTACGACGGAATATCGTCGGTGTATCCGGACTCGTTCACGTAATTCGGCACGATGGTATGCTTGGCCCCCTCCGCCGGCTCTCGAATACTCGCGATCGCGTATTTCTCATCCGGCGTGAGCTGGAGCGCAACCACGGTTTCGCCCGCCTTCAAGATGAACGGTTTCCTCGGATGCTCGCGCTTGCGTTCGGCCTCCTGCTCCTCTCGCTCGGCCGCGCGCTGCCGGAGCACTTCGAACAGGTCCTTCTCATCCTTTTTCAACGCCTGCTGGCTCGCCGTGCCCTTCTCTTCATCCGGGGGCGGAGGAGTTCCCGCCGGACGGATATCGGTCATCTGTTCGGTGGCGCCGTCCGCCACGTTCATCACGTAAAGGTTGCCCCCGCGTGTGAACGCCACGCGCTTCTCATTCTGGGTAAAGTGCGGATTCGTCTCCGCTTCTTCGGTATTCGTAATTTGCCGCGTCTTCCCGGCGATGGCGTCGTAAAGGAAAATGTCGCCATCGCGCGAATACACCAACCGTTTCTGGTCTCGCGTCGTGGCCGCGCCCGCCGGCGGCACCAGCTTCGCTTCGGCGTCGGAAAGATTCCGCAACCCCGACCCGTCGCGCGCCACTACATAGGTATGGAACGGCCCGAGCAACGGATCGCTCGCCCGTTTCCATTGAAAATAGATGTGCTCGCCGTCGCCCGACCATCGGACACCCATGGGCGCGTAGCCGTACAACTCCGACCCCCGCATGATGGTGTCGATGGTGAGCTCGAACTTCCCGGCGGGGTTAGCTTGCGAAACAACCAGCAATGCCAGCAGAACGAACCGCTTCATTGCTCTATGCTAACGCTTGTGTGGCCCACACACTCTGTAGCCCACACACTCTTGTGTGGGGCTACTTCCGCACAAAACTCAGCGTCGCCTCCGAATGCTGGCCGTGCGTGGAACTCTCCGTCAGATCCAGCGTCATGTGCTTGCCGTCATCCGACAGCGTGTGAACCCAGTGCCCTTCCACTGGATCGCCGTTGATCTGCGCCTTCCAGTCCGTCGTCATTTTGTTGCCGTCCATCGTGGTCTTGAACACCGCCGCAAATGGCCCGATCTGCGTGTGCTGCTCCTGCCCGTCCGTGTTCAGTTGAAGCTTGCTCGTCATGATTCCCAGATAGAGCAGTGGCACCACGCCGCTGGTGGGCTCCCTGAAGCTGGATTCTATGGTCAGCTCCGTGCCGTCCTGCTTGATTTTGGTCTGCAGATCATTCGGCGCGTCATCGGGTCGCGGCGCGTGCTTATCTAGAGCCCATTTTCCCGCGTAGCTGTCAGGGTTATCTTTGGCGCTTGCGAGGCCCGCGGCGCCGAAACCGATTGTAAACAAAAGTATTAATGATTTGGACAGCTTCAAGACAACTTCTCCTCGTCGGTAGGATGCCTTTCGGGGCGGAACGATTTCACCTTTCCCCGATCTTCGAGGTTCGACGTGCAACCCGGTTGCCATTTGCTTTTGGCTCTTGGCCTAGATCCTGCCGCCAGCCACCAATAGCCAAAGGCCACGGGCTAACTCGCTATACTTGGGGCATCTCCCTATGTTGTTGACCACGGCGGCTTATTTCACGTTTCTCGCGGCCGTGTTCTTCGCCTACTGGCTGGCCGCGCGCTACCGGCTGGGCGCGCTGGCCGTCATTCTGTTCGCGAATTATTTCTTTTATGCTCGCTGGGATCTTATTTACCTGGCCATCATTCCCGCCGCCTCCACCTGCGACTTCCTGATTGGCAACGCGCTCCATCGTTACTCGGACCCGCGCCTCCGCCGCTTCCTGGTCACGCTCAGCATCGCACTAAACGTCGGCCTCATGGCCTCGGTCAAGCACCTGCCAGACCTGCCGTGGGTGCTGCCGCTCGCCCTCTCTTTCTATGGCTTTCAATCGCTGACGTACACGCTCGACATCTACCGCCGCGACGCCAAGCCCGCCCAAAGCTACCTGGCGTATCTCGCCTCGGCGAGTTTTTTCCCCACCACCGTCGCCGGCCCCATTACGCGGCTTTCGACGCTGATCCCGCAGTGGTCCAAGCGCGAAACCCTCAACCCGCAAGACGGCGGAAAGGCCCTGTTCCTCATCGGCCTGGGCCTGATCAAGAAACTGCTGATCGCCGATTTCCTGGCCGAAAATCTTGTCAACCGCGTATTCGACCTCCCCAAACTGTATTCCGGCTTCGAAGTGCTCGCTGGCGTCTACGGTTACGCGCTCCAGCTTTATTACGATTTCTCCGGCTACACCGACATCGCCCTCGGCTCAGCCCTCTTGCTCGGCATCACGCTGCCGCGCAACTTTAATCGTCCCTATGCCGCGCAGAATATTTCCGATTTTTGGCGCCGTTGGCACATTTCTTTCTCTAATTGGCTGCGCGATTATCTATATTTCTCGCTCCCAGGCCTGCGCTCGCGCTGGAAAATCTTCGCCTATTTGAATCTCGTGATCACCATGGTGCTGGGCGGGCTATGGCACGGCGCGAGTTGGACCTTCGTGGTCTGGGGCGCCTGGCACGGCATTGGTCTCGCCGGCCATCGCGCCTGGAACGCCCTGCATGGCAATCCGAAACTGACGCTCACGCGCGGAGCCCGCATTCTCTGTAGCCTCGCTACCTTCCATTTCGTCCTCATCGGGTGGGTCTTCTTCCGCGCTTCCAGCCTTGCAACCGCGCGCGATATTTTCTACCAGATCACCTCCCGCACCATTTCATTTGCGAACATCAGGCCGGAATTTGTCATCGTCTTCCTGATCGCCGCCATCGCGCATTACGTGCCCAAGCGCTGGTATGACTCCGGTCTCCAGCTCTACTGCCGATTCCCCTATTACGCCCAGGCCGCGGCCATCGCCGCCGTCGCGGTCGCTATCCGTTATGTCGCCGGGTCCGGCTCGGCGCCGTTCATTTATTCGCGATTCTGAGCCAATGCCCGCATTTCCGAAAAAGACATCGCTCGCCATCGCCACTCTGGCCGCGCTCCTATTGCTGCTCGAATCGGCCAAACTCGCCCGCCCCTTCACCCTCACCGAAGTTATTGATTTTCGCCCGCGCGATCTTCCCGCCGTCGAACCTCTGTCTCCGGCCCCGGTCCTTGTCAAGCCCGCCTTGAAGCCCAATGCCGCCTTGAAGCGCCGCCCCATCCTCGAGCCCAATCTCATCGATCCGCACGACGCGCTCCGTCCGTTTTATCTCGCTCTCTGGCGTACCGAACTCGGCGCGCCCGGTGCCATCACGCGCGTGCTGCATTACGGCGATTCCCCAGTCACTGCCGATTCCATTACCGCCGACGTCCGTTCGCTGCTGCAGCAGCACTTCGGAGATGCCGGCCACGGGTTCGTCCTGATCGCAAAACCCTGGGCCTGGTACGGCCACCGCGGCGTCGAGATCAAGGGCAAAGGCTGGCGGATCAACGCCGCTACCCAAACCCGTGCCAAAGACGGCTTCCACGGCCTGGGTGGCGTCAGTTTTGAAGGCGATGCCGGCGCTTCTTCCCACCTGGAGATGGCCGAATCTCACTCCTCGATCGAGATCCATTACCTGCGCCAGCCTGGTGGTGGTGTGCTCCGCGTGGAAGCCTCTGGCCAGAAACTCGGTGACGTAAGGACGGATGGTCCTGACAAAAGGCCCGCCTACCAAAACTTCCCCTTGACCGCCGCGGAGCGCGACATCGATTTGACAGTCGAGCGCGGCCCCGTCCGCCTCTTCGGCGTCAGTTTCGCGAGAAACACGCCGGGCGTAATCTACAATAGTCTTGGGCTCAACGGCGGCCAGGTGCTGGTGGTGGCTCACTATTTCGATAAGGTCCAGTGGACGGAAGAGCTCCAGCACCAGCGTCCCGATCTGGTGGTGATTAATTACGGCACCAACGAAAGCGGATATGCCGATTACGTCGAGCGATCCTATCCCAGCGAGCTGCGCCAAGTGATCCGGCGCGTGAAAGACGCCGTGCCGCGCGCGTCCGTTCTGGTCATGAGCCCGATGGACCGCGGCGAGCGCGATTCCGATTCCCGCATCGTCACCATTCCGGCGCTCCCGCGCTTGGTGGAAATTCAGCGCCAAACCGCCGCCGAGATGGGCTGCGCCTTTTTCAATACCTTCCAGGCCATGGGCGGCGAAGGGACTATGGCGCGCTGGTACGCGAGCGAGCCGCGGCTGGTGAGCGCGGATTTCACGCATCCCTTGCCGGCCGGCGCGCACAAGGTCGGTGTCTTGCTCGATCAGGCGCTCGAATCCGGCTTTCGCCAATTCAAGGCGCGCGAGCAGCGGAGACCGCAATAGTGCGCACGCGGCCGCTCATATGGTTGCTCGCGGCCCTTCTTGCAACAGTCCCCGCTTCGCCCGCAACATCAAACTCAACTTCGAAAACCACCCGCCAGAAAGCGAAAACGAAATCCCACAAAAGGCACGCCGCGCGAGTTCCTGTGGTTCATGTCTCGCCCGCCGTGCGCGGAGCGGCTCTGCGCGCCATCACCGAACGGACCTCGGAAACCGCGGGCGTTCTCGAAGGCGCCGGAGCCCTGGTGCCGTTCTTTGAGCAGCTCTCGCGTCCGCCCGAGAATATGTCGCTGCACATTTTGCAGTATGGCGACTCGCACACCGCTTCCGATGATTGGGCCAATCAGATGCGCCAGGATTTTCAGGCGAAATTCGGCGCGGGCGGTCCGGGCTACACGCTGCCGGGCCATCCCTTCCTCGGCTATCGCCGCTTTGACAGCCATGGATGGAATTCGCGCGGCTGGTATACGGGCGGCATCGTCACGCGCAAGGACGATGGCGTCGATGGCCTCGGCGGAGTGAGTCTCACGTCGCATTCTTCCGGTGAAACCATCACGTTGAATGTCGAATGCGAACAACTCGAGCTGCATTATTTACGCCAGCCCGGTGGCGGTCAGGTGGAGTTCTCGGTCGATGGTGCGCCTGTGGCGACAGTGGATACGGCCGGCGATTTCGGCGCGGGTCTTTATAGCTACGCCGCCTCGCCCGGTCCGCATGTCTACGCGCTTCGCACCCTGAGCGAAGCGCCGGTCCGCATTTTCGGCTGGGTCGCGCAGAATCAAGCCGGCGTCACCTACGAAACCCTGGGCATTAACGGCGCGCAAGCCAATCTCATTCTCGATTGGAACCCCGCGATTCTTGGCTCCGAACTCGCCGCGCGCGATCCCGCCTTGATTGTGCTCGCCTATGGAACCAACGAAGCGCTCAGCCGTTCCTGGACCGCTGAAGAGTACCGCGCCGGTTTGATCCAGATCATCCAGCGCCTGCGCGACGCCGCCCCCACGGCCAGCATTTTGATGATCGGTCCGCCGGATTGCCAATATCGTTTACGTAACGGCCGCCGCCTCCCCTTTCCGCATCTCGATCAAGTCGTCGAAATCCAGCGCGACGTCGCGCAAGCGAACGGCTGCGCGTTTTGGGACTGGCGCGCCGCAATGGGCGGCTCCGAATCGGTTCGTCAATGGGTGCAAGCCGGACTCGGCCAAGGCGACTATACGCATCTCACGGGCGAAGGCTATCGGATGGCGGGCAATATGCTGTTTGATGAGCTCATGGCGCAATACAGTCGTTTTCTCACCGTCCGCGCTGAGGGAACGCAGAATCAAAAGAATGGACAATAAAGAGCGTATCCTCGCCATCGTTCGCAAGGTTTCTAACAACACGGCTCTGCCGGATCCCGATGAGTCGCTGTTTGACTCCGGATTTCTCGACTCTTTCGCTCTGCCGGATCTCGTTACCGAGTTGGAGCGGGAGTTTGGGCTCAAGATCCCCGATTCGGATTTGAATCCGCGCAAATTCGAATCCATTTCGAAGATCCAGAGTTACATCGAGAGCAGGATGTAGTTCGTGGCAGCCATCCTGGGCTTTGGCCACTATCTGCCCGCGCGCATCGTCACCAATGCCGAGCTCGCAGCGCGATTGAATTGTGAGCCCGGTTGGATTTTTGACGTCTCTGGCATCGAGGAACGGCGCTACGCAGCGCCTGAGGAATCCGTCGTCAGCATGGGCGCCACCGCGGCCATCGATTGCCTTGATCGTGCCGGAACGAAAGCAAACGAGATCGGAATGATCCTGGTCTGTTCCGGATCGGTCGAGCGCCGCTTCCCCGGTCCCGCATCCGCGATCGCCCATCAACTCGGTATCGACGGCGTTCCCGCGATCGATTTGCCCATCGCGAGCGCTGGCGGTTTGTTCGCCATGGCTCTGGCTGCCACGCTTTCGGCAGTGCATGGCAACGTGCTCGTCGTTGCGTCCGAAAAAATGTCGAGTATCGCTTCGCGTGAGCCGATGGAGCGCGGAGTGGCGCCGCTGTTTGGCGACGGAGCAGGTGCGTGCCTCGTCGGATCAGCAAACGGTCCAGCGCGCATCGTCGACTCAGCAATCCATTCCGACGGAACATTCGCGGAAGATCTGCGGCTGGAGTTCGATTCGCCGCTTTCGATGAACGGTCGCTCCGTGATCTTGCAGGCTTCGCGCAAGATTCCCGCTGCCATCATCGAGTTGCTCGAAAGAAACCGTCTCGCGGCATCGTCTATCGAGGCTTTTCTCATGCATCAGGCCAATCAAAACTTGATGGATCGCGTCGCGCGCGCGCTCGACGTGGAGGCCGGTCGCTTCTATTCCAACATCCGCCGCTACGGCAACACCTCGTCGGCCTCCATGCTCATCGCGGCTTCCGAATGGTGGCAGGACCCCGGGCCAAGCGCGGGCAGCCTGATCTGCTTCGCCGCCTTCGGCGCCGGATTTCATTGGGGCGCGCTACTGGCCGAAACATCCGCATGATATAGTTCCTCCGAGGCGGACTTTATGGCGAAATCCAAGTTGGACTCGGTAGCGCGGCGTGGTTTTTTGAAAGGCGCGGCAGGCGCGGCGGCGGGTGCGACGGCATTGGTGAATGCTCCCGCTGCCAAAGCCCAGGAAGCGCCGGTGCGTCCGACCGCTCTTCCGCCCACGGCCGCGCAGCGCGCCGCGGAAAACGTCACGCCCGCCGCGGCGCTCGAAGAGATCCAGATCGTCCAACGCCCGGGCGCCGATTATATGGTGGACGTCTTCCAGGCGCTCGGCTTCGAGTACCTGTTCGCCACGCCAGGCTCCAGTTTCCGCGGCATTCACGAATCGGTGATCAATCACGGCGGCAATCGCAATCCCGAGTTCATCACCTTCACGCACGAGGAATGCTCGGCTGCCGCCGCGAACGGCTACGCGAAGATCGAGGGCAAACCCGCGCTGGTTTGCGCGCACGGCACTGTCGGCATCCAGCACGCCGCGATGGCCATTTACAACGCCTATTGCGACCAAGCCCCGGTCTACATCGTGGCCGGCAACATTTCCGACGCCGCCGAACGGCGCGGACGGGTGGAATGGCTGCACGCGGCACAGGACGTCGCGGCCACCGTTCGCGATTACACCAAGTGGGACGATAATCCGGCGTCCCTCGCGCACTTCGGCGAATCGGCGGTCCGCGCATACCAAGTCGCGATGACGGCGCCCATGATGCCGGTGGTGCTGGCCGCCGATGGCGTGCTGCAAGAAGGCGAAGCGCCCACCGAGTTCGACTGGCGCATTCCGAAGCTTCCGAAAATCACCGCGCCCGCCGGCGATTCGGAAGCCGTGGCCGAACTGGCTAAAATGCTGGTGAACGCGCAGAACCCCGTGATCGTGACGAGCCGGTCGGCCCGCACTCCCGCGGGACTGGCGCTGCTCGTGGAACTTGCGGAAACGCTCGGTGCAGGCGTGATCGATCAGCAGCGCCGAATGAACTTCCCGTCGCGCCATCCGCTGAACCAGACGCTGCGCCAGCGCGGGGCGATCACGGACGCGGACTTGATCCTGGGCCTGGAAGTCTACGATTTCTTCGGCGTTGTCCACATGCTCGGCGGACAGGTGCGCGTGATCCCGAAATCCATCATCAAGCCAGGAACCAAACTGGTGAGCGTCAGCTCTTCGGATCTCTTTTACAAGAGCAATTATCAAAACTTCCAGCGCTACGAAGACGTCGATCTGTCGATTCCTGCAGACGCCGAAGCTACGGTGCCGGCGCTGATCGAAGCAGTGAAGCGCATGCTCACCGATGATCGCAAGCAGGCCATCCAGGTGCGTGCCGCCAAGCTCGCCGAGTTGAGCCACCAAGCGCAGGAGCAGACCCGAACCGCGGCCTCCTATGCCTGGGACGCGAGCCCTGTTTCGACCGCCCGGCTTTCGGCCGAGCTCTGGGCACAGATCAAGAACGAAGACTGGTCGCTGGTGTCCGACACGTTTTGGGTCAGCAATTGGCCGCTGCGGCTCTGGGATTTCACCAAGCACTACCAGTTCATTGGCGGCGCGGGCGGCGAAGGCGTCGGGTACCTCGCGCCCGCGGCGCTGGGCGCGGCCATCGCCAACAAGAAGCACGGGCGGCTCAGCGTTTCGATTCAATCCGACGGCGATCTGATGATGGCTAACGGCGTGTTGTGGACCGCGGCGCATCATCGCATTCCGCTGCTCACCCTGATGCACAACAACCGCGCCTATCATCAGGAGATCATGCAGCTCCAGCGCGTCGCGAACCAGCACAATCGCGGCGTGGATATCGACAAATGCAAGATCGGCACCGCGATCGAAAATCCCAACATCAACTACGCGATGCTGGCGAAAAGCATGGGCGTGCAAGCGGAAGGCCCGATCTCGGATCCGAGCCAACTGAGCGCGGCCATTCGACGAGGAATTGATGTGGTCAAGGGCGGCGACCCGTATCTGATCGACGTGGTCACGCAGCCGCGGTAAAAGAGGACTCATGCTTCGGAACCTCATTTTCGTTTCCTTGCTGGCTGCGGTGCCGATTCTCGCGCAGAACGGCAACGCCGAAAAAGGCAAGCGCGAATTCGTGAAACTGGGCTGCTACACTTGCCACGGTTATGAAGGCCAAGGCGGAGGTGCGGGTGCGAAACTCGCGCCGCATCCCATCGCAGCCAAAGCTTTGATCGCCTATGTGCGACATCCAGCGGGAACCATGCCGCCGTTCACCACCAAGGTCGTTTCCGATGAGCAGCTCCTGGATATCCATGCCTACTTGGCTAGCATTCCCGCGCCACCGCCCACGAAAGATATCCCGCAACTGAACGAATAACACACGCTAATCCGTGATGGCCTCGATGGTCTGCGGCGCGTTACCTTCCAGGCGATTGTTCACGAAAATGTAAGACGGCTCGTGACGGTCGCGCGCGCGTGCGATCAGGAGCCGCAGCGCATCACGCGTTTCCGGATTCGGCTCCTGCACCTGAGCGTACGGGGTGAACTTCGCGACCGCTTCTTCGTACGCCCGGCCGCGGCGCAGCAGCGCGCGGGCCAGCGTGAAATCGGCGGAGTATGCCTCGCGCAGGTGCATCTGACGGCCGATCTCGGGCATGCGCGTCCACGCATTGAAGACGTGCGCGACGCGATGCGCGCGCAGGCAGGCGAAATATTCGGGCGAAAGAAACTCCGGATTGCGGATCTCGACCGCGTAGCGAAAGTCCGCCGGCAGAGCGGCCAAGAATGGATCCAGTTCCGCGAGGAACGCATCGCTGTTCTCGTAGCAGTATCGCGGAAATGTTCCGAACTCCAGAATCAGCGCGGCAACCCGCGGCCGGTAAGGAGCAAGAAGATCGAGAAACGCGCTCTGAAACAAAGCGGCATCCAGGAACGAAGAATTGTCGTCGCCGGCGCGGGACCCGTAGCGCGGATGACGCGGAAACTGCTTGACGGTTACGTCTTCGGGGACCTTGAACGCGAACCGCAGCTTCGCCGGCGCTGAAGAAAACAGCTTGCGCCAGTAATCGGGCGAAGGGAATTGGTAGAACGAGAAATCTCCACAAACGACCGGAAATGTTTCCGCGTATTCGGCCAGGCATTCGTCGTTGAAGCGCTTCTGCGAGAAACGACCGCGCGTCGAGTAGCGCTCGCGCGAATAGATCTGCCCGATCCAGCCTTCGTATTTCCAGGAACTGGTACCGATGAAGACGTTTTCCTCTGCCAGGCCGGCGAGGCGGCGCTGGAGCCGCGCACGATCGATGCGAAGCGGCTCCTCGAAAAGGGAAGGAGTTTGCATCAACCAAGCGTTCACACGAGTGTGAACGCCACAGGACTAATAGGCGTGCGCCACGCGATAGCCGTAGGGATCGGCGCCGGCTTCGATGACGCCGTCGGGCGTGACGCGAATCAGAACTGGAGCAGCGCCGGAATTCCAGCGCGAACGAATGCCGATCTTATGCCCGCGCGCCGCCAATTCTTCCGCGACGCTGGAGGGGATACGCTCGTCGAGCAGCAGATCGCCGCGATTCCAGGCATGATTGTCGAAGCTGGATACCAGGTGCCGCGTCTGGAAGCGGGGCGCTTCCACGGCGGCTTGCGCGTTATCGCCGAACTCGACGATGTTGAAGAACATTTGGATCAGACTTTGCTCCTGATTGTCGCCGCCGGGAGTCGACATCGCAATAAACGGCTTGCCCTGCTCGGTGATGATGGTGGGGCTGAGCGTCACGCGCGGGCGCTTGCCGCCTTCCAGTTCGTTGGGCGAGCCGGGCACCAGGATGAACTGCTGGGCGCGCTCGGTGAGCGGAATACCGGTATCGCCGGCGATCACCGACGGCATCCATGCGCCGGACGGCGTAGCGCTGAAGACCACACCGTCTTTATCGATGGCGTCCACGCAAGTGGTGTCACTGGCCATCAAGGCGTCGTCGATCTTGGTCCGCGCGATATCCATTTCCGTGGGATGCTTGCCGCGCTTGCCGTTGATTTTGCCGGGGAGGAAGTCCATAGAGGCCATGTGACCGATCTCTTTGCGGCGCTCGGCGGCATAGGACTTGGAGAGCAGGATCTCCTCGGGAATCTTGACGAACTTGGGATCGCCGTAATAGGTGTCGCGATCGGCATAAGCCAGCTTCAGGGCTTCGGTGACGGTATGGATGTAATCGGCGGAGTTGAAGCCCATGGAGCGCAGGTCGTAGCCTTCGAGGATGTTCAGGGCTTCGAGCATGGCCGGGCCCTGGGTCCAGAAGCCGGGCTTATAAACCTTGTAATTGTGATAGTCGCTCGAAACCGGCTCTTCCGGCTCCAGCTTGAACGCGGCCATGTCCTCATAGCGCAACAGGCCGCCGTTGGCTTTCATGAACGCGTCGATGCGGCGTGCGATATCGCCGCGATAGAAGTAATCGGCGACGGCGTCGATGGCGGCGGCACGAGTGGCTCCCGCGGCCAGGGCATGCTTTTCGGCGGCGGCCATGCTGCGCAGCGTGCGGGCCAGGTTGGGCTGGTGGAAAATTTCGCCGGGCAGCGGTACGCGGCCGTCAGGCAGGAAGGTTTTCTTCGAATCCGGCCATAGATTGAAGAACTGGCGCGAACGCGCGATGGAGCCCGAGCGGGTTTCGTCGATGGCCATGCCGTCGGCCAGTTCGATGGCGGGCTCGATTTCCTCAGAAAAGGACTTGGTTCCGAAATCGCGCAGAGCCACCAGCCCCGATTCCACCATGCTGGGCACCAGGGCGGGCAGGATGCCTGCGACGGGGATGATGCCTTTCAATCCGCCGGGATCAAGCGTCAAGATCTCGCCCGGCCGGGGGCGGTGGTTCATGAAGAACTCCGGTGTAGCCATCTTGGGCATGGTGCCGACGCCCGCGATGGCGTAGACCTTGCCGGCTTTCGTGCGAATCAGGATCGGCGCCTCACCGCCCATGCCGAAGTGCGAGAACTCGGCCACGGAGGCGGCGAACATCGCGGCCACGCCCGCGTCCACCGCGTTTCCGCCGCGGAAGAAGATCTTCATTCCGGCCTCGTCGGCGTATTCGCTGCCGGAGGCCAGCGCACCTCGTGTGCCGCGAGCGGCGTGCATGGTGGGGATTTCAAAATCTTTGCGCTGCGCAAACGAGGGGGAAACGCAAAGGAGCGCAAAAAGCAGGGGGGCCAGCTTGTGCTTCATAAGGCTGCTCCTAATTATAGCTGGGGGTGGGAACCGGGGGCAGGGCTGGGCCGGGGCTGGGGACTGGGGGCCGGGGATTGGGGAGCTGGCTATTTGCGGGTAGCGACCAGCGATGGGGGTGGGAGGGAGTGATGGGGGTGCGGCGTAATTTTTTTGGCGCGGCGGGCGAGTTGCGGGAACGGTTGCTCGAAAACGTGCGGGTGCGCATCAAGACAGAAATAACACTATAGTTGAGGGATATTGGCCTCGAAGATGGCAAATGCCGGCAAGAAAGGCGGAAATAATTCCCGCCTTGATGGGGACTCAGGCTTAATGGACGCCGGCCTTAGTCTATTAGGTGTGTTCGCTGTAATCGTCCTCGTGATTTACACCGGCGGTTTTAACTTTTTCACGCCCTGGTTCTTGTGGCCGACGGTGGTCTTCTTTTTCATGGGGTTGGGCCGTGGGGTAGGTACCAACGAGAGCTTTTGGCGCCGCACCGTGTTGCTAAATGTCGCGTGGTTGTTTGTGATTCCGCTCGCCTTTCTAACGAGACCGTGGTGGTTGGGGCTATTGTTCGTGTTCTTGCCCACCATTCCGATCGCTGCGGGCCTGTACTTGCGACGGCTCTGCGCCCGCCGGAAATGGAGCCGGCCGGGCGCCTAGCGCCGGTCGAAGAGGTCGGCGATGCGGACGGAGAGGCCGGGGAGGAGCGGCGATTCGAAAAGCTGATTTTCGTTCAGGATGGCGTCGCCTCGTTCGGAGAACAGGAAGGCGCGGCGGAAATCGATATCCAGAATCCAGACTTCCCGGGTGCCGTGCTTGCGGTAGCGGGCGGCTTTTTGGGTGAGGTGCGCGAAGGTGTCGTTCGGCGAGACGATTTCGATGGCGAGGTCGGGGATGAAGCGCTGGACGCGGCGGCGTTCCTCAAGGAAGGGCATTTTTGC
>JASHQT010000138.1 GCA_030039005.1 Bryobacteraceae bacterium
TGGTGCAGGGAATCATCGCGGGCGGCGAACCGGCGCTTACGCGCGCCAGCGAAGCCACCGAGGACGATCCCGAAGCGGGAAGGCGCGATCTGGCCGCCCGCGGATTTACGGCCCGGGACGCGCTGGTGGGAATCGCCGCGAGCGGCCGCACACCCTACGTGATCGGCGCCGTGGAAGCTGCGAACGGACGCGGCGCACTGACGGTGGGCATCAGTTGCACGCCCGATTCGCCCTTGGCAGCGCGCGTGCACATTGCGATCACGCCGCTGGTGGGGCCCGAGGTGGTGGCCGGCTCGACGCGCATGAAGGCCGGCACTGCCACCAAGCTGGTACTGAACATGATCAGCACCGCGGTGATGATTCGTCTGGGCTATGTTTTCGGGAATCAAATGGTGAACGTGCAGCCGCGCAATGCCAAACTCCGTGATCGGGCGACGCGAATTATCGTGTCCAATACGGCGCTGGAGTACGAGCGGGCGGGCGAGTTACTGCGCCAGGCCGGCGATAGCGTGCCGGTGGCGATCGTGATGGCGCGCTTCTCGCTCGACCGCGCCGCCGCCGAAGCGCGCCTGGCTCGCGCGCAGGGCCGGATTTCCGAAGCCCTCAAACCCGAGGCCCTAAAGGGGACCACCTAATTATGGATAAGTTCCGAATCCAGGGCGGCGTGCCCCTTCAGGGTGAAATCGAGGTCAGCGGGTCGAAAAACGCCGCACTGCCTGCGCTGGCGGCGTGTCTGCTCACGAGCGATCCCGTGAAGCTGCGGCGTGTCCCTCCGGTCCGGGATATCGGGACCATGCAGCAATTGCTGCGGTACACCGGCGCCGAATTGGACGTCGCGGATGGCGTAACAGTTCGCGCCGCCGATCTGGCTCAGCCGGAGGCGCCCTATGAAGTCGTCAAGACCATGCGCGCTTCCAGCCTGGTTCTGGGCCCGTTAGTGGCGCGCACGGGGCGGGCGCGCGTATCGCTGCCCGGCGGTTGCGCGATCGGGGCGCGCCCCATCAATCTGCACGAGTCTGCGCTCGAGCAACTGGGGGCCGAGATCCACCACGCGCATGGGTACGTGGAAGCGCGGGCGCCGCACGGTCTAAAGGGCGCGCACGTCCATTTCGACCGCATCACCGTCACGGGCACCGAAGACGTTTTGATGGCCGCGGTGCTCGCGGAAGGAGAAACGGTGATCAGTAACGCCGCGCGCGAGCCGGAAGTCCAGGACGTGGCCGCGCTGTTGAACAAGATGGGCGCGAAGATCGAGGGAGCGGGCACCTCCGTCATTCGCGTGCGCGGCGTTTCCAGCCTGCACGGCGCCGAACATACCATCATTCCGGACCGCATCGAAGCCGGCACGTTCCTGATCGCGGGTGCGATTACACAGGGCGACCTGGTGGTGTCCCATTTTCTTCCCGAACACGTGGAGGCGCTGGTTCTGAAGATGCGCCAGGCGGGCGCGGATGTGGCCGCGGCAGGTGACGGCGCGCTGCGTGTCCGGGCCGCCTCGCGCTTGCGCGCCGTCGATATCACCACGGAGGAGTATCCGGGATTCGCCACCGATCTTCAAGCCCAATACATGGCGCTGATGACCTTGGCCGAAGGAATCTCCTTCATCACAGAAACGATTTTCGAGAACCGTTTCATGCACACCCAGGAGCTGGCGCGCATGGGAGCCAATATTCGCGTGGAGGCGAGGCAGGCGATCGTGGCTGGAGTGCCCGAATTGACCGGGGCGCAGGTGATCGCATCCGATCTGAGAGCCAGCGCCTCGCTGGTGCTGGCCGGGTTGGTGGCGCGCGGCGAGACGTGGCTCGATCGCGTGTACCACATCGACCGGGGCTATGAGAGAATCGAGGAAAAGCTCGCGCGCGTAGGCGCGCGCATCGAGCGGATGGGTTGAAACACCGCAGGCGAACATGAGCGCACCCAAACATCACAATCCCGCCTTCCTGGCGCTGGTAAACGCGGCCAAGAGCCGCATCCGGGAGATCGATATCGCCCAATATCAACGCATGCGGGCGGCGGGCGAGGAGCACATCCTGATCGATACCCGCGAAAACGACGAGTGGGACGCCGGGCACGCCGCCGGTGCTCTGCACTTAGGGAAGGGAATTATCGAGCGCGACATCGAGACGCGGGTGCCGGACAAGGCCGCCAGGCTGGTGCTGTATTGCGGCGGAGGGTATCGCTCGGCGCTGGCCGCCGACGCACTGCGCGAGATGGGTTATCGCAACGCGATTTCTCTCGATGGCGGATGGCGGGCCTATCAGGCTTCGGGGCTGCCGGTGGAGAAATGATGAGAACGAATCGACCGGGGCTAGAAGCGCACCAGCATGGTGCTCGACAGGTAAAGCATCGTCCCTAGGGCGCCGAGTTCGAGATACTTGACCACCTTGGTGAACCCGTTGTTCATAAATTCGAATCGTAGGACCAGCGCCAATCCGAAACCGGCCAGCATCAGCCAGTTCGGGACTACGCCGTCGACGCTTTTCATGAAGGCGAAGAACGCTACGTAGAAAATCACCGAAAAGTTATTGTCGAACCAATTCTTCCACTGGGTGTACATCACGAACAGTCCGAAGGCGATGATCAGGACCGCCGTCACCGAGGAGCCGCTGGAAAGAGGCATGAGTTAAGACCGGGCGCGGACTTGCACCCGGCTGGGATTGCCAGCCGGGTTTCCAGATACCCAATTACAGGCCAAAGCCGAGGCCGGCCGAGATGACAAAATCGTTGAGCCAGCCGCCTACCGTGGAAGGCGGAACCGGCGCAATGAGCGTGCTGGGGAAGGGCGTCAGATAATCGTGAACTTCCAGGCGCAGCAGCACGGACTTGGCGATGTTGAATTTCACCCCCGCGCCCACCGAGACCAGCGGCCGCATATCGCGGACGTCGCTAAACACGGCGTAGTTGGAAAGCGGCTGATAAACCTGCTCGGTGCCGGTGCCCGAGTACCATTTCACACCGCCGCCGGCCTCGATGTAGGGGCGCACCGCGGATTCCGAGGAAGTGAAGTTGTACACAAAATCGTAGTGCACCGCGTTGCTGCGGCTGGCGAATGTGGTGCTGGTCCCGCCTTGGGACAGCTTCAGATCGCCCATCTCGTAGTCGTAGCGCAGCTCGCCGCCGAACAGCCCGCTGCCGATGGTATTGTCCGCCCAGGCGCTGAGGGCCAAACCGGGATTGCGGGTGACGCTGGCGTTGCCGGCCGGATTGGAGATGGTTTCGGAGGTGAGGAAGGAGCCGCCGGCCCCGAAGCCGACTTCCCACTTCTGGGCGAACGCCGCCGGAGTCGCCACGGCGCACGCCAAAATCATGAACGGCAGAAAATGTCTCATTAGGATCTCTCTCTTTTTTTGATTTCCGCGGTTAATCCACCACGCGTTCCGGCACCGTTGTGGTGACCGTTCCTTGCGTAATCGCGAGGGGGACAGACATGCCTTCCGGCACGCTGAAAGGCACCGAGACGTTGATCTGGTCGACGCCGACCAGGCCGGGGGCTAGCCCCGAGAACTGCACGGGAAGATTGACGCCTCCGAGCGTAACCGTGGGCTGCTCGTCGGTGGTGGCCAAGGGATTGGAAGGCCCTGGCATTCCGGCCGCGACTTGAGGCGCAGTAGGACCGAGCCCGGTCAGATAAATGGTCAAAGGCGTGTTCGATTGCCGGTGAATGGGGTGCGAGGGTGTGACCAATTCGTTGTCGTCGTCGCGCACCACCGTGGGAATGTTGGTTTCAGAACCCACCGTCGCCAGGAAGATACTGGGCGCGACCGGCTGAATCACCAGGTTGTAGTCGCTGCTCTGGCCACCCGGCGTTCGCAGGATCAGAGTGACATCGCCCACCGCCTGGACGGGCATCTGGGCGTTTACCTGGCTGGGTGAAACGAAGAGAATCGGCACCGGCTGCCCGTTGATCGTGAGGCAGCTATTGGCCAAGGCTGTCGGCAATGGAATTTCCGAGCTGACCATGTTGACCGGGCTCAATTGGCTTCCGTAGATTGAGATCAGCCCGCCCGGAGCAATGTCGCTTCCTCCGTCGCCCGCATTGACCACGGCCGAGATCTCGGGCGGAGTGACCGACGCATTATAGTTCCACGGCACAATCGTGACCCCGGAGATCGTCAGATTCATGATGGCGCTCTGATCCGACATCGGTGCGATGGTGCGGGTAAAGGGCGAAGTCGTGGTGCCGAGCAGCGGAGCTTCCACCATCGCGGTGCCGTTGCTGACCGATCCGGTTGGATTAGTCATGTCGAAGCGCTCGATGACACCCGGCGCCGTGCTTTGGCTGCTGCTGGTCGTGGTGGTGGTCGTCGTCGTTGTGCTGCTCGAAGACGTGCTGCTCGTTAGAACCGGTGCGTTGCTGCGGAAGCCCGTCTCGTTGACGAATGCGAAGCCCGACGGCGTGCCGGTGGTGGTCTCAAACTGCATCACCGGAACCAGGGAGGAATCCAGAAGGTTGTTGCCGACGACGTATTGATTGTAAGCCGATGCGGCGTAAGGGCCGGAGAGCGAAGTGAAATCCTGCCGCGAAACCGTGAAGGAGTTCGAGTTGGCATCGTACAGATAGACTGTTCCATCCGCCTGGGCGATGAAAATGGAGGAGCCATTCTGCGACGCCGTCATCACGGTGTTGGCGTTGGTGGAGTTGCTGAATACGCCGAGCGTAGGCAGCTCGGTGGCCGAGCGCGAGGGGATATCGAGCTGCAGAATGTGAAACGTTCCATCGTAATAGCCGCCCTGCGCGAGCGTGGCGTTGGAGGAGGAAGCGATGGAGTAGGACACGAACCCGGACGGCAAAAGGATCGGTGAGGATTCCTGCAGAGTGTCGAGATAATAAACGTTCACCAGCTGCGAGCCCTGGTTGGACACCAGCAGGTACTGCTGGTCGTAGGAGATCGCCATGCTCGTGGGCTGATTGCCGGTGGGAAGCGCGGCGATCTGGGAATAATTGGTTCCATCGAAGACCAAAACCTCATTCTGATCGCTGCGCAAAACATAAAAGCGGCTCTGTGTCGGATCGGGCAAAATATCGGTGAGCGTTCCCGGAATGTCGATGAAACTGCCGACCTGATTGGGCCCGGCGTCGTTCACCAGCACCCGCACGGGCGGGATGACATTGATGGCCGCGCCGGAGGCAATGTCCAGATGAGCCACCACGGTTCCGGTCTGTCCCAGGAATGCCGTGGGATCCACCGACACAGTCACCACGGCCGGCGTCACCCCAAATGCCGGAGAGACCGTGACGCCGGGCGTATCGGATACGATGCCGAACCCCGTGTTGTTCCCGCCCGGATCGGCGATGGTGAGTTGCTGGGTCTGTACTCCGGGATTGCATACGCTGCCGCGGAAGACCATGTCCTGTTGCTGCGCCGTAACCCGCGGCTGCTGCGCCAGACCGCCGACGGGCATCACGGTGACGCCGCTTTCCGAGATCGCATAGAGGGTGTTGGAGTCGCTGGACAGTACGGACTTACCGGTTAGATTCTCGGGCAGGTTTAAGCGCTGCTGGAGGGTGAGGTTGTTCTCTGTCACCACCATCAGGGTGGGCGCTTCACCCACTACCATGGGAATTTGGGCGTACAGCAACCCCCGGCTGTCGTCGAAAGCCGTGCTGCCCACGCTGAACTGGTTCGTGTGCTCCGGGAAAAAGTTGACGAATCCCGACGAACTGAGCATGACCCACCCAGCCATGGCGAGCGTGCCGTTGCTATTGACGCTGGCCACGCGGGGTCCGAGCAGCCCCGTGCTGGTCACGATCCCGCCCGGGAAAACGGATTTGCTGCTGACGTCGTAGTAAAAGGTGACGGTGCCGGTGGATCCGCCGATGCCATAGATATACTGCCCGTCGGCCGAGGCGGCCACAGAGGCCGCTGTGATGTCAGCGGGGAAATTGGCCGGGGCCACGGGCAGCGTGTTGGCCACCACGTTGGCCAGCGTCGCCAACTCCTGCGTGGCGCCGGTCGAGGGATCGAACAGCAGGAAATCCGTGGTGGTGACCACCAGCGCCAGTCCATCGGAGCCGAAGGCCACCCCAATCGGCGGATTTCCGAGCGAGAAGGTTTGCACTCCCTGGGTCGTCAGGTTGATCACTGTCAGCGCGTTGGTGGGAGATCCCGGAGCGGCTGCATTCCCGAAGTTGGTGGCCACCAGATACTGGTCATTCGGCGACAAAGCGATGGAGCTGGGTTGCGCGGCGACGGGAATCGACGTCTGGATCGTATTCGTCGCAAGCGACATCACGTCGATTTGATTGCCGGTGAAGTCGGCGATATAGAGCACGCCGCGCGCCTCATCCAGCGCCAGGTCCGAGGCTTCGCCCCCGATAGACACCACGGTTCCAAAGGTTCCTCCCCAGGCCGACGCCGCCAGTGTTGCGGCCAAAACCATTTTCCACCCAATTGACTTCAGCATAACGATTTGCTCCAAAAACGTCAGATTCTCAGCCTTCCCACTACTCCGGGTCTGCATCCTGGCGCGGCCCGCCCCGCGCCCGCTCCCCAACCAGAGAGCCAAACGAAAAACTCGCTCTGTGCGCCGAAGCGCACGCGGCGCCGGGGCGGCTCGGCCGGCTGTTCGGAGACTCGCGCGCCCGTGCGCCCGTGGGCTTCGGCGTCGCCGGCGCCCTCGCTCGCGGCCCCAGCGCTTTCCTCGCTCGCGTTATTCGGCGCTTTTTTTGCGCCGCAGCACGATCAGTCCCAGAAACAGGACCGCCAGTACCGCGCATACGATGCGAATCATTGAGCTATCCATAATCGCTTTTCTCCTTTCCCCCAAAAAAATAGTCCGCTCCCCACGAGTCGCCTTTACATGTTGTTCATCATGGGAAGCAACTCGCGCATGATCTTCATCACCATCGGACCCACGGTCACCACGAACAGAGACGGCAAAATACAGAAGAAGATCGGAAACACCAGCTTCACGCCCAGCTTGGCGGCTTTCTCTTCGGCGATCTGGCGGGCCTGCACGCGCATGTAATCGGAGTGCGCGCGCAGACTCTGCGCCACGCCGGTCCCGAAGCGGTCGGCCTGGATCAGCACCGCCACCAGCTTCTTGAGATCTTCGACCGCAGTCCGGTCCGCCAGGTTGCGCAGCGCCTCGGCGCGCCGCTTGCCCGCCTTCAGTTCCAGGTTCACGATGGCCAGCTCTTCGCTGATCTCCGGGTGCGCATGTTCGAGCTCCTTGGACACCTGCATGACGGCCTGGTCGAGGCCGAGGCCGGACTCCACGCACACCACCATCAGGTCGAGCGAGTTGGCCAATCCGCGCTGGATCTGTTTCTGGCGCCGCTTGGCCGCCATGCGCACGTACTCATTGGGGCCGAAAAACCCGACCGCGACCGCGACCAGAACCGCGAAGACCTTATTGCCTTGCTGCGCCGAAGAATTCAACACGGCCACCGTCATCGCCACCGGCAGCAAGACCGCGAACAGCGCTTTGGCGCCATAGAGAATCTTGAGCGCATTGGGGTTGCGGTATCCGGCGCGAATCAGCCGCCGCTGCATCACCGTCACGTCCTTGGGCGAGGCGGGCACCACGTTGCCCAGCCGCTTGATCAGATCGTGGAACAGCAGGCTGGGATGGACGGGAGCCGATTCGTGGGTGCCGATGCCCGTGCCGGCCACGCGCTCGATGGCCTCCTTCGGTTTCACCCACAACCGCACCCCGCCGATGGAAAAGATGGCCGCGAAGACCACGAAAATCACGAGACTGAATAGAAAGGGCATGGCGTTAGACCTCGATCTTCGTGATCTTCTTCATGACCAGATACCCGATGATCTGCAGACCGACGGCGCAGCCCAGCATGAGGTTCCCTACGTCGTCGAGGAAGAAGAAACGCACGTAGTCCGGGTTGGTGTAGAACATCAACACCGCCACGCCGATCGGAATGCAACTGAGCGCGATGCCGGTCATGCGCCCGTGTGCGCTGATGGCCCGGATGCGGCCGCGCAGCTTGAAGCGCTCCCGGATCACGTAGGCCAGCTTGTCGAGAATCTCGGCCAGATTGCCTCCCGTGCGCTTTTGCAGCAGTACCGCTGAAACGAAGAAATGCACGTCCAGCAGGGGCACGCGCTTGGCCAGCTTCTGCAGCGCGACGTCCAGCGGCAACCCCAAATTGTGCTCCTCGAAAGTCCGCCGGAATTCCCCCGCCAGCGGCTCTTGGAACTCGCGGTGGATCATTTCGAGCGACACCGAGAAAGCGTGCCCGGCGCGCATCGACCGGGCCACGAATTCGAGACTCTCGGGAAACAGCTCTTCGAAACGGCGCAGGCGCGCCCGGCGCTTGCGCACCACGAACCACACCGGCAACGCGCCCCCGGCCACGGCCGGGATCCAGAAGAAATGTTGCAGCTGGGCGGGGAGCAGAATCCAGGCCAGCGCGCCCGCCGCCACCACCGCCACCAGGCACGTGTTCACCAGCCGGTGGGTGCTCCACTTCATCCCGGCCTGCTCGATCAGCTCCTGCAGCTTGGTCTGCAGTTGGAAGCGCCGCAGAAAGCGGGTCGCCAGCAGCACGTTTTTTTCTTCGGTGTGGATCAGCGAGCCCGTGCCCGCGGCAGCCTTGGGCGTCTTGGCCTTGGTGCTGCCCACCAGCCGGCTCTTCAGCTTGTCCAGATCCGAATGGCGGAAGGCGTTGGAGCAGATCCACCAAATGACCAGGGCGCAAGCCCACGCCGCGATGGCGATCATCACAAACATAGGTTCAAACCTCCACCACCTCGTCAAACAGGTCGGCCCGCAAGCGGATGCCGGCGGCCAGCAGCTTCTCGTAGAACTTGGGCCGGATGCCGGTGGCGGCAAAGCGTCCCACCACGCGGCCGTCCGGGTTCAGACCGCGCTTTTCGAACACGAAGATGTCCTGCAGCGTGATCACCTCGCCTTCCATCCCGGTGACTTCGGTGAGGTTGATCACCCGGCGCGAGCCGTCGGAGAGGCGCGAAGCCTGCACCAGCAGATGCACGGCGCTGGAGATTTGCTGGCGGATGGAGACCAGTTGCATATTGGCGCTGGCGAGGGAAACCATCACCTCCAGGCGCGAGATCGCGTCGCGCGGGCTGTTGGCGTGGACGGTGGTCAGCGAGCCGTCGTGGCCGGTGTTCATGGCCTGCAGCATGTCGAGCGCCTCTTCGCCGCGCACTTCGCCCACCACGATGCGGTCCGGACGCATACGCAGGCTGTTGACCAGCAGTTCGCGCTGCCGCACCGCGCCGTGGCCTTCGAGGTTGGGAGGCCGGGTTTCCAGACGCGCCACGTGCGGCTGCTTCAACTGCAACTCGGCGGCGTCTTCAATGGTGACGATGCGTTCTTTGGGTGAGATGAAGGCCGACAGCGCGTTAAGCAGTGTCGTCTTTCCGGCTCCGGTGCCGCCGGCGATGATGATGTTCATGCGCGCCTTGACGGCCGCCTCGAGCAGCTCCATCATGCCGGGGGTCATGGCGCGGCGGTCCACCAGGTCCGGGGGCATCAGCTTGTCGGTGGAGAAGCGGCGGATCGACAGCAGCGGCCCGTCGACGGCCAGCGGCGGGATGATGGCGTTCACGCGCGAACCGTCGCTCAATCGCGCATCCACCATGGGATTGGATTCGTCCACGCGCCGGCCGACCTGCGAAACGATCTTGTCGATGATTCGCAGCAGGTGCTGGGCGTCGCGGAAGGTGACCGTGGTCAGCTCCAGCAGCCCCTTGCGTTCGATGTACACCTGCTTGTGGGTGTTGACCAGGATGTCGGAGATGGTCGGGTCTTGCAACAACGGCTCAAGCGGCCCCAGTCCAAACACTTCGTCCAGGACCTCGTCGCAAATCTGCTGCTTTTCGAGCGAACTGAGCAACGTCGGCTCGGAATCGATGAGAGAGATCAGCGCCTGGCGCACCTCGCTGCGTACGCGCTGATTGTCGATGGTGGCCAACGCCTCCAGATTGATCTTGTCCACCAGCTTGCGGTGCAGGGTGAACTTTAGCTCCTGATATTCGGGCTTCAGCGCGCCGCGCGACTTGCCGCCGTTTTTGAGCAGTCTTTGCTCCCAACTGATTTGGGGCGTCGATTTGGTTTCGAGGTTAGGAAACATAGGATTTTCGATGGACGCTGTTCATGGGCTCGTCCTCACGAAGCGGGCGTTGTGGCGACGCGCAGATCCGCCAAACCCGCCCGTTTGCGGTCCGGCGCGCGGCCGCCGGTGAGGCGATGGGCCAGGTTTTCCACCGCTTTGCCCAGCTCGGAATGTCCGTCCACGGGCTGGCCCAGGGTCACGGCGCGGTGCAGGGAAAAATAGTCGTTGGGAATCCGCGCATCGATGGCGCAGTTGAACAGGCGCTCGATGTCCGAGCCGGCGATCTCATCGCGCCGGTCGATGCGGTTCATCAGGATTTGAAAACGTTCCTTGGGGAAGCCCAGATGATCGAGCAGGTTCACGGCCTTGCGCGCCAAGTGCAGGCTGGGCAGCTCGGGCGTGGAGACCAGATAGGCGCGGTCGCATTCGGAAATGGTCATCAGGCTCAGACGCTGAAAAACCACCGGCAGGTCGATCACGGCCCAGTCGTAGTGCAGACGCGCGTATTCCAGCACCGCGTGCAGCCGCGCGCCGTCGATGGCGCCGGCATAGGGAGCTTCCGGCGCCGCTAAAACCTCCACGCCATCCGACACCGCGACACACTCCCCCCAGCCGCCCTCCTCCAGCCGCTCGGCGGCATCCAGCGCGTCGAGCAGGCTCTTGGTGTTGCTGAGCTTCAAATAAAAGCCGATCATGCCGCCCATCAGGTCGAAGTCCGCCAACAGCACGCGTTCGGCGCCGGCGCGGCGCAGAGCGAACGCGGCTTGGGCGGCCAGCGTCGAGGCCCCCGAACCGGGCTTCGCGCTGGTGAATGCCACGATCGAGCCGGGTTCGGTTTCTTCGGCGGGAGCGGGCTCCAGCAGCCGGTGCAGCCGCGCCACGGCGTCGTTTTGGGTCTGCGCATCGAAGGGCGCGTAGAGAAATTCGCTCGCGCCGCTGCGCAGGCTGCGCAAGATCGCGTCCGAGTCGTTGCGGACGTGCAAACCAACCACATGCACCCGCAGGCCGAGCGAGGAAACGCTGCGGGTCAGCTCGCAGGCCTGCTCCAGGTCGCTCGCCAGGTCGAGCAGGATCACGTCCGGCTTGGTCTGGCGCACCCGCATCTCCAGGGTCGCTACCGCCGGATAGGACTTGAACTCCGAGAGAATCTGGAACGAACGGCTGCGCTCCAGCGCCGCGCCGAGTTGGCCGGCGAGCTCGCGGTCGGCTATCACCGCGAGCGCGGTCAGAACCGGTGCGCGGCCCGTCATGGCGTTTGCCTGCCCTTTCTCATTGCGGCGGATCCCACTTCCTCCAGCTCCTACTTCGATTTGCCGTTGCCCGCCGGAAACGCGTTCGTCGTTCCGGGCGCCAGCGGAACCAGGAACGGCCGCGGCATGTTGATCGAAGGTTTGGCCTCGCCCGCTTCAAGCGGCATGGTGATTTCCGGCGTGACCATCACCACCAACTCCGTATTGCTGGTATCGAATGATTTGCTCTTGAACAGATTTCCCAGGATGGGCAAGTTGGAAAGCACGGGAATCCTGGCCAGCGTCTCGGTGACCTGCCGGTCGATCAAGCCCGCGATGACGAAACTTTGCCCTTCGCCCAGCTCGATATTGGTCTCCATCTTGCGCGAAGACAGCGCGGGAATCGTGTACCCGTTGAATGACAGCGCGTTGGTGTAGTCCAGCGCCGAGACTTCCGGCTTGACATGCAGCCGGATGTCGTTGTGCGAGGTGATATTGGGCGTAAAACTCAACCGCACGCCGTATTCCCGGAACTGGATGGTGACCGCGCCCGAGTTGGCGCCCCCCTGCAAAACCGGAATGGGAAATTCGCCGCCCACCAGAAAGCTCGCCTCTTTGCCGTCGCTGGTGACCAGCGTGGGCTCGTCCAAGGTCTGCAAAATATTCTTTTGTTCCAGGGCCTGGATGAAGGCCCCCAGGTTGAGATCCGGACGGAAGGCGAAGATGTTGAGGGCGTTGGAAATCGTGAACGTGGAGTTGCCGACGGTTCCGCCCGAGCCGGTGATCGAGGCGGGCGTCGTGGAGGAGGCTTGGCCCGTGGTCACGCTCCCGACGGTGTTGGTGGCGCCCGTAGAAACCAGGTTTACGGCGAACTGATTGGATAGCGAGCGATCCAGCTCGGCGAACTTGATGCGCAGCACAATCTGTTTCTCGACCGGCGGATCGGCGATTCTCAGATCGTTCACGATGGTTTTGCCGAACGAAGTCGCCAGTGCCGTCACCCGGTCGGCAACATCTTTGCTCGACACCCGGCCGGTCAGCGATAGCGAATCGCGCGAGGACTGCACGTGGATGTCCTCGGAGGGAAAGGTATCCCGGATGAGGCGGCGCAAGGGCTCGAGATTCTGTTCGACGGTGATGTTATAGAAGTTGCGCTGTCCCTCCTTGCTCCACACGACCAGAGTTACGGTGCCGAAACCCTTGCCGTGCACCAGAATTTCACGCCCGGTTACGGGCGAAGCATCGGCGATATCGGCGTTGCTGGTCGAAATCCGGGAGATGTCGGCCGGATAGTCGATGACAATGCTTTTGCCCACTGTCAGGCGAATGTCTTCCGGTCCTCCTTGGGCAAAGACCAAGGCGGCGGTGCTCCAGGCCAAGGCGGCTGCGCCCCAGGCCAGGACGCCCCACAGAATATGCAGACGTTTCAGGATTCGCATGATTACTTTCCGCCTCCGCTGGTTCCCACCACTTCCACGCTCTTCTGCGTACCGCGAATCACCACGATCTGATCGGGTGGCGGAGGCGGCGGCGGGGGAGCGGCGGCCACCACAACGGGCCGCGGCCGCGGCCGGGGATTCTCCGGCTTTTTGCGCTCCGCGCGTTCGCCGTACAGCTCCGCGACGTCTTGGCCGGGGGTCTTCGTGATGGTTTCATCGCTGCCGTTGCGCAGCACCATTTGAATGCGCGTATCGGAGCTGGCGAGCGTCAGCGTTTCCGCCTGCTCGGGAGTTCCTAAAAGCGTGACCGTCTGGGCCGGCATGGCCTGCCCGCGCGCATCCGGCTGCATCACCGTGCCCGCCGAAAGCACCAGCATGTTCTGGAGTTGCGTGGGCGTCGCGGTCACCGACACGTCGGAGTTGGGCGGATGTCCGGTTACCAGCACGTCCACACGCATGCCCGGCAAGACGAATCCGGAGATCCCCGTCACGTCGTTGACCCGCACCGTCACCGCGCGCATCCCCACCGGAATCACCGGCGCGAGGCCCAGTCCGCTGCCGCGCGCCGCCAGCCGTCCTTCGAGCACCGGCTCGTCCATCAGGATGTTGCTGATCACCGGCCGGTCGAGCACTTCCTCGGGCTTGGAGAACGCGCCCTTGGGGAACGCCGCTGCCGGGAGCTTACCGATCTTGATATCGGCCGGTTTGATGGTGGTCCCGACCGAAAGCGGCCGCACCGCCAGCACGACGTCGCGCAAATCGGTGGGCTCCGCCTTCTTGGGGCTGCCGGCGCGAGCCGTCATCTGGTAAAACACGCTCGAGATCACCAGCGCGAACAACAGACTCACGCCCAGTACCGTCAGAAATCTACGATCCATATCCCTTTCTCCCGCCTTCGGTCGTCCACTTCCAATGCCAGCGGAAATCCGCCTCGCCCGCCTTCGCTGGCTGCCTCATGGTGTTGCTACCAGGCTCAACCACACTCCGGCCGCAATCGCCGGTGCATAGGGAATCGTCTCCGCGCGGCGCCTGGCCTGGGAACCTTCGCCCGGCGCTGAGCGGCGCCACCACAGCTCCCGCACCGCTCCGGCGGCGATCACCGCCACAGCCAGGAGCCCGCCACATCCGGCCGTCCACAACGCCGCGATCAGTAGGCGCTTGGCTCCGAGCAGCGCCCCGAATCCGGCCATCAGCTTCACGTCTCCTCCGCCCATCCCGCCCAGCAAATAAAAGATCAGGAACACTCCCGCTCCCATCACCGTGCCGAGCAGTGCTGCACCCAGCCCCTGCCAGCCGTGCTCGACGGTCTGCAACGCCAAGCCGCCGGCAAAGGCCGAAATGGGAATCCAATTGGCGATCTGGCGCCGCCGCAAATCGTCCACACACGCCGCGATACCAACGCCTCCGGCCAGCAGCGCTTGAGCGGTCACCGTGCTTCTCCCGTCATCGTGCTTCTCCCGTCACCGTCCGGCCCCTTTGCTGCAGTTCTTCGCGCGCGCCGCTCCCGGACCCAGCGCCGGCACCGCGTCTGCGGACTTCATCGCCGCCTCGCCGAATCCCTCCGCTCCGAACAGCAAAGGCGCGAGAAAACCAGCCTGCAGCGCAAACTCCGCCAGCGCCTTGCCGCTCGGCAGGCGCCAGTTGGCCGAATCCAGCCACTCCATCGGAATGTCTGCCGGAATGTCTGCCGGTATATCCGCTGGAATATCTGCCGGCACGTGCGCCATGTTCAGGTTCGCCGTCATGGTCTTGGATACCTCTACCGCCAGTTCCCCGGCGCTGGGTTTGCCCGCACCGGCGCGGTTTCCAACACTCCGGGCCACTGACCCGGACGGGTTCCGATTGCTTCTCATGCGGATCGTTCTCCCTGACTACTAGCTTCGGCAAATTGGGAGGTTTTCATTAGCCTGCGCGTAACGTTTTCTTTAGTACGCGCGTCCACCAGAACCGCGTTGAAGCACTTAATTCCTCACAGTGGGCACACTTACCCGCTCGAACAGTAGCGCCTGGCCGTCATCGGCCACCATTCGCCACTCCCGGTCCAGCTTCAGAATCGATGCCAGCGGCCAATTCACCGGCAACAACGCGACGGTGAAGCCCCTCCGCGCCAGGATCTGCTTCCAGCCATAACTGGCGTTTAGCAACTCGATGTACTCCTGGCCCATCTGCTGGCCGTAGAAATCGCTGCGGCCGTCCACGTACACCTTTTGCCGCGGATAGAAGTGATAAATGATGTAGTCGCCCCATTGGTCCGGGGTCAGCAGGCGGCCCGACGCAATCAGGTCCGCATGCCGCGAGACCATCGCCGTGGGAAACATCACGCTGGGGAAATCGCGGGGCCATTGCCCCGCCCATGGCGACGACGCGCCCGTCGCGGCCAAGGCCGCAATCAGCAGCGCCGGCCAGAGACTGGTGCGGCGAAAACCGGCCGCTAAGTCCGCGCCCAGTTCATACAAGATGCGCGCGGCCGCGGTCTTTTTCGCGCCGGCGACCGCGGACTCCCAGCCGTCGCTGATCAGACCGGCGATGAGCGGTGCGGCCACCATGGCATAGAGTGGAGCGTGCCGCACGCTGGTCAAAGACGAATGTGCCAGGAACAGCACCCATAAGGCCTCCACCAGCATGCGCCGGCGCAGTAAGTAACCGGTGGCGATCAGACCCGCCACCAGCAAGGCCTCGAACTGGAGCTGGCCTTCGGAGCGAAAGGTGGGCGCTTGAAACTCCTGCACGATGTCCCGGATCCAATCGGCCCGCAGGTACTGCCAGATGTGGACGTGCAACTGGACGCCGTAGGGGTTCGCGAGCGAAGCGGCCGAGCAGCCGGCCAGCAGCGCCCCATAGCGGCGGATTTCACTCCGCCGCGTTTTCCCGAGAGCCGCTTCGATGACGCACGCCGCGACCAACAGCGCCACGCACGCCAGAAAAATGACGAACCCGCCGTGCAGATTCGTCCACAGCGCGGTCATCGGAACCAGCGCCCACAGCCAGGCCGTGCGCTTCCGCCGGTCGGCTTCCACGATCCACAGGCTGAGGGGCAGCAGCAGCAGCGTGAACAGGTGCGGACGCGCCAGAAAATGCATCGAAGAGGCGCCCACCGAGAGCAGCGTCGTGAACGCCGCCACCAGAGGATTGGCGCCGCGCCACAGCGTGTAGCGCAAAACGAGGGTGGCAGTCGCCGCGATCATCGCACCCGCCAGCAGCACGATGCCCTTGAGCCCGGCGGCTCCGAATGCGAGGGCATAGATCACGTCGGTCAGCCATTCCCAAGCGAACCACGGCGCCGCGGGCCGCGAAAACGAGAACAAATCGTGCGTAGGCACGCGGTGAGTTTCGAGGATCCATTGCCCCGTGCGAATGTGATAGCCCGTGTCGCCGTCGCCCAGCAGCGCGATCCAGCCGCTGGCGCCGTACACGAACAGCCAAAGGATCAAAGCGACGAAGAAGACGTCGGAAATCGACGGAGTGAACGCGCGCGCCAGAATGCGCCCCGCGCTCGCCGGCCCGCTGGCCGCAGCCGGGCTGACAGAAGCAACCGCGGAAGTAGCGCCCGCGCCATCGAGGACCTCGGGGTGCGGGGATGATGTGGAGGTGGCCACAGGACTCGCGAAACCGTCTGCTTGGGGCGTCCGCCCCATGTTCGGGTGATCGGCCCGGAAGCTGGCTTCCTTTAGTCCATCTCTCTCTCTGAGTGACCGCCTGCTTTACTGGCTACTGCTCGCGTTGGCCGGAGCTTCGGCGCCGATCAGGTCGCCTCCATGCACCGCCAAGGCGAGACGATCCTTCAAGCCCGTCTTCTCGAAAATGTGCATCAAATGCACCTTCACGGTTCCGGGCGTGATGTGCAGGTTTTCGGCGATCTGCCGGTTGCGCAACCCGCGGCAGATCAACCGCACCACCTCTTTTTCGCGCGGCGTCAGCCGCGTGGCCTCCTTGCGTTGCAGGAACTCGGCCAGTTGCTCGGATTCCTGCATCCAGATTTTGCCCGCTGCCACCTCACGCAGGCACTCCAGCAGCTTACCCACCGGCAAGGTTTTCCGGATGATCCCGCGAGCTCCCATTTGCAGCGCCCGGAACGCATCCATTTCGGGAAGATCCACTACCCACAGGACTGCGTAAATTTGCCCGGCGCTTTTCAACTGGCTGAGCAGCCGGAATGCAGCCGTCAGCCCGGCGGTAGCATCCAGCAGCACGACGTTCGGTTGAGACCGCTGGATCGCTTCCAGTGCCTCGGCTGGCCGGGATACCGCGCCCGCCAGAAACAGATCGTTCGTTTCGGCCAGCACTTTCTTCAAGCCTTCAATCACGATGGGCTGCGGCTCACACGCAAATATGGCAATCTTGCTCAAACGGTCCCCCGTTAGAGCTGTTGATCGGCAGTAGAGTACTTGCAATATAGGTACTAAGGCAATTCCGTGAGCGACCGGGCTAAGACCGAGTACTAAGGTAGTGTTTTCCCCGACACGCAACCTGCATCTTCATCTAACCGTTGCCGCGGGCAACAACCCTTGACTCTGCCAGATATCATGAGAAAGCACGATGAGCGCGTGGCGGCAATGGCTGGAGCAGCCGCAGAAAATGTGGCTGCACAACGCGATATTCCAGATCCACTTTTTCGTGGGGGCCGTGGCCGGTGCTTACCTGGCGTTGATGAGCCTTACCGGCAGCATCATCGTCTATGAGAACGAGCTCGCCCAGTGGTCCTCCATCGAATGGCTCGTGAAACTGCACACCACTCTTTTCGCCGGCTCGACCGGCCGCCTCGTGAACGGGCTCGGCGCACTCACTCTGACGTTGCTGTGCCTGACCGGCGCCGTGATTTGGTGGCCCGGAATCCACCACTGGCGCCGGAGCCTGACCGTGAGCTGGGACGCGCACTTCCCGCGCATCAATTGGGATCTCCACAGCGCGCTCGGTTTTTGGTGCTTTTTATTCGTTCTGATATGGGGCGTCTCCGGCGTCTACCTCGCTTTCCCGCGCTGGTTTGACGCGCTGCTCTGGCTCGACCCCGCCGATCGCCTCACTGATCCGGCCTTGTATTGGCTAGCGGCATTGCACTTCGGACGGTTCGACTGGGTCACCAAAGCCGTTTGGTCCATCGCCGGCTTAGTGCCCGCGGCCCTGGCCTTCACCGGTGCCTTCATTTGTTGCCGCCGCATCATCTACAACAAGCAATCCAGTCCCCACCGCTGAGCTTCATTAATGCTGTGCGGCGGTCGCTGCCCCGATTTCCACCGTGTGAGCGACGAGCTTCTCGTTGACCTCCTTCGCGTGAATGACTACGCGATCTCCGACCTTGATATCAGCCTTCTGGATGGTCTGCTTGGCGCGGGCGAAAGTCGTCTTCGCGTCGAACCCGACCTCGACATTCTTTCCAGCGATGGTTTTGACCGTGATCGATGTATCCGAAATGCTCGTCACTGTTCCGATGACGTGTTCTTCGCCGCCATGAGCGGATGCAATGGTTGGTATTAGCGCGACGGCTACGATCCCTAAAATCGCGATCAGAGCCCTGCGTTTAGTGATGGTGTTTATGTTGGTTCTGTTCATGCGGTTCGCCTCCATTCAAAAATTCCCTTTCTTCTTGCTCTTCCTTCAGTTCGTCCGGTGTCTTCGGATTCAAACCCTCCATCTCCTGTTCCTCCTCGGCGGTAAGCTTGGGCAAGTGCCGGATAAATCGCACCAGCTTCCACGAATCCTGTTCGTCGTGGCTGGCGCCCGTGCCCCAGGCAGGCATCCCGGTAAGGCGAATGCCGTTCTGAATGATGTAGAACAACTCGCCGTCGCTCAGATTTTGTGTGCTCGGCTGCCGCATGTCCGGCGCCGGCGGGTACATATGCTTTCCCATCTCGGCATCTCCGCTGCCATTGTTTGAATGGCAGCCTGCGCAGTGATCCGCCCAATGCGCGCGTGCATCGGCAAGGACCTGAGGCGAGTCCGCGACTGGATTCTCTCGTTGCTTCGCGTCGCCCGGCACCGCCATTTCCCGCGCCTGGCGTGCGACCCAGGTTTCCAGAGCGCTCGGCTGTGCACGAGCGCTGAATCCGTTTGCTCGGGTCTTCAAATAAACGACGCCTGCGATCGCCTCCAAAACACAAATCGCCACGGCTCCGGCGATCATCCACGTTGCCTTCTGCATTTTAATCCGCCCTTCCCTATCGCACCGGATACGAGGTTGGAACCATGCCGCCCGCACTCGGGCTCACCACGATTCCCGGCGCGGCCAACCCATCGCTTAATCCGAATCCTCGAATCAACAGCGCGCTCTGCCATGTGTTTTCGAGCGCCCGGATGTAATCGGTCTGCAACTGGAACAACGTCCGCTGCGAAATCAGCACCTGCGGATACGCTCCGGCCATCTTCTGATAATTGCTGCGATACATTTCGTACGCCTGCTCGGCGCGCGGCAGCATTTGCATCTTGTATTGCTCCACCGTCACGCGCGCGGAATCGTAATCGCGAAACAGGTCCGCCAGGTTGCGCTGGAGCGCGAGTTTCACCCGCACCAGATTCTGCCTGGCATCCTCGATTCGAGCCTTGGCAGCCGCAATGTTTCCTTGATTGCGATCGAAAATCGGCAACTGAACTCCCACCTGCGCTCCGCCCATCAGCCCTGCCGGCCTTCCATTCGGTAGAGGCTCGTAATTTTGATAGAGGATCCCCGTGAGCTGGAGATCGGGGATCGGAACTTTGCGCGCTTCGACCAGTTCCGCCTCCGCCCGCTCGATTTCCTGTTGTGCCAGCTTCACCTCGGGACTATCGCGCAGCGCGCTTGCCTTCCACTCGCCGTAGCTCAAGTCGGGAATCGCTTCCAGATCGCCTTCCAATTTCGCCACCGGCAAGTCCGGTTTTCCCACCACCGCGGCCAGCACGCGCCACGAAGCTTCCAAATTCTGCTGTGCGACCCGCAAACCGACCGCCGCCTGTTGCTGTTCCACTTCGGCTTGCAGGATGTCCGGGCGGTCGGCCTGCCCTACATTCCCCAACTCCTGCGACGTTTCGACGGCGTCGCCAGCCAGCTTCACCAGGTTCTGCCGCACCTCCACCATGTTTTGCGCGGCCAACACCTCATAGAACAGCGCGCGCACATTGCTCTGGATGCGCAGCCGCTGAATCCCCCCGCTGGTGGCCACTTCATTCGCCTCCAGCTTCGCCACGCGCCGCGCGGCGCCCAGCTTTCCTCCGAGCACGATGTCCTGGCTGATGAACGCGCCTTCTTCGCCGCCGCCATACAATCCGCCGCGAACCTGGTCGCTGTAGTAGCCCGCGACCGGATTCGGATACAGCCCTGCTTGCCGCACGAGGCCTGAAGCCACCTGCAGGTTCGCTTGAATCTGCGCCATGGTTGGATTGTTCGCCAAGGCCACCTGTTCCAGCTCTTCCAAACTGAGGCCAGCGGATGCGGCCGTTACCACCTGTACGTCATACAACGTCAAATCGCCTTCGTAAACCTTAGCCGTCACCCGATCCCCGGCCTTTACATGATTCAATACGTCATCGTTTTTGACCGCATAGCTCATCGTCATCGCGCCCATCCAGCCTGCGATCGGCTCGCTGGTCACCGTGAGGCGCTTGGCGGCCATGTCCACCGCATTCACCTTGCCGCGGAAGTCGAAACTTTTTTTCTGGCTATTCTGAGGGCCCTGCGCGTGCAGAGGGATCAATGTCAAAGAAATTATGGTGCTGAACAGAATCGCTTTCATCGGCTATTCCCCCTCGCACCCGCCGCCTTGAGCTCCATGACTTTGTCATATTGTTCCGGCGGCATGATTCGGACCAGCGTCATCATCCCGCCCATGTATCCGCTCCACCCCGCCGGTAGTCCGTAGTTCTCCGGTTTCTCCACTTCTTGATCCATGGCCATCATGGAACTTTCCATGAAGGCGTCCTGGGGGAACAGCGGGATTTGATTGGCGTTCTTCGCAATCTCGGACATCGCCATATCGCCGTGATGCACTGCCTCCCCGCTTTGAGCCAGCGGGCCGTTGGTCTGCGGCACATCCGCCGTCGACCCCACCCCCAAGCCGCGCCCCAAACTGGGAGCTTTGTTTTCCGCCGTCGCATCTCCACTGCGCGGCATGCCCATGGCTTCCTGCATGCTCGCGCCCGCCCGCATGCCCCGGCCCAACCGCGTGATCGGTCCCACGTTCGACGACATTTGGTTCATCATGTGATGCGGCAGATGGCAATGCAGCATCCAGTCCCCGGCCCGATCCGCCACGAACTCGATATCCCGCGCCTGCGCCACCCCCACCAGCACCGTGTTCCCGCGCGCCCAGATCGCCTCCGGCTGCCGCGCGCCTTCGTGTCCGGTCACCCAGAACGTGTACCCGTGCAGATGAATCGGGTGGTGATCCATGCCGAGGTTGAAGATTCGCACTCGCACGCGCTCGCCCAGCTTGACGATCAACGGCGTCGAAGCGGGACTGCATTTTCCATTGAACGTGAGCCAGTTGAACTCCATGCTCATGCTGTTCGGAATCGTGCTGTTGGGCAGCACGGCGTACTCTTGCAGCGCGATCAGATAGTCTTTATCCACGCGTGGTGAGTACGCGACCCTCGGATGAATGACGAACCCTCCCAGCATCCCGACCATTTCCTGCATCGCCATATGCGAGTGATAAAAGAAGGTCCCGTTCTGATGGAGCGAAAATTCGTAGACAAATCGCCCTCCCGGCGCCACCGGCTTCTGGCCGATTCCCGGCACTCCATCCATCTCAATGGGAAGCTCCAGTCCGTGCCAGTGAATGCTGGTTGGCTCCGGTAGGTGATTGTCGAGGATGATTCGAATGCGGTCTCCTTCGTTGGCTTGAATGGTGGGACCTGGCGCGCTTCCGTTGTAGCCCCATAGATCCAAGGTCCGGCCCGGAACGATGGTTTGTTTGACCGGCTCCGCGATCAGATGAAAGACCTTCACTCCGTTGTCCGTCGTGAACGGGAGGTCGCAGCCATCCGGCGTCATGACGGGTACCGGCGCCGGGTCCTCGCGCGCCTGCTGAGCGCTCATCGTCTGGGCCAGCGCGGCTCCCGCACCCATTTCTAAAAAGCTTCTAAAGAATTTCCTTCGGGGATTCAATGTACATCTCCTTCCTCGCCTTAAATCTGGGCGTACGAATACACGTACGCCAATCGAGTTGCGAACGGAAAGAGGCTAGATACGAAGAATGAAGGAAGAAATGCCGGTGGCGCCGGGTGGAGAGCCGTCCGAAAAATCCAATGTCCGAGTCACTGTGTCAGCCGGCCGAAGAGTCGCCGGTCTGGCCGGGGCGAGACCAAGCACGAAAAGCACCGGCATC